>PFJY01000001.1 GCA_002784065.1 Hydrogenophilales bacterium CG_4_10_14_3_um_filter_58_23 | reverse complement strand
GCGAATCGTTAATTTCGCGGCCAGGAGGCCGCTCCCACCCTTCTGCCGGAACGATGTCGGTGACCACGGGGCGGCCTTCGGTCAAGGTGCCGGTTTTGTCCACGACCAGGATGCGGATTTTCTCCGCTTGCTCCAGCGCTTCCGCGTTTCGGATCAGGATGCCCGCTTTCGCGCCGTTTCCCGTGCCCACCATGATCGCGGTGGGGGTGGCGAGGCCCAAGGCGCAGGGGCAGGCGATGACCAGCACCGCCACGGCGTTGATCAGGGCTGCGGTAAATTCGCCGCCGATGCTCCACCACAGGCCGAAAGTGACGAGGCTGATGGCGACCACCACCGGCACGAAAACGCCGGAAATAACGTCCGCCAGGCGCTGGATCGGCGCTTTCGAGCCTTGCGCCTGTTCCACCAGGCGGATGATGCCGGCCAGCACGGTATGGCTGCCCACGCCGGTGGCGCGGCACTTCAGCATGCCCTCCTGGTTTTGCGTGGCGGCGAATACTTTCGCGTTAAGGTCTTTGACCACCGGCAGGCTTTCGCCGGTCAGCATGGCTTCCCCCACGCTGGAGCGGCCTTCAATCACTTCGCCGTCGACCGGGATGTTTTCGCCGGCGCGGACGACGAACACATCGCCGACCTTGAGGCTGGCGGCATCGACCTCGACGATTTCGCCATCGCGCTCGATGCGCGCGGTTTTTGGCTGGAGTTTGACAAGTTCCTCGATCGCCGCCGAAGTGCCCGCCTTGGCACGCGCCTCCAGCAGCTTGCCCATCAGCACCAGGGTGATGACGGCGGCGCTGGCTTCGAAATAAATATGCTGGTCGAGGCCGAACAGGGTGACGGCGGCGCTGAGGAAATACGCCATGCTGGTGCCGAGTGCGACCAGCACGTCCATGTTGGCGCCGCCACCGCGCAGGGCGTGCCAGGCGCCGACGTAAAAGCGTTTGCCAGCCCAGAACTGCACCGGCGTGGCGAGCAGCCATTGCAGCCAGCGCGGAAGCAGCTCAACATGCTGGCCGAAAAGCATTGGGCCCATCTGGGCTACCAGCGGCAGGGTAAGCACTGCGGCAATCCAGAAAACGCGCAGTTCTTTCCGGTATGCTATGGCGCGCCGCTGCTTTTCCTCCGCACGGCTGGTGCCGATCGATTCGTGAGCGCCGTAGCCGGCCTTGGTCACTGCGGCAATCAGCGTTTCCAGCGTGGCAGCGCCCGGTGCAACGCGGATGCGGGCTTTTTCAGTGGCGAAATTAACCGTGGCGCTGACGCCGTCGATCTTGTTCAGCACCTTTTCAATCCGTGCGGCGCAGGCGGCGCAGGTCATGCCTTCCAGTTCCAGTACCACTTCTTGATCGGGTATGGAAAAACCGGTTTTCTGGATGGTTTGCACCAGTTCGGCGGGCGAGTTCAGCGCCGGGTCGAATTCGATGAGGGCCTTTTCGCTGGCGAGATTGACCGCAGCTTTTACGCCGGGCAGTTTGTTGAGGTTCTTTTCGAGGCGCGCAGAACAGGCCGCGCAGGTCATGCCTACGATCGGAAGTTCAATATGTTGGGGGGAGGGGGCGGACATTTGAGTAGGATTCTACATCATTCACACTTTCCGCCGTGCCTTCCGGTTGAGGAATCAGTTGCGCACCAGTGCGCCGTCGATGATCTTCACCTTTTCGCCGATGGAGAGCACCGGTTCGGTTTTCTGCACCATGGTACGGTGGCTGCCATCATCCATGCGGACGGTGATTTCGTAATGCTTGGCGGTTTTTACCTTCTTCTCGATCTGGTGTCCGGCATAGCCGCCGCCCACAGCGCCGGCAATGGTGGCGATATCCTTTCCAGTACCCCCGCCGACCTGGTGTCCCAGTAGCCCACCTACCACGCCGCCAGCAATCGCGCCCAGGCCGCTACCTTCGCCAGCCTGCTCGACAGTGCGGATGGCGGTGATAACGCCGCAGTTGTCGCACACGGGAGCCTGTGATTGTTTAGGACTCTCCTCGGTTATTGCCGCCTTGGCTGCGGGTTTGTGTGCGGAGGCCTTGTGTGCCGGCTTCGCTACGGGTTTTTCTTCTGGGACGGGTTTGCTGGCCTTGTCTACCGCAGCATCGGCTTGTGCCGTCATGGTTGGTTGGGGTGGCGTTGTGGTCTCGCCGGCTGTCTTGTCAGACTCGGCTGGTGCACTTGCCGCAGGCGGTGCTTCGGTTTTGGCGCTACGGCCTGGAATCAGGCCGGTCATGGCGCCGACCCCGACGATGCTGGCGATGATCACCGCAATGGATGCGGCGATGACGAAGGGGCTGGTTTTGCTGGTGAGTTCTGACATGATGAAATTCTCCGGGTAGTGGGTAAATATCAGTGCGCCGACTATTTTATAGATAGTCGAACGGGCTTTGACAAGCAAGCTACTTTAATTGGCGCTGAAGGATATACGTTGTTGACGAGACTGGGTTATTAAATTTTGGTAATAAAAAAGGGCGTCCGGAAGGGCGCCCTGATAGCCGGTTGCAACTTAGATTTTAGCCTTAAATCAATCTTCCCGCCGCATCTGCGGAAACAGGATGACGTCGCGGATGCTCGGGCTGTCGGTCAGCAGCATGACCAAGCGGTCGATGCCGATGCCCTCGCCGGCGGTGGGCGGCAGTCCGTATTCCAGGGCGCGGATGTAGTCGGCATCGTAGTGCATCGCCTCGGCGTCGCCCGCTTCCTTCTGCCGCACCTGCGCCATGAAGCGCTCCGCCTGGTCTTCCGGGTCGTTCAGTTCGGAGAAACCGTTGGCGATTTCGCGACCGACGACGAACAGTTCGAAGCGTTCGGTGATGCCGGGGGTGGCATCGTTGCTGCGCGCCAGCGGCGAGACTTCGGCCGGGTAGTCGATGATGAAGGTCGGCTGGATCAGCAGTTGCTCGGTGGTTTCCTCGAACAGGGAGAGTTGCAGCCCGCCGACGCCATCGATAAGGTGATGATCGGTACCCATTTTCTCCAGCTGCGCCTTCAGGAAGACGCGGTTGTTGATCTCATCGTCGGTAAACCTTCCCGGATTGTATTTCTGGATCGCCTGGGTGACGGTGAGCCGGTCGAAAGGTTGAGCCAGGTTGATGGTATGGCCCTGGTATTCCACCACCGCGTGGCCGAGCACGGCTTTCGCCGTTTCGCGGAACATCTGTTCGGTCAAATCCATCAGGTAGCGATAATCCCGGTACGCCTCGTAGAACTCAATCATGGTGAATTCGGGATTGTGGCGGATGGAGAGGCCCTCGTTCCTGAAATTGCGGTTGATCTCGAACACCTTTTCGAAGCCGCCCACCACCAGCCGCTTGAGGTAAAGCTCCGGCGCGATACGCAGGAACAGGTCCATGTCCAGCGCGTTGTGGTGGGTGGTGAAGGGCTTGGCCGAGGCACCGCCTGGGATGGGATGCATCATCGGCGTTTCCACTTCGAGATAGCCGCGTTCCACCAGGAAATTGCGGATCGTCTGGATGATTTTCGAGCGCGCCAGAAAGGTTTTGCGCGTTTCCTCGTTGGTGATCAGGTCGAGGTAGCGCTGGCGGTATTTCTGCTCTTGGTCGGTCAGGCCGTGAAATTTTTCCGGCAGTGGACGCAGCGATTTGGTCAGCAGCCTGATCTCGGCGACCTGCACCGTCAGCTCGCCAGTCTTGGTTCTGAACAGGGTGCCTCGGGCGGCGATGATGTCGCCCATGTCCCAATGCTTGAAGGCGTCGTGGGTTTCAAGGCCAACATGGTCGTTGCTGATGTAGAGCTGGATGCGCCCGCTCATGTCCTGGATGGTGGCGAAGCTGGCCTTGCCCATCACCCGTTTCAGCATCATGCGGCCGGCGACCGCAACTTCGATCTTTTCGCTTTCAAGCGTTTCCTTGTCCTTGTCGTCGTGGGCGACGTGCAAGTCGTCCGCCATGTGGGTGCGGTCGAAGTCGTTAGGGAAGGCGATGCCGTCCTCGCGCAACTTCTTCAGCTTGTCGCGGCGCTCGGCGATGAGCTGGTTTTCGTCCTGGGGTGGGGGCACTTGTTCGTTGGTCATGATGGCAATCTTGGATCAAAAAAGGTTAACGGCGAGGCACTGCCTGGCCGGCGTGGGTCATGATTAATAAATTAGACCTTGAGCTTGAGCATACGCTGCATTAATGCAGAACTGGCCCGACCGAACGAGCCATTCGAGGTGATATCCTGCTGTGCGCCATGGATATCGCCGCGCTTTTTCTTTTCGACAACCGTGGCGGCGACCCGGTGGAATTCGGCGTGGAGGCTGAATATCTCATCGTGAACCTCCTTGGGCAGCAGCATCCTTTCCCCTTCCTTCTCGATCCATTTGCCGAACTGGCAATGGTTGTCTTTCCCCACCGTAGGGGCGTCGAGCTCGAGTTTTCCATTGATGAAGTCGCGGAAACGCGCCTTCCATGCGGCATGGTCCGCGATCGCCTGCTCAATCTCATGTTTGAGTGCCATTTTTCCCCTCCTGCAGATAGGTGTTTAAAACCTAACGTAAAAACTGTGACCAGTCGAGCGCTTTCTGGTTGGCGTGCCGTGTTACACCCCTTGTTTCAAACTGGCGCTGATGAAGTCGTCGAGGTCGCCGTCAAGCACCGCTTGGGTGTTGCCGGTTTCGAAATTGGTGCGGAGATCCTTGATGCGCGACTGGTCGAGCACATAGGAGCGGATCTGGTGGCCCCAGCCGATGTCGGTCTTGGTGTCCTCCATCGCCTGCTTTTCCTCGTTGCGCTTGCGCAGTTCCAGCTCGTACAGCCGGGCTTTCAGCATCGACATGGCCTCGGCGCGGTTCTTGTGTTGCGAACGGTCATTCTGGCACTGCACCACGACGTTGGTCGGCAGGTGAGTGATGCGGATCGCCGAGTCGGTCTTGTTGATGTGCTGGCCGCCCGCGCCCGAAGCGCGGAAGGTGTCGATGCGCAGATCGGCCGGGTTGATCTCCACTTCGATGGAGTCATCCACTTCGGGGTAGACGAAAACACTGGCAAACGAGGTATGGCGCCGGTTGCCGGAATCGAAGGGGGATTTTCGCACCAGGCGGTGGACGCCGATCTCGGTGCGCAAATAGCCAAAGGCATAGTCGCCTGAGACTTTAAGCGTCGCGCTCTTGAGTCCCGCTACCTCGCCTGCGGATTCCTCCAGGATTTCCACCTTGAAGCCCTTGCGCTCGCAGTAGCGCACGTACATCCTGAACAGCATCGAGGCCCAGTCTTGCGCTTCGGTGCCGCCGGAGCCGGACTGGATGTCGATAAAGCAGTTGTTGGGGTCCATCGGGTGGGAGAACATGCGGCGGAATTCCATTTCCGCCACGGTTTTCTCCAGAGCTTCAGCGTCCGCCGCGACGCTCTCCAGGGTGGCGTCGTCGCCTTCTTCCTTCGCCATCTCGAACAGGTCGGCGCTGTCGTGCAGGCTCTGATCGAGTTTGGTCAGGGTTTCGACAATCGCTTCCAGGACGCGCCGCTCCTTGCCCAGTTCCTGAGCGCGTTTGGCGTCATCCCAAATCGCCGGGTTTTCCAGCAGCTGGACGACTTCGGTCAGGCGTTCCTGCTTGGTATCGTAGTCAAAGATACCTCCGCAGGTCGGTGGCCCGTACGGAAAGGTTTTCGAGCCGGTTGGCGATGGCGTTGAGTTGTTCGGCTTCCATGGTTCATTGCTCTGTGGGTCAAAGCAAGGAATTATACACGGTGAGACAGTTGCTGGGGGATGGGTGAGAAGGGGTGAGAGTCGTTAGCAAGCGTAGAGCGCAATAACCCTCGGGCATCGCGCCGAATGATGAGGGCATCTGGCGGGTTACGCTGCGCTAACCTGCTCGATTTCTGTGGTTAATGGTTTTTTTCGTCAATACACTTCCTGCCGGATGGCGTTCTTGCCGCCTTGCTTGACGGTGTACATCAGCGCATCGGCCTTCTCGATCAGCTCATCGAGGCTATCGGGCGTGGTGTGGAAGGTGGCGACGCCGATGCTGAAGGTGACCGCCCAGCCGTGCTTTTTCATGGCATCTATCAGGTCGGCACGCAGTTCGGCGGCAAAAATCGCGGCGGCCTTTTCGCCGGTTTCCGGCAGCAGCACGGCGAACTCATCGCCGCCCAGCCGTCCGCAGATGTCGGTGGTGCGCAGGCGGGAATGGAGAACCTCCGCGACGGCTTTCAGAAGGCGGTCGCCCTCGTCATGCCCCTTGGTATCGTTGACGGCCTTGAAGTTGTCGAGGTCGATGAACAGGGCGGTGAAAGGGTGGTTGTAGCGCCGGGAACGCTCTGCCTCGATCTCGCCCAACTCATAGAAGGCGCGCCGGTTGGCGAGGCCGGTGAGGGTGTCCTGACGCGCCATGTCGTGTTCGCGGTCGAGCGCGATGCGCAGGCGGCTGGCTATTAATACCACGATCAGGAGCACGCTGAGGCGGACAAAATCGTTGAACACTTCCGCCCAGAAGGAATTCCCGCGCCGCATGCTCAGATCCGCCACCAGCCAGCCGATCACGCTGAGCAGGCTGAACAGGTTGCCCGCCTTTCCGCCGCCATACCAGCTCACGATGATGACCGGCAGCAGGAAGAACATGTAGATCTGGTAGTGCTGTCCGAGTTGGTAATGCACCCAGATCGCGCCAAGGACGGCGGCCAGGGTGCAGACATACAGCGCCGCCCCGCTCCAGGTGCCGGGTTTCCACCTGATGATGCGAAAGATGTCCATGCTCATCGTGACCCTTCTGCCGCCGGGCTTTTATTGCACCAGGAAAGATTTCAAAATCCAACCAATCCAATAATAACCGCCTATCTCATTTATGGAACATTGCACCTCAATATTCAAGGCTTATCTTGATCGAGCTAAGATTTCCTGGGGCTGTGAATTCCTTGCGGGGTAAACTTCGTAGGGGTTTGATGAGAAATTTCCATTCATCTTTTACCCTTCGCTGGCCTCTTCCCAATACTCGATCATCAATTGCAGGCTTTGCGAACCGTTGTACTCGTTCACATCCAGCCGGTAAACCGCGTTGATCCAGTCCGGTAGCGGTTCATTGTGAAAAAACAGGATACCGTCGAAAATCTGGCCGGCCTTGCCGAGCTTGAGGCGCAGGTGTTTTTCGCCCACCACGCGCTGGCTTTTAACGACAAATGTTTCCTGGAAGGCCGGTTGCGGAAAGCCCTGTCCCCATACCTGCTCCGTCAGGGCCTTGGCCAGATTCAGGTTCATGGCCGGGATTTCCAGGCTGCCGTCGCATTCGATGATGCGTTCCAGGTCTGCCGGGGTGAGCAGGGATTGGGCGATTTCTTCGAAGGTGGCGGTGAATTCCTCGAAATGACATTCCTGGATGGTCAACCCGGCGGCGAAGGCGTGGCCGCCAAATTTTTGCAGCAAATAGGGTTTGCGTTTGGCGACCAGGTCCAGCGCGTCGCGCAGGTGCAGGCCGCGGATCGAGCGTCCAGAGCCTTTCAGCTCGCCATTATTGCTACGGGCGAAGGCGATCACCGGGCGGTGGGTTTTGTCCTTGAGGCGCGAGGCGAGGATGCCGATCACGCCCTGGTGCCAGTCCGGGTCGTACAAACAGAGTGAAAAACAGTCCGTAGGTCGGAAAAGCGTAGCGCCTTCCGACGTATTGGACTCCATTTGGCGGATAGCGCTACGCGCTGAATCTTGAGTGGCTGTCTCGGCACTCGCCAGCATGTCCGCCTCGATTTCGCGCCGTTCGCGGTTGAGGGCATCGAGCTGTTGCGCCATAGTGAAGGCCCGTTCCTCGCTGTCGGCGAGCAGGCATTCGATGCCCAGCGCCATGTCGTCCAGGCGTCCGGCGGCATTCAGGCGGGGGCCGACGACGAAGCCGAGGTCGTAAGTCGAAGCTTTTTCTGCTTTTCTGCCCGCCACTTTCAGTATTGCATTGATGCCGGGACAGGCCCGTCCAGCGCGGATACGCTTGAGTCCCTGGTGAACCAGGATGCGGTTGTTGTCGTCCAGCTTCACCACGTCGGCTACCGTGCCCAGTGCGACCAGATCGAGCAGCTTCGCCAGGTTGGGTTCGGGCTGGGCCGTGTACGCTCCCCGATTCCGCAGCTCTGCGCGTAGCGCCAGCATGACGTAGAAGATGACGCCCACGCCGGCCAGGTTCTTGCTCGGAAAGCCGCAGCCGGGCTGGCTCGGGTTGACGATGCAGGCGGCGTCGGGAAGAAAGTCGCCGGGCAGGTGGTGGTCGGTGACCAGCACCTGCATGCCCAACCGGTTGGCCTCTTCGACGCCCGCTACGCTGCTGATGCCGTTGTCTACGGTGATGAGGATGTCGGGTTTGCCACTTCGATCTATGGGCAAATCGCGTAGGGCGTCAATAAGCGAAGCGCATTGCGCCGTATGTTGCTCGACATGGTGCAATGCGCTTCGCTTATTGCACCCTACATGCACTGCCAGACGTACAATCTCCGGCGTCAGTCCGTAGCCGTATTCGAAGCGGTTGGGGACGAGGTAGTCCACGGTTGCGCCGAACTCGCGCAGGGCGCGGATTGCCACCGCGCAGGCGGTGGCGCCGTCGGAGTCGTAATCGGCGATAACCAGCAGGCGTTTGCTGGCCCCTATCGCATCCGCCAGCCGACGCGCCATTTCCTCGGCATTTTTCATTGCGGGAAAAGGGAGCAGGGCGCTCAACTCGTGTTCGAGCTGCCGCATATCCTGAATGCCGCGGGCTGCGTAGATGCGGGCGAGTACTGGGTGCAGGCCGGTTGCGGCCAGATTGTCGGCGTCGGCTGTGGAATAGGCGCGTGAAGAGATGTTGGGCATGGCGGAATTATACAGGCTGCTAGCCTATTGCCTTGGTTGTTGTATCATAACGCCTTCATGAATTTGAAACTGCTTGCCTATGAAAACCACTTTTCTTGATTTTGAACAGCCGATAGCCGAGCTAGAGGCCAGGATCGAGGAGCTCCGCTTCGTGCAGGATGACTCCGCCGTGGATATCTCCGAGGAGATCGGGCGGCTACAGAAAAAGAATCAGGCGCTGACCAAGGATCTTTACGCCAAGCTTTCAGCCTGGCAGGTTTCCCAGGTTTCCCGGCACCCGCAGCGGCCCTATACGCTCGACTACATTCAAAATATCTTCACCGATTTCGAGGAACTGCACGGCGACCGTGCCTTTTCCGACGATCCGGCAATCGTCGGTGGTCTGGCGCGTTTCAACGGTCAACCGGTGATGGTGATCGGCCAGCAGAAGGGCCGCGACACCAAGGAGAAAATCTACCGCAATTTCGGTATGCCGCGCCCCGAAGGCTACCGCAAGGCCATGCGTCTGATGCGCCAGGCGGAGAAATTCGGCCTGCCGATCATGACCTTTATCGACACGCCGGGCGCTTATCCCGGCATCGGCGCGGAGGAGCGCGGCCAGTCCGAGGCGATTGCGCGCAACCTGTATGTGATGTCCGAACTGCGCACACCGATCATCTGCACCATCATCGGCGAAGGCGGTTCGGGAGGCGCGCTGGCCATCGGCGTCGGCGATGTCATGCTGATGCTGCAATATTCGAGCTATTCCGTGATTTCGCCGGAGGGCTGCGCCTCGATCTTGTGGAAGAGCGCGGACAAGGCGCCGGAAGCCGCAGAAACCATGGGGATCACCGCCAACCGCCTGAAAACCCTCGGCCTGATCGACAAGATCGTGAGCGAGCCGCTCGGCGGCGCGCACCGCGACCCGGATGTGGTCATGCAAAACCTGAAAAAAGCCTTGCAGGAAAGCCTGCGCCGGCTACAGGATCAGTCGCTGGACGATCTGCTTAAATCGCGTTTCGAGCGCCTGATGGGCTATGGCAAATTCAAAGAAGCTGCTGCCAAGTGATCTGTCCGCGTTTGTCGAAGCCAAACTAAAAAATTGGGTTCAACCGGGTCGGCATCTCGCGCTGGCCCTGAGCGGCGGGGCGGATTCCGTGGCTCTGCTCGATATTCTGGCACAGCTTCGCGACAGCCTGCATTTCCCTCTTTCCGCCGTTCACGTCAACCATCAGATCAGCCCGAATGCGGCCGATTGGGCCGATTTCTGCGCCCGGTTATGCGTCGGGTACGACATTCCTTTTCAAGTCGTTAAGGTCGATCTCAAGCGCCAATCTGGCGAGAGTCTGGAGGCGCTGGCGCGGGACGCCCGCTATCGGGCATTTGCCGGACAGCCAGCCGATTTTATCGTGCTGGCGCAGCATCTCGACGATCAGGCGGAAACGCTGCTGTTGCAGTTGCTGCGCGGCGCCGGTGCGAAGGGAATGAGTGCGATGGCTGAACTCGGCTGTCAGCATGTAAGAGCGGGCTTGCCCGCGAATCAGCGCTTATCGCGGGCAAGCCCGCTCCTACTTCGCCCGCTCCTCGATGTGCCGCGTCGCTTGATTCTCGATTACGCAGCCCTGCGCGGGTTGGAATGGGTTGAGGACGAGAGTAACGCCGATATTGCTTACGATCGCAACTACTTGCGTCATCAGGTCATGCCTGCGCTGGAGCTGCGTTTCCCTGGCTACCGCGACACCTTTGCCCGTGCCAGCCGCAATCTGGCGGAAAGCGCGCAACTGTCGGACGACCTTGCGCGGCTGGATTGCACGATTGCGGTGGTGAATGGCAATTTGCGGGTGGATGCCCTGCGCAGCCTGTCCGGCGCGCGCGCCAGGAACCTGTTGCGCTACTGGCTGGGGGAATTCGGAATGCCCATGCCTCCTGCCGGCAGGCTGGAAAACCTGTTGCAGCAGCTATGCAGCGCCCGTGACGATGCCCAAATCCGCATTGTCTTGGGAGACGCCGTGATCCGGCGTTATCGCGGCGAGGTGCATATCGAGAGAAAGACTCCTGCGCCTCCGCCGGAACCGGCATTGATCTGGGCGCTCCAGGACAGGCTGGATTTGCCTGGGCTGGGAGGCAGGCTGGTGTTCGAGCGGACGACGGGGCAGGGATTGAGCCTGGCCAGGCTGACTGCCGCACCGGTCACGATCAGGTTGCGCCAGGGCGGCGAGCGGTTGCGCCCGGATTGCCTCCGGCCCACGCGCAGTTTGAAAAACCTGTTGCAAGAGGCGGGAATTCCTCCCTGGCAGCGGCAAAGGCTACCGTTGCTGTTCAGCGGGGAAAAACTGGTGTTTGTGCCGGGCATCGGAGCAGATTGCGAATACCAGGCGGATCAAAATGAAGCGGGGATTGTCGTTAAGTTCGGGGCACTATTTTAGGCGACGCCACATGAAATTTCGCACGGCAATGACTGTGCGAAGAAGGGAGTATTCATGCGGCGCAACCCGCATAAGGCGTAGGGCGTCAATAAGCGAAGCGCATTGCGCCGCATGTCAATCTTCATATTCAAGCACATCTTCACCGCCACCCGCCCAATTCGTCGGATAAACGCCCTGCTCCACCAGTCGATGAAACGTCGAGTATGGCCAATCACCCACACACCTGACCAAGCCATGCCTGAGCGGGTTGATGTGAACGTAATCCATATGCGCACAAAAATCCGCCTCATTGCGAATCAAATGTTCCCAATAACGGCGTTGCCATATGCCTCGCTCGCCGCGTGCAACGCGAATCTGGGAGCGACGTTCTGTTTTTGGCAATGCCTTGGAAAATTCCATTTTGATCAATCGCCATCGGGTCGCGAAGTCGGCATCATTGGCGGGGAGTTCGATGATGCAATGCAGGTGATCGGGCAACACCACCCAACCATGGATGATGAAGGGATGGCGTTGCCGTACCGATCTCACCGCCTCACGCAGCAAGTCCACATGACGAACCAGCAGGTCGTTGCCCTGCCGTTGCAGCAGATTGACGGTAAAGAAGTAAGTGCCGCCCGGATGCCAGGCGCGACGGTAATCAGGCATGACGACAGTATCGAGGGGATTTTCATGCGGCGCAATGCGCGCAGCTTTTGACGCCCTACGCCCGCTATGCATTGATGTGAAGTCGTCCCATTATCCACACCATGCCGAAATACGCCGCAGTGGTAGCTGCCGAGGAGGTGCCGAGGCTGGCCCAAAAACTCCAGCCGGCACGCAAGAGCAGGGGGAGCAGGACGAATAGCAGCAGCGAGGGGATAACCAGCCAGAAAATGCCTTGCGAGAGCGCGGCGACCTTTTGCGTGTTGCCGGTTTCGACGTAGAGCCAGATGAGGGCAAGCAGCGAGGTGAGCGGCAATGACGCCAGTGCTGCGGCCCAGAACGAGCTGCGCTTTGCGATTTCGGAGACGGCTACGATGATGGCCGCAGTGAGTGCAATTTTCAGCGCATATTGCCACATCGCTGGATTTACCGAACTGGCACCACCACTGCGCTGATGCCCAGCGAACGGATTTTCGCCAGCGCCTGGTCGGCTTCGGCCTTGCTTTGGAACGGACCGACATGGAGCTTGGTTTCGGTGTGGGACTTGATGCCGTTCTGCGCCAGTTTTTCTTGTAGTTGGAGGGCATTGGTCGGGTTGGAGAATACGCCGAGCTGCACGGTATAACCTTTGAACGCGGGCTCGGCGGTCTTGGCGGGTGACAATGTTTTTTCGGCTGATCTTTCGGCGATGACTTTTGCCGGTTGCGCGGGCAGCATTTCCTGGGTGGCACGTGTAGCGGTTTGAGGTTGGGCGGCGGCAGGCTTGGCTGGGGCGGGGCGGGCGGAAACTTCGGCTTCAGCACCGAGTCTGACGGACATTGGTTTGGCAGCTTTGGACGCCGGTCCGGCCGGAGTGGCTAGTGTGGGTGCGTTCACTACCTCTGGAGGTGGCGGTGGTGGCGTGGTGGGTTGAGCTTCCTGCGCTGGCGGGGTGGTCGGTGGGGAGGCTATTTCTTCCGGTGCCGGTGCCGGTGCGGTGGGTTCGGGTTGTGCGACGGGGGGAAGCACGGTGCCCTGCGTGGTGGTCCGGGTGACGGGCGTTTCCGATTTGTAGCGGGTCAGGACGGTGAGTGCTGCGATGGCGGCTGCCACTAGGACAGAAGCGACAATAACGCGTCGGATGGCGCGTTTCTTGATCTCGGTTTGTTCGTCGAGTGAGGGCTGCTCCGGCATGGTATTGTCCTTGTTTTAATGGAAAATCCGGCTGCGTTGCATGGTAGCACGATATTCCCGGCCGCAACAGCGCAGGGGGCCAAGGTCGCATAAGACGAGTATTTTCCAATTCAGGTATGAGCCTGAAGCGGTGTCGATCCGGGTGATTCAATTGTTCAGATTGACCGGGTTAAAAAAAGAAAAATT
>PFJY01000193.1 GCA_002784065.1 Hydrogenophilales bacterium CG_4_10_14_3_um_filter_58_23 | reverse complement strand
AATCTTGCCGCTTCAGGCTCATTCCTGGTTGGAAATACAGGCCTCGTTCAGGCTCATTCCTCATTGGACAAGGCTTCCGATACCCCACCATCGGAATGCCTGATAAACTGGTGCATAATTAACACCGCCAATTGATACAGTTCCGATACCCCACCATCGGAATGCCTGATAAACTTCCGCCACTGGACACCATCTCGAGTGAGTAGTTCCGATACCCCACCATCGGAATGCCTGATAAACTACCTAATGCACTCAAGACGCCAACAGTCAAGTTCCGATACCCCACCATCGGAATGCCTGATAAACTTTGTGTCCATGTTCTGTCCACGGAATGAACAGTTCCGATACCCCACCATCGGAATGCCTGATAAACTGTCACGCACGCAATCAGTTGTTTTGATTGCAAAGTAGCTCTAAAAAAGCTCAACTTGCTCCGGCACGTCGAGCTTTTTTCTTGTCGGTTTGGTACCAAAAAATTCACGGGTCATCGCATACTGCTTATCTGTGACGAGGAAGAAAACGACTTGCGCCCCTGCGGGGATACCCAAGCGGATACGCTGGACAGTTGCTTCGGCTACAGCCATCGTTGGAAAGTGCCGTACATACAACGAGTATTGCAACTGGAAAAAGTTTTCCTGCAACAGACTCTTGCGAAAAAGCGTGTAATCGCGCCGCTCCTCGCGCTCGGTCATCGGGCAATCGTACACTGCGATCACCCACATTACCCGCCATCCGTTAATGCCCAAGGCTCATCTCCTGAAATGGCTATTCCGTCAGGAAGCAGCAATTGCTTGCCCTTGCCGTCCAGTATGCGCACAAAGCTCGCTACCGTGGCATCAATTGCCGCGTGCAATCGCATATCCTGACCCGCCACGCGCACCAATTGTTTAACGAAGCTCAGCAGCGATTGCTTGGCACGGCTATCAAATTCTGGAGCCTCACTCCAAGTATCGGCATCGCCCACCAAATGCACATCCACCAGAAAACGATAAGGCTCGATAAAATCATCCGCCAGATTGAAGGCATTGCCCGCATTGCAATGCCCAAGCCCCAGCGCGGCATTCAGTCCGGCGGCGGCCAGTGCGCGAGCAATCATGGCGCGCAGCACGGCGTAGCCATAATTGAGGCGCACATTTAGCGGATCTTCCGCGCCCTCCTTGCAGCGCCGGAATGAATCAGGAAACAAATTGCTCCAGTAGTGTTTCGCCCCTTGCCCTTCCGTATTGCTCTTATCTCCGGGCTGCACTTGCGTGGCAAGCCGTTCCAGCCGCAATGCGCCGTTGCGCTCAAGAATGCGCAGGGCTGCGGCTTGGGTAGCGAGCTTGGCAGAAACCAGTTGTTGCCACAGTGCGGCACGTTGTTCTCTGGCATCCAAGGCGATCTGCTGACGCAGCCTGCCCGCATCCAGCCCAGTGGCGGCAAGAGGATGCAGCATGGCACAAGGCAAATGCCGCGCATCTGTCACCAGCACGGCGCAACCTGCTTCGGCAAGGGTGCGCAACACAGCAACCGACAGCGTGATCGTGTGGTGCTCCAGGCAGAGCACGGCAATGTCGCCGGGGGCGATGTGAGTGTGCGCGAATCCGTCACGCTCGATTTTCAAACGCCCGATGTCTATGCACAGCCGAGCGGGGTTTTCAATGACCAGAACACGCTGTTCAGACATAACAGCGATACCTAATTAATTAACTAACGAAAGCCGCTTAGCAGCTTGGGTGAATGCAACACTTTTCTTGCTGGAAGAAGGCTCCTTAATTTTATCGTAGCTTCTCGGGTCAAATATTGGGATGAGAAATATGTTCCCTTCTGCCTTGAAATAGCCAATTTTATAAAGCCTGCCGTCTTTTTCATCCTTGACCGTGTCCCCCTTATAAAGCCGCACGATACCGGGTTTAGCAGGCTTGTATTTGTCCCGCATCGCATCGCGAATTTTCACCAGCCGTGGTTCCTGCGCGCCATCGGTCGCCAGTTCCAGATAGGCGTAGCCCTCATTTACCAGATACTTGCGGTGTTCACCGCTACGGCTGGTATGGACAATCGGCTGGGCATCTTCAGCATAGCCCATAAAACAGCATACCTTGCGGATAGGCTTATTGTAGAGCGGGTGAACAAATGGTTCTTTCAACGCGACATCAGCACTTATGCCATTCGCCAGCCGCGCTTCAAACACTTGCGCAATGATGCGCCTTACATCGTCGCTGACAATGCTAGCGATAGCCTTACGGGCGGCTTCCACGCTGGTCTTGCCTTGTGATTTACCGAGGTCGGCGACAGCCTGCCGCAAGGTCAAACGAATTTTCTCCTCGCCCTCTCGTTGCGCCACGCCGTAAGCGGTGTCCTTGAAAATGGCGCCATCAGGATAACGATCCGGCTTGATGGAAATGCGGCATTCCCGAACAGCTTCCATCGCCTGTGCGCGCACATCGCGTAAGGGCGGTTCTACCGTTTCCAAGCGCAAGCGCGTTTCTCCCTTCATCCGGCGTTCGCGCTCCTCGACGGTTTCGCCATCGCATGGCTGCATTTTTTCGGCGGCAGCCTTATAGTTTTTCGCCATTTTCTGGAACATGCCGCGCGAGGTGAGTGCCAGCGTTACGGCGTCTATTAGGTGATGACGATGGTCGAGCCGCTTATCAGGACGGCGGTTGAAATCGAAACCCGGATTCCCTTCGCGGTCAGAACGGGTGACGGGATGCCCCTCAAGGAATTTTTTTAGTTTGGCAAAATCTTCCGGTGCCATTGGCTTACCTTCATCATCCAGCACCGGCAACTCACTTTCGATGCGCACTTCGGGAATGACGGTTTCCAGTCCCCACTTGCGGCGCAGCATCGCCGTCATTTCCCCGCGCGATACCGAAACCTTGTTCGGACACAGGCAGTCCAGCCATTGTGCGGCCGTCTTGGCAATCCACGAGGTCTGGTGAAACTGCCGATCAGCAAATCCATTCACCGATTCGTCGGTCAGCACTTCGCGCTCAAAATCCTTAAGGCGCAGCAGCTTGGCTTTGCGGAAGGATTTTTTCTTTTCAAAACGCGCGGCAGCCGCTTCGACAGATTGCCAGCGATCCGTATTTCCCCATGCTTCCCAAGGAGTGCGCTCGCCTTTCTCCTGATTGCAGGCGTGATGGGCGAGCACGATTTCAGAACGCTTCATGCCCACTTGGGTCAGCGAACGCGGCAGCATGTGCTCATACTCGGTGGCGGCACCGGACAGGGCTTCGGCAATCCCGATAGTTTTGTTGCAATACGGGCAAAAACTCTTGTCCTGCTCTGCCCACAGCAGATAGCGTCTAATCCTCGATGGTGTCGGCGTTTGCCCATGCGCGCGAATTTCTTTTTCGGCAAAGCTGCGCGCCTTCTGTTGAGCAGAATTATCGCTTTCGCGTTCATTGCGGCGAGTGATGCCCAAGCTCATTTCCCGTGCCATTTCCACCACGATTTCAGACGGAGGCATGCCCAGTTCGTCGATTACCTTGTTGATCGCCCAACGAATTTGCCGCAGCGCGCCGTCCACCACCGAATTACCCGTGGATTCCGGTGCTGGCAGCTTGTCCAATTGCTTGACTTCACGATTGAGCGATTGCGGGTAACACACGCGAATGGCGGCTTCTTCATCCATGCGTTTCATGTCGGCCTGCCAGTCACCCGGCCAGTTCGGCTCATCCAGCCAATCGGCCAGTGTGTTCAAAGCCTTGACGGAATAGGAAGCGCGACCGCCATCAAAGCCCATTTTGTTCAGACGGTCGAATTGCTCATGTTCCTTGATCTGATTGACGAAGCCTACCAGCGCGTCATTGAATCGACGTGGCGTGCCGTCCTTTTTGACAAATACCTGATGCCATTCAGGATCATCAAGCTGCTCCGGCGAGCCGATCTCGGCCAGAAAGTTGATTGTGGCGATCTGGGTTTTCTCATCCAGCGCACGGAATTGTTTTTCCAACTCGGCAGCGCGATCCGGGTGATGCTTCTTGCCATATTTATCCAGCTTGCGTAACGCCGCCAGCGTGGCATTACCAAGCAACTCTTCGCGGCTGGCACGGTCGAGATTCAACCCTTTGCCCTGTGGCTTAGGGAATCCAGCTTTTTCAAGTTCCTCGTAAATACCCTCGAATTTGATTTTGTCGGTTTGATCGAGCAAATCCCGCAAGACGGCCTTCTGTTGAGTCTGCAAGGGCTGGGCATTTCTCCCCGCGCCCCAACGCAAATCAGCCAAGGTCTTCTCAATGCGGAAACGCTGAAAAGCCATCTGCGCACGCGGCGCGCGCGACAGAGTGGGTTCGAGCGAGCATTGCGCCACCAGATCGCTGGCAGATTTCAACGGGCGCTGGTAAAACAAGGCTTCCTTGAAATGCTCTTTCAACGGTTTACCGTTGTGGGACTGGTTGAGTATGTCGTGAAAAGTGGATTGTTTTTGCCAGATGATGTCGAATTCCTTCTCGACCGTTTTGCGCAGCGCGTAGAGATTTTTTAGCGCGCCGCTGGCATCACCATCCGTCTGTTCTTTCTTGCTCTTGGTGTCATCGCCTACTTCCTTGATCTTAAGCTTGGTGGGCTGTCCATTCTCCAACCGGTGCAACAGATATTGACCGAGCGTAATTTCGTTTACACCTTGCGATTCTGCAAGCTGTTTCATGGCAAGCCCCAGTTCGCTGGAACCTTCCGCCACTGGGCCTTTTTTGTTTTCTTTGAATTCGCCCTTGTAGCCGCGCCGTTTGGATAGGCGCAGAAGGATGCGCAACAGATCGGCAATCTCTATCCGTTCCGTGGCAGCCTGCGCCCGTAGACGCGGTAACGTGTTGCCGTCATCTGGCAGGATATCGCCACACTTGAGGCCAAGCAACTCGCTTAATTGAGCGATGCGACGCAACCTTGCCGCACGACGATCTATCTGGCGACGCTGCATCCGAGCCTTGCGCCGCCCTACCTTTTTCGAGGCAAGCCCGCCCTGCCCTTTTTCCAGCGGTTCATCAAAGATGCGTACCAGATGGTTTGCCAACCGCACCGGTTCACCGTCTTGATTCAACTCCATGGCTGCAATGCCAACCGAGGCCGTGCCAACATCCAGACCTAAACGATAAATCATTTGCTTGCCTTTCGTCCGCGTTGTCTTGTACAATATACTTCGTATCAGGCATTCCGATGGTGGGGACTATCGGCAACAAGGGCTTAAATGCCCACCGATACAAACGGCGAACTTCGGTTCGCCGTTTTCATTTGCCACATTCACAACCACGCCGTTACCGACTATGACATAAGCAATTTTTGCTGGTCAATGCGAACGCGATCTGACTGTCACCGTCAAGGTTCGACTGGAGAAAGCCGAAGGGCGCAAGCTCACTTTCCACATCAAAGCCGACGACTGCATCGACAAGATCGCCGATGGCGCACATGATCAACGCGGCGAAATTCAGCGCCAAGATCGCCGCCAAAGAGCCTATTTAACTTCCAGCATCTCCGCCGCGTGTTTGCGGGTGGTATCGGTAATATCCACCCCGCCCAACATGCGGGCAATCTCGTCAATGCGCGCCTCCCGCTCCAGCCCCTGGATGCTGCTCGCCACGCCGCCATCGCGGGTGTTCTTGCTGACCTGCCAGTGATGATCGCCCTGCGCCGCCACCTGGGGCAGGTGGGTCACGCACAGCACTTGGCGCTCGGCACCGAGCTGCTTCAGCAGTTGCCCGACGATCTCCGCCACGCCGCCTCCGATGCCGACGTCCACTTCGTCGAAAATCAGGGTGGGCACCAGGGAAACCTTGCTGGTGATGACCTGAATAGCCAGGCTGATGCGTGACAGTTCGCCGCCGGAAGCCACCTTGGCCAGGGATTTGGGTGGCAGGCTGGCGTGGGCGCTGACCTGGAACTCGATTTCTTCGAGGCCGTGAGCATTGCCTTCGAAGGCGGTCAGTGCAATCTCGAAGCGTCCGCCCGCCATGGCGAGGGACTGCATCGCGGCGCTGACCTTCCCGCCCAGTTCCTGCGCCGCTTCTTTCCTGGCTGCGCTCAGCTTGTCGGCCAGTTCGAGGTATTGCGCCTGGGCCACCTGTTCGCGTTGAGCCTCGTCGCCACCGCTGTCGGAGCCGCGCAGCGCGTCCAGACGACCGCTCTTCTCGGCCAGCAACTCGGGCAGTTGATCCGGGACTACGCGGTATTTGCGCGCGGCATCGTGAACCTCCGTCAGCCGCTCTTCGCACTGGGCGAGCCGTTCCGGGTCGAGGTCGAGGCGCTGCAAGTAATGGCGCAGGCTGTAGGCGGCTTCGCCCAGTTGCACTTCAGCCGGCGCAAGTAAATCCAGCACCTCCTTCAATCCGGCGTCGTACTCGACCAAGTTGTTGAGGCGCGCAATCACGCCATTGACCTGCGCCAGGCAAGCCGCATCGTTCTCCGACAGGACTTCCAGGCCATACTGCACACCCTCCATCAGGCTGGCGGAGTGGGTCAGTCGGCCGTGTTCGGCCTGCAATTCCTCCCATTCCGGGACGGAAAAATTCAGTATCGCCAGTTCTTTCACCTGCCATTCCAGGCGGTCCAGTTCTTCGGCATCAACGGCAGCATTCTTTTCCCGCTCCAGACGCGCCCTCTTTAACGCTTGCCATTCCTTCCAGGCTGTCGCTGTTTCCTTGACCCGATGTCCGAGACCGGCGTAGGCGTCGAGCAGCTCGCGCTGGGCAGCCGCCTTGAGCAGGGATTGATGGGCGTGCTGGCCGTGAATGTCCACCAGAAATTCGCCGCTCTCGCGCATTTGCTGCAAGGTGGCGGAATGGCCGTTGATGAAGGCGCGCGAGCGGCCGCCGGCATCCACCACGCGGCGCATCAGGCACACGCCGGGATCGCCGCCGAGATCGTGCTCGTTCAGCCAGGATTGAAGCTGGGGAAGGGCGCGGGTATCGAACTCGGCCTCGATTTCGGCGCGTTCCGTGCCTGCGCGCACCACACCGGCATCGGCACGTTCGCCCAAGGCCAGCGACAGGGCGTCGATCAGGATGGATTTGCCGGCGCCGGTTTCTCCGGTAAGCACGGTGAAACCGGGCTGAAATTCCAGCTCGATGCGGTCCACGATGACGAAATCACGGATGTTGAGGGTCAAGAGCATTTAGAGTTTTTCGCCCCAGTGCAGCTTCTGGCGCAGCATGTCGTAGTAGCTGTGGCCGAAGGGGTGAAGCAGGCGCACCATCTGCTTGGAACGGCGCACGATCACCCAGTCGTTTTCCTGCAAATCGAAATGGCGCTGGCCGTCGAAATGCACGCGCGCGTCGCTGGCATGGAGCAGCAGAAGTTCGATGGTGCTTTCGCTGTTCACCGCGATCGGTCGATTGCTCAAGGTATGCGGGCAGATCGGCACCAGCACCACCGCTTCCAGCGTGGGGTGCAGAATCGGCCCGCCGGATGACAGCGCATAGGCCGTGGAGCCGGTCGGGGTGGAAATGATCATGCCGTCGGAGCGCTGGCTGTAAACGAACTGGCCGTCGACGAACACTTCCAGCTCAATCAGTCGCGCCGTCGCGCCCTTGCTCACCACCGCGTCGTTGAAGGCGCAGTCTTCGTAGACGTTCTCCCCTTGGCGGCGAACGGTCACATTGAGCAGGAAGCGCGCTTCGCTGAGGTAGTCGCCGGCGAGGATTTCCGCCATGGTTTCCAGCATGGTATCGACCGAAACGTCGGTCAGAAATCCGAGCCGCCCCTGGTTGATGCCGACCAGCGGCACGCCGAAGGTATGCAGGGAACTGGCGATATGCAGCATGGTGCCGTCGCCGCCGAGCACCACGGCCAGATCAGCCTGCTCCCCGATCTCTTCCAGACCTGCCAGGGGATAGCCGGTCACACCAGTGCTTTCGGCCGTCTGGCGCTCCACCAGCACGGTGCATTCCTGTTCGACGAGAAATTGGGCCAGACGCAACAGCGAATCACCGATCTCCGGGCTATTGTATTTACCGATCAGGGCAATGGTTTTAAAAAGCGGGTTCATGCCGCGAATTAAACCATAATAAAACTTTTGATGGTACTATCTCCGAATAACTCGAAGTGCATAACACATAACGCACAACCTGAAGGTATGATCGACAAACGCGCGCAAATCCTGCTTAAAACCCTGGTGGAACGCTACATCAGCGAAGGTCGGCCCGTTGGCTCCCGCACCCTGTCGAAGTTCTCCGGGCTGGACCTCAGCCCGGCCAGCATCCGCAACATCATGGCCGACCTGGAAGAAATGGGCTACATCATCAGCCCGCACACCAGCGCGGGCCGCATTCCGACTCCGCTCGGCTATCGCTTTTTCGTTGACTCCCTGCTCACCGTGCAACCGCTGGATGCCGTCGAAGTACACCAGTTGGAAAACCAGCTTCATCCCAGCGATCCGCAAAAACTGATCGCTTCCGCCTCGCAGCTGCTTTCCGACCTGACCCAGTTCGCCGGGATCGTGATGGCGCCGAAACGCCGCAGCATCGCCTTCCGCCATATCGAATTCGTGAATCTCTCCGAAAAACGAATACTTTTAATCCTGGTCACGACCGACGACAACGTGCAGAACCGCATCATCGTCAGCGAGAAATCCTATTCCGCCTCGGATCTGACCCAGGCGGCCAACTTCATCAACCAGCACTACGCGGGTTGCACCCTGGAAGAGGTGCGCGGCAAAATGCAGGTCGAGCTGAAACAGTTGCACCACGACATGACCGCGCTCATGGCCGTGGCGATGGAGGCCGGCAGCGAGGCAATGAACGAAAGCGGCGACAGCTACATACTCACTGGCGAGCGCAGGCTGCTGCATGTGCGGGACCTGTCTTCCAACATGGCGTCCTTGCGCAGGCTGTTCGACGCCTTCGATCAGAAAACCACCCTGCTCCAGCTTCTGGACATCAGCCAGCACGCCCAAGGGGTGCAGATATTCATCGGCGGTGAATCCGGTCGCATGCCGCTCGACGAATGCAGCCTGGTAACCGCACCCTACGAGGTGGACGGCCAGATCGTCGGCACCGTCGGCGTGATCGGCCCGACCCGGATGGCCTACGAACGTATCATCCCGATCGTGGATGTCACCGCCAAGCTGCTGTCCAGCGCGCTGTCTTATCATTAAAACAGTGCCGAGTATGGGTAGGATGGGTGGAGCGTAGCGATACCCATCAATTATCACCGCAAATCGATGAGTATCGGCGCAAGCGCCTCAACCCATCCTACGCACTGAGTAAAACCACCACCTCTCAGGACTTAATCAATGGAACCCACCTACCGCCACGGCACCGCCGCCAAAACCGGCATCCTCCTGATCAACCTCGGCACACCCGACGCACCCACCGCCGCGGCGGTGAAGCCCTATCTCAGGGAATTCCTCAGCGACCCGCGCGTAGTGGAAATTCCCCGTGCGCTGTGGTGGCTGATTCTGAACGGCGTCATCCTCAACACCCGGCCTAAGAAATCGGCGGAAAAATACGCCCAGATATGGACCGAGGAAGGCTCCCCGCTGCTG
Organism: Hydrogenophilales bacterium CG_4_10_14_3_um_filter_58_23; assembly: GCA_002784065.1. GTDB lineage: Bacteria > Pseudomonadota > Gammaproteobacteria > Burkholderiales > Sulfuricellaceae > Sulfuricella. Next base: position 3,745 of record PFJY01000193.1, on the reverse strand, counting down.
GTTCATACTCAGCGACAAGCCAGGATGCTGCGGGGGTATTTGGGTGAGTCGTTGAAAGCGCCGCCTGCACTGCCCCTCTCCCCAACCCTCTCTCACGGGGGGGAAAGCCCTCTCCCGCACGCGGGAGAGGGGGCAATGGTGAGATCGCAAGGGTCTTCACCGTGGTTGTATTCCGCTGAAGCGGAACAACGCACGCGAAAAGACGTTGTTCTGATCGAATACGCCATGCGCTACGGCAACCCATCGGTCGCATCGGCGCTGGAAAAACTCAAGCAGCAGAACTGCGGGCGCATTCTGATTCTCCCGCTCTACCCGCAGTATGCCGCCAGCTCCACGGCTTCAGCCATGGACGCGGTGTTCGGCGCTTTGCGCAAGATGCGCAACCTGCCGGCAATCCGCACCGTCCGGAGCTTTCACGACCACCCCGGCTACATCGCGGCACTGGCGCAAAGCGTGCGCGACGACTGGATGCAGAATGGCCGCCCCGACGTGCTGGTGATGAGCTTTCACGGCGTGCCGCGTTACACTTTGGACAAAGGCGACCCCTACCACTGCGAGTGCCAGAAAACCGGTCGGCTGCTGGCAGAGGCGTTGGAACTGAAACCGGATCAATACCGGATCAGCTTCCAGTCGCGCTTTGGCCGTGCCGAATGGCTCAAGCCCTACACTGCTGCGACCCTGGAAGAACTCGGCAAGCAGGGCGTCGGACGGGTGGACGCAATCTGCCCCGGCTTTGTCGGCGACTGCCTGGAAACCCTGGAGGAAATCGCCATGGAAGGCAAAGCTTCCTTCCTCGGCGCCGGGGGCGGTGCATTCCATTACATTCCCTGCCTGAATGAACGAGATGACTGGATACGCGCCCTGAGCCATATCGTCTCCGAAAACCTGCAAGGCTGGATAGCGCCGGAAGAGAATGAAGCCTGCGCCGCTTCCCGCGACCGCGCGCTAGCGATGGGCGCGAAAGACTAAAAACCCGCACAATGCCATAGGACCCCGACGGCACGGTAAATTTGTTCTGACGCTGACAGGTTGAACACCCGTCATTCCCGCGAAAGCGGGAATGACGGGTTTTGTATCCCTCTCTTGAAAAAAAACCATTGCACCCAATATGGTTTTGCATCGTTATCAGGAGGGCATCATGCAAACCGAAAATCAAAAGAACAAAGTCGAGCAGGAAGAGTTTCTCGAAAATCTCGGCGAAGCTTCTGCCGTGAGCGAGGCCTTCCAGGCTGGCGCCGCAGGCGAAGCGGACGAAATCATGCTCAGCACGGCAGAACTGCTCAAGCAAGCCGAGCTAAATGCGCAGGAACACCACGATGCCTGGTTGCGCGCCAAGGCCGATGCGGACAACATCCGCAAGCGTACCCAGGTGGAAATCGCCAACGCCCACAAATTTGCCATTGAGGGTTTCTCGTCCGAGCTGCTGGCCGTCAAGGACAGTCTGGAAGCAGCCATCAAGGTGGAAACCGCCGATCTGACCAGCATGAAAAACGGCATCGATCTGACCCTCCGGCAACTGGCATCGGTATTCGAGAAATTCAATCTGAGTGAAATCGACCCGATGGGCGAAAAATTCGATCCCCACAAGCACCAGGCCATCGGCATGGTCGAAGCCGACGTCGCTCCCAACACGGTCGTCAACGTCCTGCAAAAAGGCTATCTGCTGCACGACCGGGTGCTGCGCCCGGCGCTGGTGATGGTAGCCAAGGGCAAAGCGTCTTGAAATAGCCGCTGGCATCCCCATCTGGGGAACAAGGTTAATTCTTAATCATTCGTTACAAAGGAAGAAACATGGGAAAAATCATTGGTATTGATTTGGGCACCACCAACTCGTGCGTGGCGGTAATGGAAAACGGCCAGTCCAAGGTCATCGAGAACGCCGAAGGCGCGCGCACCACGCCTTCCATCGTCGCTTACGCGGAAGACGGCGAAATCCTGTGCGGTGCGCCGGCCAAGCGCCAGGCCGTCACCAACCCGAAAAATACCCTCTACGCGGTGAAGCGTTTGATCGGCCGCCGTTTCGAGGAAAAAGAAGTGCAGAAGGACATCGACCTGATGCCCTACAAGATACTCAAGGCCGACAACGGCGATGCCTGGGTCGAAGCACGCGACAAGAAAATGGCGCCGCCGCAGGTTTCCGCAGAAGTGCTGCGCAAGATGAAAAAAACCGCCGAAGACTACCTCGGCGAGGAAGTCACCGAAGCCGTCATCACCGTGCCGGCCTATTTCAACGACAGCCAGCGCCAAGCCACCAAGGACGCCGGCCGCATCGCCGGTCTGGAAGTCAAGCGCATCATCAACGAGCCGACTGCGGCCGCGCTCGCCTTCGGTATGGACAAGAAGGAAGGCGACCGCAAGATCGCGGTGTTCGACCTGGGCGGCGGCACCTTTGACGTTTCCATCATCGAAATTGCCGAGATTGAAGGCGAGCACCAGTTCGAGGTACTCTCGACCAACGGTGACACCTTCCTCGGCGGCGAAGACTTCGACCAGCGCCTGATGGACTACCTGGTTGACGAATTCAAGAAAGAAAACGGCCTCGACCTGAAGAACGACGTGCTCGCCTTGCAGCGCCTGAAAGACGCGGCGGAGAAAGCCAAGATCGAGCTATCCTCCGCGCAACAGACCGAAGTCAACCTGCCCTACATCACCGCCGACGCTGCCGGCCCGAAACACCTGGCCGTAAAAGTCACGCGCGCCAAGTTCGAGTCCCTGGTGGAAGAGCTGATCCAGCGCACCGTCGAGCCCTGCCGCAAGGCCATCAAAGACGCCGGCGTGAAGCTCGACGACATCGCCGACGTAATCCTGGTCGGCGGCCAGAGCCGCATGCCCAAGGTGCAGGAGAAGGTGAAAGAGATTTTCGGCAAGGAGCCGCGCAAGGACGTTAACCCGGACGAAGCCGTCGCCATCGGCGCAGCGATCCAGGGCGGCGTATTGCAGGGCGAAGTCAAGGACGTGCTGCTGCTCGACGTAACGCCATTGTCCCTGGGCATCGAGACCATGGGCGGCGTGATGACCAAGCTGATCCAAAAGAACACCACCATCCCGACCAAGGCGAGCCAGGTATTCTCCACCGCCGAGGATAACCAGAACGCGGTGACCATCCACGTCCTGCAAGGCGAGCGCGACGTGGCCTCCGGCAACAAGAGCCTGGGCCAGTTCAACCTCTCCGACATCCCGCCGGCATCGCGCGGCATGCCGCAGATCGAGGTCACATTCGACATCGACGCCAACGGCATCCTGCACGTTTCCGCCAAGGACAAGGCTACCGGCAAGGAAAACAAGATCAAGATCCAGGCCAGCTCCGGTCTTTCCGAGGAGGAAATCCGCCGCATGGAGCAGGACGCGGCAGCCCACGTCGAGGATGACCGCAAGGTGCTGGAACTGGTCAACGCCCGCAACCAGTGCGACGCGATGGTGCATTCGGTGAAGAAATCCCTGGTCGATTACGGCGACAAGATCAGCGCCGACGAAAAAACCGCCATCGAGGCCGCACTGAAAGAAGCCGAAGAAGCGCTCAAGGGCAACGACAAGGACACCATCGAAGCCAAGACCAAGGCGCTGGGAGATGCTTCCCACAAGCTGGCCGAAAAGATGTACGCCGAACAGCCGCAGCCGGAAGCGGGCGGGGCTGAAGCCGGCAAGAAAGAGGCTGACGACAACGTGGTGGACGCCGAGTTCGAAGAAGTCAAAACAGAAAAGAAGTAAATGGGTATCCCCTTGACGCACGTAAAGTTCTACTGGA
>PFJY01000063.1 GCA_002784065.1 Hydrogenophilales bacterium CG_4_10_14_3_um_filter_58_23 | reverse complement strand
CTGGGCTGCTCACTGGGTCAGGGATACGGCATTGCCCGGCCCATGCCTGCGCCAGATCTGCCCGGCTGGATCAATGCCTGGCGGCCCGATCTGTCGTGGTGGCAGGCACGCGCGGCCAAGTCGAGGGACGATGCCGTGCTGCTCGGCGCCGAGATGGACCACCGCATCTGGATCGGAGAGCTGCAATCCTGTCTTGATGCCCCGGACGGCGGGGCGCTTCCGCCCATGGACCCCCATCAGTGCCGCTTCGGGCGCTGGTACCACGGTCCCGGTCGGCTGCGTTACGGCGGCATCAATGAATTCCTGACCATAGATCCGCTGCACCGGCGAATACACGCCGTAGGCGAGGAGATCGGCGCCTTTTGCCACACCGGACGGATAGCCGAAGCCCGTGCGCGCATGACCGAGCTGACGGCGCTGCGGGATGAACTCGTCGCCCAGTTGCACGTCCTGGCCAAGGCCATCAACGCGCGAACCTGAAAACGGCGTGATCTCGCTGATGGCTTTTGTAGGAGCGACCTCCAGGTCGCGATATGCCGAATATCGCGACCTGGAGGTCGCTCCTACGGTGGCTTTGGTTTCGCCATTTTAAACACTGACAAACCCCACCCGCTCGAAATCGTTACCCCTCTCGATCAGGTTGTGCAGCCTGACGGTATGCGGTTCGCCGCTATGGATTTCCACCAGTCTGCCGGGAGCGAACCAGCCCGTCGGCAACACCAGGCTGGCGGTTTCTTTCAGCACGGGCAGGTCCGGGAGCAGAAAGGCCTGGATGTACTTGCTGGCGGCATCCGTCATCAGCGACATGGGACGTACGGCGATGGCCAGCGGTGCGCCGGGCAGGACATGAACGCCGATATCAAGTCCATCCTTCGAGGGAAAGATCAGCCATTTGATCACGCCCAGCGCATAGGTACTGCTGTCCGCCGGACGGATGGCGATGAGCTGTTTCAGGCTGATGCGCATGCCCTCCGCATCCAGGCGCGCCAAGCGGAAGCCAAGCGCGCCTTGATCCTGAATCTGCCAGGTTTCGAGGCCAAATCCCAGCTCCGAAATATGGCGTTTTTCCGTCTGCTCACTGATGCGGCCGAAGAATTGCAGATCCTCGATTTCACGCTGGCTAAGCTTCTCTTTTTCGCCTGGCTGCTTGAAGGGTTTTTCTCCGCCCAGGAAAAAGTGGATTGCCGCCATGCCGAGCGCGGCCTGAGCCTTGCCCACACCCGGCCGACGGGTAAAGTCCCTGCGCTTCGGCGCGGACTCGCACCAGTGCTGGTAGAGCAGGGTCAGCAGGGCCTCGCAGTCGGGCTGCACGCAGTCTTCGCCCAGCCCCAGCGCGGCGGGGTTCTCATTCTTTCTGAGCTGCTTGATACGCTTGCGGAAAGTGGTGGCGAGCCGGTCGGTGTCGAGATAGCGGGGTTTGGCCAGCTTCACGTCATCGCGCACGACGACGGGAGGCGCTGACGCGGCCAAATCCACCCCGATTATAGACAATGAAGTGTCTTCCGGCGGAGAGGCGGTGATCGTTACGCGCACCCCCCATTTATCCAGCCACCGGTCCAGCAGGGAAAGCTGTCTTGGCGTCAAACGGTAAGGGTCGGCCAGGTTGGTGAGCAGAATCTGGGCATAGGAGGCCGCGCAAGTGGTGCTGTCGGTTTGCTTGTTCAGACTATCTTTCACCCCGTCCATGGCGTAACCCCGCTGCTCCGCGAGGGCATACAACTCGTGCGCCTGTCGCCACATGCCCTTTTCGATTTCGCGGTAGATGCGGTAGTACTCCATCAACTGCAGGCCCGTGTAGCGCAGGCAACGCTGGGTAATCAGGGCGACGTGCGCGGCGACGCTGGCGTCACCTTCCAGGCAGGCCTGCAGGGAAAGTCGGTAGGCCGCGCCCAGCGCGGCCCAGAGGCCGACTACGCTATGCCAGTTATTAAGCTGGACGATCTCGAGTGGCAGGGGCTTGCCGAGGTATTTATTGGCCATCTCCAGTTGCACAAAGGCAATCGGGTCACGCAGCAGTTCGCTGATCTTGAGGCGTTCCAGAGGAGCGAAGGGAGCCCGGTTGAGCAACTCTATCCGGGCGGTGAGGGCGGCGTGCGCCAGGGGAATATTGGTCAGCGGCAGCGTTTTCAGCCATTGCATGCAGGTAATGACATCGCTGAACTGGGGCGATTGTGCCGGTTCAGGAAGCGCGGGTGAGTTCATGGAAGCCTCCATTAACCTAAGCCGGACAAGCCGGAACAAAATTGGAGTTTGAGGCGGGTTGCAGTGCCTCATGGATTAGGGTTCTCAAGCCTTCCGCCAGCTTCTCGGGCGCTGCTGGCCGCGCATCACGCTGCATTTCACCCCAGATCGGGTTGGGGAAATGCCGGTCGCCAATCCAGCGTGGAATAACGTGCCAGTGGAGATGCGGAGTCAGATTTCCCAGGCTGGCCAGATTGATTTTGTCCGGTTTCAGCTTCTGCCTGACCGCACCTTCCACCGCGAACACCACGTCCATCAGGTGCCGACGTTCCGCCACCGGCAGGTCGGTCATTTCCTTGACATGTTTCGTCCAGATGATGCGGCAGAAGCCAGGGTAGTCACGGTCTTCGACCAGCACCACCCGGCACAGCACATCCTGCCATAGAAGTATTCCGCCCTCGTTTTCACATAGCTCGCACATGGTTTGGTTGTCGGTTATCAGCGGCAGGGTAGAAATAGGGACAGCCCCCTTCCGCAGTAAACGCGAGTTAGCTAAAATCCGCAGGCCATTTTCTGGCCGTGTGAAACACACGAAGGATTTCGATCCTGTTTTCGCGAACCCGATAGGGCAAAATATATGGGAACTGCGCTATGACGAGTTCTCTGGTGCCGGGAACCCTTCCTTGACGTCCCACGTGCGGATGCATGGAAAGGACCGAAGCGCTCTGGCGCAAATGAGTTACGAATTCTGTGGCTGATTTTGGATTTTCACGTGCAATATGAGCCGCCTCTCGATCAAGATTTAGTAGTGCCTTGCGCAGCCATTTAACCTGCATACTTATTGACCACGGCATCGAGTTCTTCATCGGAAGCAAAATCGTTAGCATCGGCTTCCTGAATTGCCTGCTGAATTTCAGTTATTTGCCAAGCTTCAAGATCAACGTATTGTTTAATCGCTTCACCTCCAAGGAATGACTTGGAACGGTGCGTGGCCGCAGCCAATTTGTCCAATCGAGTCTTTACCTCTACAGGAATCCTGATTGTCAATATTGCCGTGTCCATAATAGCCTCGTCTTGAATGTATGCATTCTAATCGTTATTCTCGCGCGGGGTACAAAGACTAAAGACGCGCCCACACTTTTCTTAAAGCAACACCCGTTCGATGCCGCCGTTGTTCGCTTTGGCGATATAGTCTTCCATCCAGGCCGCGCCGAGAAGATGCCGTGCCATTTCCACTACGATGTAATCCGCCTCAATGCCTGTGTCATCATTATAGCGGGATAGTCCTTGCAAGCAAGAGGGGCAGGATGTCAATAATTTAATCTTCGGTTTTTCGGTGGAAGCGGTTTCCTGGTTTATTTCGGCTGCAACCTTGATGATTTCCTCCTGCTTGCGGGAGCGGATCTGGGTGGAGATGTCGGGCCGGGTTACCGCCAGCGTGCCGGATTCTCCGCAGCAGCGGTCGGACAATTTGACGCCGCCGCCGAGTAGGTCGTTGGCCACTTTCAGCGGGTTATAGGTCTTGATCGGCGTGTGGCAAGGGTCGTGGTACAGGTAGCGCGTGCCTGTCACACCTTCCAGCTTCACGCCTTTTTCCATCAGGTATTCGTGGATGTCGAGCAGGCGGCAGCCGGGAAAGATCTTGTCGAACTGGTATTTCAGCAGTTGGTCCATGCAGGTGCCGCAGGACACGATCACGGTCTTGATGTCGAGATAGTTCAGGGTGTTGGCGACGCGGTGGAACAGCACGCGGTTGGCGGTGGTGATCGCCTGTCCCTTGTCGTCGTTGCCGGCCGAGGTCTGCGGGTAGCCGCAGCACAGGTAGCCGGGCGGCAGCACGGTTTGCGCGCCGAGATGAAACAGCATCGCCTGGGTGGCGAGCCCGACTTGGCCGAACAGCCGCTCCGAGCCGCAGCCGGGAAAGTAGAACACGGCGTCGGAATCCTCGTTGAGCCTGGCGGGGTCGCGGATCACCGGCACGATGGCCGGGTCTTCCAGCCCGAGCAGGGCGCGCGAGGTTTTCTTCGGCAGGTGGCCCGGCATCGGCTTGTTGATGATATGGATGATCTGCGCCTTGAGCGGCGGCTGGCCCACGGTGGCGGGCGGGTGCCGGGTCTGCCCGCCGATCAGGCCGAAGTGCTTCGCCAGTTGGTAACCCAGGCGCTGTCCGGCGTAGCCCCACTCGATCATGATTTTGCGAATGATCTTGATGGTGGTCGGATCGGTCGCGTTGAGGAACAGCATCGCGGCGTAGCTGCCGGGATTGAATTTCTTCTTGCCCTGCTTGCGCAGGAAGTTGCGCATCGAGATCGAGACGTCGCCGAAGTCGATATCCACCGGGCAGGGGGCGAGGCATTTGTGGCACACCGTGCAATGGTCGGCGACATCGTTGAATTCGTCGAAATGCTTGAGGGAAATCCCGCGCCGCGTTTGCTCCTCGTACAGGAAAGCCTCGATCAGCAGGCTGGTGGCGAGGATCTTGTTGCGCGGGCTGTACAGCAGGTTGGCGCGCGGGATGTGGGTGTTGCAAACCGGTTTGCACTTGCCGCAACGCAGGCAGTCCTTGATCGAGTCGGCGATTTCGCCGATTTCGCTCTGCTCCATAATCAGCGATTCGACTTCGAGCAGGCCGAAACTGGGAGTGTAGGCATTGCGCAGGTCCGCTCCCGGCAGCAGCTTGCCACGGTTGAAGTGACCGTTGGGATCGACCTTGGCCTTGTAGGCGGCGAAGGTGGCTATCGCCGCAGGCTCAAGGAATTCCAGCTTGGTGATGCCGATGCCATGTTCGCCCGAAATCACGCCGCCCAGAGCGATGGCCAGCCGCATGATGCGCGCCACCGACTGATTCGCGGCCTGCAGCATCTCGTAATCGTCGGAGTTGACCGGGATGTTGGTATGCACGTTGCCGTCGCCGGCATGCATGTGCAGCGCCACGAATACCCGGCTTTTCAGCACCTGCTGGTGGATCGCGTCGCAGCGTTCCAGGATAGGCTGGTACTCGCGTCCGCTAAAGATGCGGTGCAGCTCGGCGCGCACTTCCGTTTTCCACGAGATGCGCAGGGTGTGATCCTGCAGGATATGGAATATTGTGGGAGCGGCCTCCTGGCCGCGATCAACCTTATCGCGGCCAGGAGGCCGCTCCCACGGATCAAAACTGTCTGCCGGGCTATCCAGGTTTTCCAGCAGCCACTGCCAACGCTTGCGGGTGTCGCGCAACAGCGCAAGGGCGGTGTCGCGTCGTGTGGCCAGCAGTTCGGCGTCGGGCGGCACGCCTTCGTCGTGGAGCAGCGGCAGGTCGCCGGCGATGAAGGGCTCCAGCGCATCCAGCAGTTTGAGTTTGTTGCGTGTTGAAAGCTCGATGTTGATGCGCTCGATGCCGTCGCTGTAATCCGCCAGGCGCGGCAGGGGGATGACCACATCTTCGTTGATCTTGAAGGCATTGGTATGGGCGGCGATGGCGGCGGTGCGGGCGCGGTCGAGCCAGAATTTCTTGCGCGCCTCCGCGCTGACCGCGATGAATCCCTCGCCACCACGGGCGTTGGCGAGCCGCACGATGTGCGATGCCGCTTCGCCCACCGCGGCATCGTCGTCGCTGGCGATGTCCGCCAGCAGCACCATTTTCGGGTGTTCCGCACGGTTCGCCTTGGTGGCGTAGCCGACCGCCTTGATGTAGCGCTCGTCGAGGTGCTCCAGTCCGGCCAGTACGACTTGCGTGTGGGCGCCCAGATAATCCTTGATCTCGACGATGGCGGGCACGGCCCGGTGTACCTGGCCAAAAAATTCCAGACACACGGTGCGGACCTGTTTGGGCATCGTGTGCAGGATGAAGCGTGCCGAGGTAATGATGCCGTCGCAGCCTTCCTTCTGAATACCGGGCAGGCCGGAAAGGAACTTGTCGGTGACATCCTTGCCCAGCCCGGCCTTGCGGAAATGGCTACCGGGGATTTCCAGCGCCTCTTCCGACTTGAGGGTCTTGCCGTTCGGAGCAAAACGGGCGACGTGAAAGCGCGCGGTTTCGATGTCGTGGATCTTGCCGAGATTATGGTCGAGGCGGGTAATCTCCAGCCAGTTGCCATCCGGGTCGACCATCCGCCACGATGCCAGATTGTCGAGCGCGGTGCCCCACAAAACTGCCTTCTTGCCGCCGGCATTCATCGCCACATTGCCGCCGATACAGGAGGAATCCGCCGAAGTCGTGTCGACGGCGAATACATGGCCGGCGGCGGCAGCGGCTTCCATCACGCGCCGGGTGACGACGCCCGCGCCGCAGTGGATGGTGGGCACGGCTGCCGCCACGCCGGGCAGGCTGAACATTTCCACACCGTTGTGGCGGTCGAGTTTTTCGGTATTGATCACCGCCGACATCTTGTCGAGCGGCACTGCGCCGCCGGTGTAGCCAGTGCCGCCGCCGCGCGGGATCAGGGTCAGGCCGAGCTTGATGCAGGCACGCACCAGCGGCGCGATTTCCTTCTCGGTGTCGGGATTGAGCACGACGAAGGGATATTCGACGCGCCAGTCGGTGGCGTCGGTGACGTGCGACACCCGGCTCAAACCGTCGAACTGGATATTGTCGCGGCGGGTGTGGGGCAGCAGCTTCTTCAGCACCTTGCGGCGCAGACTTGCAGTATGCTCGAAATCCGTTTCAAAGGTATCTACCGCGCGGACAGTGCGCGCCAGCAGTTGCATGACCGCCTCGTTATCCTGGCGACGCGCCTCGATGGCCCGCAGACGGTGGCGCAGCGCCTCGACCAGCGCCTTGCGGCGCTTGATGTTGGCGAGCAGGTCGTCCTGCAGGTAGGGATTGCGCGAAACCACCCAGATGTCGCCGAGCACTTCGAACAGCATCCGCGCCGAGCGCCCGGTCTTGCGTTCGGCGCGGAGTGTGTCAAGAATCTCCCAGGCTTCCTCGCCGAGCAGGCGAATGATGATTTCCCGGTCGGAAAAGGAAGTGTAGTTGTAGGGTATTTCTCTGAGGCGTGCGGTCGTCATGTTCAGTCAGTGCTGCCGGAAAGAGCAAATTTTAGCGCAATTCGGGTGTTAAGTCTTATGCCCACTTTCAAACAGTGCGGGCCCGCCCCTCCCAGCCCGAACTGTAAAGTTTCCCGACACTCAGCCTCGTCTTTTACGTTAATCACTATCGTATCGCCCTTGCCAACTATTAAGCATTACCCCGCCAGCAGAGAACTTAAAAATTAAATACCATTTAACTACAGTATGTTAAACGTTATCTGTATGGGCGGCAGCGGCTCGTTTGAAAAGTTTCCGAGCGAGACTGTAAAAATTCCTGACACTCAAACGCGGCGCTTCGAGCTTATCAAGAACCCCTCCACCATCCCCACAACACTCGCGCGCCTTCTGGCAGACAGGCTGCTAGCAGACTACTTAAGTGAACGGGGGGCAGGCGGCTTTTGGCTAGGGCGGGGAGGATTGCTGGCTGTCGACTGTAAAATATTTCGACACCATGGCGGGGCCGATGAGGGTGGCGGAATAGGCACCGGGTGTTATCGCAGGTGCGGTCGGAAATCAAGCTGAAGTAGCGGGGCTCCAGGCGGCACGGAATTGCGCGACGAATTCGTCCAGGCTGGCCTCGGGCAGGCAGTTGATCCCGGCTGCCGCCTTGCGCCCGCCGCCGTTGTCGAAACGCCGACACAGCTCGTCTGCTCCCGTCGGCGCGGCGAGCGGAGCGCGCACGCTGACGGTGTAGCCGTCCGAACGCCGCGTCAGAATCGCATGGGCGCGTTTTGGCCAGGACTGCGCCAGACGATTGCCGAATGAACCGCTGACACGGCGGCTCCACGGCGCGTCGGGCAGGATGTATAGCGCGCAGGCTTCCGTCGCCATCTCCGGCTGGAGTTCCCCGGCTTTAGCCATATCTTCGGCATAGCCTTGTCGCAGTTGGTGAAATGCGGGCTCCCCGGCGATAAAGGCGAAAGGGTCGGAATAATGATGCAGCAAGCGGTACAACTGATCCGGCGGAAAATGGAGATCGGCCAGGGTTTCCCCATAGCCGTTGTAATTGAGGTAGATACCCAGGCTCTGCAATGCGTCGAGCTGATCGGCGCTCAAATGCAGGGATTCGGCAGCGCGTCGCGCGGCTTCGTGAAGGTTGTCGCCGAACGCACCGATCACCGCCCAGATGCGATACCGGCCTTGCAGAAAACGGTCGACCAGCAGGCTGGTACAGACGTCGGGAGCACGGTCGATATGGGCTTCGAAGCCCCGATGAGCGGGAATATCGCCGGGAAAATGATGGTCGAAATAAACCACACGGGTGCCTTGCTCCAGCAAGGCAAGCAACGCCTCCCGGTTTTTGTCCAGAGAGATGTCCAGCACGGTGATCTTGTCACCCGGCTTCGCCACGACCCGTTCAAGTAAGGTAATATCCCTCTTCACCCCGGTAATGAGCTGGCTGTCCCTGGGATAAGCCAGCCGCAGCTGGTGCAGGGCGCAAATGCCGTCGGCGTCGCCATTGAATACATCGTAATGAGTCATAAAATTTTAGATCATAATCAGGTCTGCTGACTATGCTAGCACAAAAAAACAAAGCCTCCAGCGCCAGCCCCATTCTGGCAGCAGCTTACGCCTTGCTGATCGTTTATGGCAGCCTTTACCCGTTCAGCGACTGGCTCCCGGCCGAGGACATGCTGGCCTTTCTGACCGCCCCCTGGCCGCGCTACATCATCCGTTCGGACATTATCACCAACATCCTGATCTACCTGCCGATGGGTTTGCTGGTCGCCCGTGCGTTGCGTCACCGGCTGCATCCGGGCGCGGCGGTGATCGCCGCTGCCGCGTTGTGCCTGCTGTTAAGCCTGGCCATGGAAAGCCTGCAAACCCTGCTGCCGGATCGGGTTGCCTCGCGCCTCGACCTGCTGCTCAACGGCTTGGGCGGGCTAGGCGGAGCGCTGCTGGCGAGGTTGACCGTCAATCCGCCGGGGCCGCTCCGCAGGCTGGCCGCGCTGCGCCACGAATGGTTCCTGCCCGGTCGCGCCATGGATCTGGGCCTGGTCGCCCTCGGCTTATGGGCGCTTTCGCAACTCACCCCGCTGCTGCTTTCGCTGGATACCGACCCCCTGCGCAAAGGGCTGCTGCCACTATGGACGCCCGGCTTCCCCACGCCCTTCAACTGGCCGCAACTGGCCGCCTACGCTTGCACTATTACCGGCTTGGGTTTATTTGGGACGATTCTCGCCCGCGCCGAAAAGAACACGGCGCTGCCTTTCATCGGCTTTGTCAGCGCCGTGCTGCTGGTGAAAATTCTGGTGATGGGCCGCTATCTTGCGCTGGAAACGGCACTTGGCGCCGCCATGGGAATGGTTCTGGCGGTTGTGCTGCGCTCTGCCCCCAAGCCATTCCGATCTGTCGCAGGCGGCCTGGCCTTGCTGGCCGGATTCGCTCTCGCCGAACTGGAACCGGCGACCAGCATGATCTTCAGCCCCCCCCAGCCGTTCAACTGGATTCCCTTTCATGGCCGGATGCACAACCTGGCCGGTTTCAGCGAAATCCTTTCGCTGTTCTGGCCGTTCGTTGCCCTGGGATGCCTGGCCGCTTTCCCTGCCCGGCCCAAGCGGCGCCGGTTGATGGCTTTTATCGGCGGCTCGCTGGTGCTGGCCCTGATGTTCGCGCTGGAGTGGCAGCAGCAGGCCATCCCCGGACGGCACGCCGACATCACCGATATTTTGCTGGCGCTGGCCGGCTGGTCGCTGCCTTGGTGGTGGCGCATTCACAGCACGAGAGGAGAACCGCATGGACAGCCTGACCGAACTCACCCATAAACTGCGCGACTTTGCCGGGGAGCGCGACTGGGAACAGTTTCACACGCCGAAGAACCTGGCAATGGCGATGATCGTCGAAGCGGCGGAACTGGTGGAACACTTCCAGTGGCTCACCGCCGAGCAGAGTTGCGCGCTCGATGCCGCCAAGCGGGAGGAAGTGCGCCAGGAAATCGGCGATGTGCTAATCTACCTGACGCGCATCGCCGATCGGCTGGGCATCGACCCGGTCGCCGCCGCGCATGACAAGATAGTGATCAATGCCGCAAAATATCCGGTAGAACGGGTTCGCGGCAGCGCGGCCAAATCTACCGAACACGCAAAATAATGAGGAAATCACCATGAGCTACTACGAAAAACACGTTTTCTTTTGCACCAACGTGCGCGAGGACGGCGGCCCCTGCTGCTCCAACCACGGCGCGCAGGAAATGCGCGATTACGCCAAGAGCCGGATCAAGAAGCTCGATCTCAACGGCCAGGGCAAGATACGCATCAACAGCGCCGGCTGCTTCGACCGCTGCGACGAAGGCCCGGTGCTGGTGGTGTATCCCGAAGCGGTCTGGTACACCTACGTGGACAAGGAAGACATCGACGAAATCATCGACCAGCACTTGGTCAAGGGCAAGGTCGTCGAACGTTTGAAAATTTGAGTCTCTGGATGCACTGCATCTTTGCGGCATACTCAAAAAGCCCACTGAATTCCGGACTTCCGTTTTCCAGGTCTTGAACGCCAGGAATTCCTCGAACATCGATTTGGCCCACTGATATACCCCCGCCCATCGGGTTCGAGCCATGGGATTGTGACGGCCTGTGCGACAAGTCCGTCTCCGCGAAATTTGATCCGGGAATTGACGCGGATTATCAAAGACAATCGACGTTGCCGGATAAGTAAAAGCCGCTGGGGAATCCGGCTATCCGTGCGGGGGAAAAGCCTGTTCAAGCCGCTTCCTTCAGCGTGAAATCGGCATGAATTTCATCCCACGGTACAAACACTTTGCCTTCCTCGTTTTTCTCGATCAATCCCAGCGCCAGCAGTTTTCCTGCATCGGAGTGAACGTTGCTGTAATTGCGCCCAAGGTTTTTGGCGAGCGCATAAATAGATATGGGTCCACCAGCCTTGAGAGCCTCTAGCAGAGACCAGCGGGTGGATGTCAGGGTGGCGAGCAACATGGGCATATCGGCAAAATATAGCGCCTCACGCGGCGCGGCCTCCCGATCTGCCTCTGCGCGCTTCCATGCATCCAGAACATCCGCGCCCATTTCTTTCAGGGATTGCGTCCCGACTTCAAGCTTCTTCATCATTCACCCCCGCCAGTTTTTTTACATCGCCGAGAAAATCCGCCACCAGTTGTTCCGGACTGACAAACCTATAGGAATGTTCCTCTTCCCCATAGTGGATGTGATCGCCTTTGCCGGTTTCATTGTCGTAACGCACAATGCAACGCCCCTCCTTCCCGCAATAAAACCGGTATTTCAACCTATGCGGACGATCTAGCGTAGACTTTGGCAACAGCCAAAGCACCATCTCAACCACCACGCCATTTGGATAAAATTTCTTGAGGTCGCGGATCAGCTTTGCTTTCATGTATCGTATTGTAGCAATATATTGTTAATACGCAATACAGCGCCCAACCCCGCTCGCTAAGCAATGCGCCACCCCGTATAATTGGCCGCATTCTGTCAACTTGCGCATCTTCCACCCGTGACCTCGCAGCATTTTTTCATCGACGGCCCGTCCGGCAGGCTGGAAGCGGCTGCCGCCCTGACCAGCGGCGAATGCCGCGGCATCGCCCTGGTCGCCCATCCCCATCCGTTGTATGGCGGCACCATGGACAACAAGGTGGTGACCACTCTGTCCAAAACTTTCAGCCGCCTCGGGCTGGCGGCATTTCGCCTCAACTTTCGCGGCGTCGGACAAAGCGAGGGGGAGTTCGATCAGGGCATCGGCGAAACCGGGGACATGCTGGCGCTGGCCGATCATGCCCGGCGCGAGTTGGGCAATCTGCCCATCGTGCTGGCCGGCTTTTCCTTCGGCGGCTACGTCCAGACCCGGGTGCTGGAACGCCTTGAAGCGCGGCGGCTGGTGCTGGTCGCCCCGGCGGTGAAGCGCTTCGAAGTCGGCGCTGTGCCGACCGATACGCTGGTGATCCACGGTGAACTGGATGAAGTCGTGCCGCTGGCCGACGTGTTCGACTGGGCGCGACCGCAGAATCTGCCGCTCACCGTGGTGCCGGGCGCGGGGCATTTCTTCCACGGCCAGCTCAACCTGCTCGCCAAAATCGTGAACAACTCATGCCGCTGCTGAACATCCAGAACCTGCGCAAGTCCTATGGCCCGCTCGAAGTGGTTGCCGGACTGGATCTCGCCGTGGAGAAGGGCGAGTGCTTCGGCCTGATCGGGCCGAATGGGGCCGGCAAGACCACCACCCTGCGTCTGGCGCTGGGGCTGACTTCGCCAGATGGCGGCACGATTTCCATGCTCGGCCTGCCGGTTCCCGCCAAGGCGCGCGAGGCGAGGATGCGGGTGGGGGTGGTGCCGCAAATGGACAATCTCGATCCCGACTTCACGGTGCGCGAAAACCTGCTCGCCTATGGCCGCTATTTCGGCCAGAAGGATGCCGAAACCGCCGGGCGCATCCCGGCCCTGCTAGAATTCGCCGGCCTGGAACACCGCGCCGACGCGCGCATCGACGCCCTCTCCGGCGGCATGAAGCGGCGGCTTACCCTGGCGCGGGCGCTGGTCAACGACCCCGACCTGATCTTTCTGGACGAACCGACCACCGGCCTCGACCCCCAAGCGCGGCACATGATGTGGCAGGGCTTGCGGCGGCTGCTCAACCAGGGCAAGACCATCCTCCTCACCACCCATTTCATGGAGGAAGCGGAACGCCTGTGCGACCGGATAGCGATCATGGATCATGGCAAAATCATCGCCGCCGGCAGCCCGCACGAATTGATCGGCAAGCACATTGAACCGCAGGTGGTGGAAGTCTATGGTGAAGGGGTGGCTGGCTGGACGGCGGCACACAGCAGCACTTATTGCGAACGGGTCGAACAGGTAGGCGAAACCGTGTTCTGCTACACCCGCAACAGCGAGGCGCTGGTACAGCAATTGTGCAACCGGACCGACCTGCGCTACCTGAACCGCCCGGCCAGCCTGGAAGATGTGTTTCTCAAGCTGACCGGGCGCGACTTGCGCGATTAACCGTTAAACAGTGAATAAGGAGAAAAAATCATGAGCGTTTTACGGGAATTCAAGGAAAATGGGTATCCCCTTGACGCACGTAAAGTTCTACTGGACGGTTTTCGCCAAGACGCATCACGCTGCCCCACCGCAAGACTTGAAC
>PFJY01000213.1 GCA_002784065.1 Hydrogenophilales bacterium CG_4_10_14_3_um_filter_58_23 | reverse complement strand
CACCTATCTTATTGATTGGTATGGCGATAGTATAGACCACTACTTAACAGTGACATAGCCTTACAAAAACAGCGCCGCCGTAACGCCAAAACGTGCCGCCATCACTTTTGCTTGGCGAGCATTGAAATCGCGTCGCCCAGATAACAATTCGGATACGACACCTTGACTGCCCAGTTCAGGCAGATCAATCTGGCGCAAGCTATCGCGTTGCATCAGGTAACGTAAAGCCTCGGCGCCTGTCGCCGCTGGCGGCATCTTATCTTTTGCTTCATATTCGGCAACCAGCTCGCCCAGGTAATCCGCCAGCCGAGCAAATGGGTTAGTTTCATCAGCGCCTCCCGCATCCAGTGCAGCATCGAGTGCTTCGACCAGATCGGCATATTCTTTGGCATTGCGCGCGGGTTGCAGCAGTGGCGCGACATAGCTCCAGTGTTGTATTGCTGCTTTAAGTCGTGCGTTCATTTCCAGCCTCCTCGGTCATATTCTTTGTGCGTCAATACTGCCAGGATAAATAATTGTCCTGTGTTGAAGTGAATCGCAGCGATCAGGCGAAGTTTGTTTCCTCCGATGTCGAACACAAACACATCGCCTACTTTGTCAGTGCTGGGGAAGAGTGATCGCAACTCTGAAAAATTGCGCCACTCGGCTTTCTTGCAAAGGCGATACCATTGATCCAGCGCGCTGGCGCATTGAGGATGTTCTTGCTGTGCTGCCACAATCCGGCGATGGGTAATGATGCGCATGCGGTGATTATATCTCAAAAAGAGATAACACATCACCGATGGCGCGGTTATCCGGCGGGGTTGGGGTAGCTAAACCGCTAAATAAAAAATCCCCGCCCCCCGATGTGTGGATCGGAGAAGCGGGGATTCTTAAAAAACCAGGCCGTTAAGACCGCGTAGCCTTCTTGCGCTCGTTCTCCGTCAGGAAGCGCTTGCGGATTCGGATCGACTTGGGCGTAA
This sequence comes from Hydrogenophilales bacterium CG_4_10_14_3_um_filter_58_23, assembly GCA_002784065.1. GTDB lineage: Bacteria > Pseudomonadota > Gammaproteobacteria > Burkholderiales > Sulfuricellaceae > Sulfuricella. Next base: position 12,694 of record PFJY01000213.1, on the reverse strand, counting down.
TTTCCACCAGCTCGTCGTCATCGATGAATTCCACCGCAGATTCCAGCGTCATCTTGATCGGCGTGGTCAGGCGCACCGCTTCGTCGGTGCCGGAGGAACGCACGTTGGTCAGTTGCTTGCCCTTGATCGGGTTCACGACCAGATCATTGTCGCGGCTGTGGATGCCGATAATCATGCCCTCGTACAGCTTGTCGCCGGGGCTCACGAACATCTTGCCGCGTTCTTCCAGTTTCCACAGGGCGTAGGCCACGGCCTCGCCGTTATCCTGGCTGACCAGTACGCCGTTGCGGCGACCGGGAATATCGGCCTTGACTTCGGCATACTCGTCGAACACGTGCGACATCACGCCGGTACCTCGGGTCAGGGTCATGAATTCGCCCTGGAAGCCGATCAGGCCACGCGCGGGAATGCGGTACTCCAGACGCACCCGGCCATGGCCGTCGGATGCCATATCCTGCAGGTCGCCGCGACGGCGGCCCAGCTCTTCCATCGCCGCGCCCTGGTTGGCTTCTTCCACGTCGAGCGTGAGCGCCTCATAGGGCTCGCATTTAACCCCGTTAATTTCCTTTATCACCACGCGCGGCTTGCCCACGGCCAGCTCATAACCTTCGCGGCGCATATTTTCCAGCAGCACCGTCAGATGCAGCTCGCCGCGCCCGGAAACGATAAAGGAGTCGGCATCCTCGGTCTCTTCAACCTTCAACGCCACGTTGATTAACAGCTCCTTCTGCAAGCGGTCGCGCAGTTGGCGGCTGGTGACGAACTTGCCCTCGGTGCCGGCCAGCGGCGAAGTGTTTACCCGGAAGTTCATGTTCAGCGTCGGCTCATCCACCAACAGCAGCGGCAGCGCCTGAGGATTTTCCTTGTCGCAGATGGTGACGCCGATGCCCACTTCTTCAATTCCGGTAATCAGGATAATATCCCCGGCCTGCGCTTCATCCAGTTGCACCCGCTCCAGACCGTGGAATCCCATCACCTGGTTGATCTTGGCATTTTTCGGGGCGCCATCCGGCCCGTTCATCACCACCACCTGTTGGCCCGGCTTGATGCGGCCGTTGGCGACGCGACCGATGCCGATACGGCCGACGAAGCTGGAATAATCCAGCGCGGCAATCTGCAATTGCAGCGGCGCATCCGGGTCCCCCTTCGGCGGCTCCACATGCTTGAGGACGGTATCGAACAGCGCGCGCATGTTGTCGCAAGTCTGGCCCAACTCCAACATGGCGTAGCCGTTAATCGCGGAGGCGTAAACGACAGGGAAATCGAGCTGGTCATCGGTCGCGCCCAGTTTGTCGAACAGTTCGAAGGTCTGGTTGACGACCCAGTCAGGACGCGCGCCGGGACGGTCGATCTTGTTCACCACGACAATCGGCTTGAGGCCCAGCGCCAGCGCCTTCTTGGTCACGAACCGGGTTTGCGGCATCGGGCCTTCCACGGCGTCCACCAGCAGCAACACACCGTCGACCATGCCCAGCACCCGTTCTACCTCGCCGCCGAAGTCCGCGTGGCCGGGGGTATCCACGATATTGATGTGGACACCTTCATATTCGACGGAAGTGTTCTTGGCGAGAATAGTGATGCCACGCTCCTTTTCCTGATCGTTGCTGTCCATCACCCGTTCGGCGATATGCTGGTACGAGGCGAAGGTGCCGGCCTGCTGCAGCAGCTTGTCCACCAGCGTGGTCTTGCCGTGGTCGACGTGGGCGATGATTGCAATATTGCGTTGAGCGCGTGACATGTGTATCCCTGCGATTTAAAAAAGTCTGCGATTGTAGCATAAATCTCTGGCTTTTCTGGAAAATCTCCGTATAATGCGCCGCTTGTCTGAAGCAATATCTTTTCAGCCTTGGTTCATCGCTCCTGACCCTTCCTTCTCAGAATTTCCTGAGTACGATTTCACCCCCGGTTAGCGACGATGTTTTAGCGCCGCGTGGTGTTTGGTACTTGGCCCCTTTCTTTAATGATCGGGCCAGCCCTGCTTATTCCCTGCTGCGCGTTATTTTTACCTTAAACTTAAGGAAATTACGTGTCTTTTGAAAAATTAAATCTGCATCCCTCCATCCTGCAAGCGATCGCCGAGAGCGGCTACACCAGCCCCACCCCGATCCAGGCAGAAGCCATTCCCGAAGTCCTCGCCGGTCACGACCTGATGGCTTCGGCACAAACCGGTACCGGCAAGACCGCTGCCTTTATCCTGCCCGCGCTGCAGCGCCTGACTGAACCCTCCCCGAGCAAAAGCAAAGGCCCGCGTGTATTGGTGCTGACACCGACACGCGAACTGGCAAACCAGGTTAACGACGCAACGCGCAAGTACAGCAAGTTCTTGCGCGTCAAAACCATCAGCATCCTCGGCGGCATGCCCTACCCGCTGCAAAACAAACTGCTGTCACAGCCGGTAGACATCCTCGTCGCTACGCCTGGCCGCCTGATCGACCATCTCGATCGTGGTCGCATCGATTTCTCGCGTCTGGAAATACTGATCCTGGACGAAGCCGACCGCATGCTGGACATGGGCTTCATCGACGATGTCGAAAAAATTGCCGCCGCCACCCCGGCCAGCCGCCAGACACTACTCTTCTCGGCCACGCTGGAAGGCACCATCGCAAACCTGGCGAAGCGCCTGCTGAAAGATCCTAAGCGCATCCAGATGGCCTCGCAGCAAACCAGACACGAGAATATCGAGCAGCGCCTGCACATCGTCGACGACATGGCGCACAAAAACCGCCTGTTGCAGCATCTGCTGACCGACATCGATGTCAAACAGGCCATCGTATTTACTTCCACCAAACGCGATGCCGACATGCTGGCTGAAGACCTGTTCGCACAGGGCCATCAGGCTGCAGCACTGCACGGTGACATGAACCAGGGCGCACGCAACCGCACCCTCACCCGCATGCGCAGCGGCGCCATCCGCGTGCTGGTCGCCACCGACGTGGCAGCGCGCGGACTTGACGTGGCCGGCATCAGTCACGTCATCAACTTCGATCTGCCCAAGTTCGCCGAGGACTACGTCCACCGCATCGGCCGTACCGGCCGCGCAGGCAGCCAGGGAATCGCGGTATCCTTCGCCTCCGGCAAGGACGTGATGAACCTGAAGAAGATCGAGCGTTTCACCGGCCACGCCATCACCCAGCACGTCGTTCCCGGCTTCGAGGCAAAACGGCCGATGCGCTCCAGCGCGCCCAGCCCTGCCGGCAAGCGTCCTGGATTCGGCAACAATGACCGTCGTCCCAGCTATGAAGGTCGCCCCAACGGCAACCGTGAAGGCTATGCAGGGCGCGGCGGCCCGAACAAGAGTGCAACCGGAACCGGACGTCCCGTCAGTCGCGGCAGGTAATTCTGACTGGTAACACCATGAAAAAAGGCGCTCGAAAGAGCGCTTTTTTTGTCATCTTACTTCGGCTTATCCTTGAATTTGCGCGATGTAGGAGCGACCGCCTGGTCGCGACCCGCTGAATTCGCGACCGAGAGGTCGCTCCTACGTACCGCCGTTTCATGTTGACTGACTACCGGCCTGACTTTGCTCGCCACGAGCTTGGCGCGGCCGCGCGCCTCATCCACGTCCTTGCCGTTGGCGAGCGCCACGCCCATGCGGCGGCGGGTGAAGCTTTCCGGCTTGCCGAACAGGCGCAGGTCGCTCTGCGGCACGGCCAAGGCTTCCGCCACGCTTTCAAAGGCAATGCCGGCAGCCTCAATGCCGCCATAGATCACTGCCGAAGCCCCCGGAGCCCGTAGGCTCACATCCACCGGCAGGCCGAGGATGGCGCGGGCGTGCAGATCGAATTCGCTCTGGATCTGGCTGCACATCGTCACCATGCCGGTATCGTGCGGGCGCGGGCTAACTTCGGAAAACCACACCTGGTCGCCCCTGACGAACAATTCCACGCCAAAAATGCCGTGCCCGCCCAGATTGTCGGTCACCGCCCTTGCGATTTCGCGCGAACGGGACAGCGCCACGGCACTCATTGGCTGCGGCTGCCAGCTTTCGACGTAATCGCCCTTGACCTGGACGTGGCCGATCGGCTCACAGAAAGAGGTTTCCACTCGACCCGAAGCCCCCACTGCGCGCACGGTGAGCAGCGTGATTTCGTACTCGAAGTCGATGAAACCCTCGACGATCACCCGCCCCTGGTTCACCCGGCTGCCGCTGGCGGCATAATCCCATGCCGCTTTTACATCGGCAGGGCCGTCCAGCCTGGACTGGCCCTTGCCGGAGGAGGACATCACCGGCTTGACGATGCAGGGATAGCCGATGTAGCCATCGATCGCCGCCTGAAGCTCCTCCAGACTGTCAGCGAAAGCGTAGGGCGAGGTCGGTAGCTCCAGCGTTTCCGCAGCCAGGCGGCGGATGCCTTCGCGGTTCATGGTGAGCTGCGCGGCGCGCGCTGTGGGAATCACCTCGGCCAGTCCATCGCGCTCGATCTCGACCAGCATGTCGGTGGCGATGGCTTCGATCTCGGGCACGATCAGGTGCGGCTTTTCCTGCTCAACCAGGGCACGTAGCACTGTGCCATCGGCCATGTTGATGACGTGAGCGCGATGCGCCACCTGATGGCCGGGCGCATTCGGATAGCGGTCCACCGCGATCACTTCCACGCCGAGACGCTGCAAGGCGATGATCACTTCCTTGCCGAGTTCGCCGCTGCCAAGCAGCATGACGCGCGTAGCGCTGGGGCTCAACGGGGTACCGAATTTCATGGCGTTTCCTACTGACAAAGTAAAAGATGAATTTTAACTGCTATCCCTGATCGTCTGCAAAGGGGGCTGGTTCAGAACGCTGTAGCAACCGGCGATGCCGGCAAGGCCGATAACGACGGCTCCGGCCAGCATCCCCGCCGGCGGCAGCCAGAAGTTGAACACATAGGGCAAGGACAGGATTCGGGTGCTCAGGAAGTAGCTCGTTCCGCTCGCGCCGAGCGCGGCGACCAGCCCGGCCAGCAGGCCGATCCCGGCAAACTCGGCAAACAGGCCGGCCAGCAACTGCCGCCTGCTCGCACCCAGGGTGCGCAATATCGCCGTCTCGTAAACCCGCTCGTCGCGGGTGGCGGCAATCGCGGCATACAGTACCGTGAAGCCCATCAGCCAGGTAAACAGGAAAACGAACTCGACCGCGCTGGCGACCCGATCCATGATGGTGCGCACTTCGTTCATTACCGCAGCCACGTCGATTACCGTCAAATTCGGAAACGCCTTGACCATTTCGTCGAGCAGCCCGCCCTGCGTATCCGGCAAATGGAAGCTGGTGATATAGCTGGCGGGAAATTTTTCCAGCACGCCGGGTGAAGCGACTACGAAGAAATTGACGCGAAACGAATCCCAGCCGACTTTGCGCAGATTCGCCACCCGCGCGATGAAAGTCGCGCCACCGACCCCATAGGTCAGTTCATCACCCAGCTTGATGGCTAGCGTCTTGGCAATCCCCTCCTCGACCGACAGTTGCGCACTGCCCGGTACCCACCATTTTCCGGCGACAAGCTGATTATCCCCAGGCAGCCGGTCCGACCAGGAAAGATTGAATTCCCGCTCGACCAGCCGTTGCGCGCGCTCATCGGGATATTCCCCGGTTGCTACCGGCTTGCCGTTGACCGCCAGCAACCGGGCGCGCACCATCGGGTAGAGCACCGGCGGAGGAATGTGGCGGTCATGGAAAAAACCTCGCAGCAATTCAACCTGATCGGGCTGGATGTTGATGATAAAGCGATTCGGCGCCTCGGCAGGCAGCGTGGATTGCCAGCTTTGCATTAGATCGCCGCGCACCACGGCCAGCAGCAGCAACATCAGCATTCCCAGGCTGAAAGCGCTCACCTGCGCCACGCTGCCACCCGCCCGCCGCGCAATGTTGGCCAGCCCATAACGCCATGACGCGGAGGCCTGTAGACGTATCCCGGACAAGGCACGGATCAGCAACAGCGCCAGCAGTGCTGCGGCCAGGGTGGCTGCAAACAAGCCCACCAGCGCATAACCGCCCAGCCTGACGTCCCCTGCCTGCCACAGTACCAGCCCGGAAATACCGGCAAGCCCCAAGCCGAAGCCGATCAAGCCGAAGCGCCCGGGAGGGCCGAGCTCGCGGCGCAACACGCGCAGGGCGGGGACATGCTTCAACTGTTGCAGGAAAGGCAGTGAAAACCCCAGCAGCGTCACCATGCCGGTCAGAATCCCTTGCACGGCGGGCAACATCGACGGCAGAGGCAGCTCGGCGGAAACTATGCTGCCCAGACGTTGCGCCAGCACCATCTGCCCGAGATAACCCAGCAGACAGCCGACCAGGCTGGCAGCCAAACCGAGCAGAAGAAACTGGATCAGGTAAAGACGGAAAATCAGCCGCTGCTGGGCGCCCAGGCAGCGCAGCACGGCGCAGTTGTCGAGATGGCGGGCCATGAATCTGCGCGTCGCCATCACTACCGCCACCGCAGCCAGAATGATGCTGGTGAGCGCAGCCAGGCCGAGGAAATGCTCTGCCCGCGCCAGCGCAGCGCGGATTTCCGGGCGAGCGTCCGACACGCCTTCCAGACGCTCGCCACGCTTCAGCCGCGTTGCAGCCCAGGCGCGGAAAAGTTCAACCGTGCCGACCTCACCTGCAACCAGCAGACGATAACTGATGCGGCTGCCTTCCTGGATCAGCCCGGTCGCCGGGATATCCTGAATATTCATCAGCAGGCGCGGTGCGATATTGAACAGGACGCCGGCACGATCCGGCTCCTGGGTCAGTACGGCAGACACGGCCAGATGACTTGTCCCCACTTCCAGGCCAGCGCCGGCACCCGCATCCAGCTGTTTAAACAGGCGCTCGTCCAGCCATGCCGTGCCCGCTGCCGGAATCTCGCTGCTGGCGCGATCCGGGGCGTAGGGCAGCGGCGCCACCCGCAGTTGCCCGCGCAGCGGATAGTTGCGGCTCACCGCCTTGATTTCCGCCAGATGCGCGCGCTCCCCGTGTAGCACCATGCTGGGAAAACTCAGGGTGTGCGCCGTCCGCAGGCCGCGCCGCAGCGCCTCGCGCTCGATACCCGCATCCAGCGGATGATCCGCGATCAGCGCCAAATCCGCGCCCAACAGCCTGTTCGCCTGCTGCGCCAGCGCCCGTCCGACGCGGTCGGTAAAAAAACCGACCGAGGTGACGCTGGCCACCGCAATCACCAAGGCAGCAGCCAACACGCGCAGTTCCCCCGCACGCCACTCGCGACGCAGCATACGCAAAGAGAGGGCAAAGCTATTCATGTCTGTTCCTGAACGAGAACGCCTCGATCAAGGTGCAAACGCCGCTGGCAGCGTTGCGCCAGCCGCTCGTCGTGGGTCACCAGGATCAACGTGGTGCCGTGTTCCTCGTTCAACCGGAAAAGCAGGTCAATGATGCGCCCACCCGTCGCGCTGTCGAGGTTGCCAGTCGGCTCGTCGGCCAGCAACAGGCGCGGGTTGACAGAAAAAGCCCGGGCAATTGCCACGCGCTGCTGCTCGCCACCCGAGAGCTGGCGCGGATAGTGGGAAGCCCTCTGCGCCAGCCCTACCCGCTTCAGCGCAGCCCCGGCTTCGACGCGAGCGCCCTTCACCCCAGCAAGCTCCAGTGGCAGCATCACGTTTTCCAGCGCAGTCAGCGCCGGCAGGAGTTGAAACGACTGGAACACGAAGCCGACCAGGCGTCCACGCAAGGCCGCCCGTCCGTCCTCATCGAGCGCAAACAGATCGGCGCCATCCAGCAACACCTTGCCACTGGTTGGCACATCCAGACCCGCCAGCAAACCGAGCAAGGTGGATTTTCCCGAACCGGAAGCACCCAGCACGGCAACCGATTCGCCCGGCGATGCCGAGAAATCGAGCCGGTCGAGGATAATCAGCGGCGCGCCCTCGCTGGTCACTTGCTTGGTTAGCGCAATTGCCTGCACAATAAAATCTTTAGGGGATACATTCATGTTTACGCGCCTGGTGCTGATGGTCTGTTTCCTGCTATGGGGCGTCGCCGCCCAAGCCACCCAATCCGCGCAGGTCATTCTGGTATTCGGCGACAGCCTTTCCGCATCCTACGGCATTCCTGCCAACGAGGGCTGGGTGTCTCTCCTCGAGCAGAGGATTCACCAGAAAAAGCCCGGCTACCGGGTAATCAACGCCAGCATCAGCGGCGAAACCACGAGCGGAGGCCGTTACCGGATCGAACAGGTTTTGGCCGAGCACCGACCGGCGGTGGTAATCCTGGAACTGGGCGCGAACGATGGGCTACGCGGACTGCCGCTTGATGCCGCCGCATCCAACCTTAACGCCATCATTTCAGCATGTCGCAATCGCAAAGCCCGTGTCCTGCTGATCGGGATGCGACTCCCTCCCAATTATGGCAGTGTCTACGCCGCCAAGTTCCAGGCTATCTACCCACAGGCGGCGCAGCGTCATAAAATCCCATTGCTCCCCTTCTTGCTTGAAGGATTTGCCGAAAATCCGGAATTATTTCAGGCTGATGGCCTGCATCCTACTAAAGCCGCGCAACCGCTGATTTTGGAGAGAGTTTGGAAACTTTTGCAGCCGATACTGGCAACGTCAGGATAAATGCCGCCCCACCCAAACTGCTTTCCGCCACGCAAATCTCGCCCTGAAGCAACTGCGCAAAGGCTTTGACCAGGGAGAGCCCCAGCCCGGCCCCACCAGACAGGGTTCGACTGGGATCTAGTCGGGCGAAACGCTCAAATATCTTGTCGCGCATTTCGACCGGGATGCCCGGCCCATCATCCTCCACCCGGATTTCCACACGCTTCCCTCTAGCGAGGGCTGTCAGCAGGATGGTACCGCCAGCGGGAACGTACTTGAGCTCATTGTCAAACAGGTTGGCGAAAATCCGTGCCAGTAACTGGCGATCAGCTTCGATAGTGAGATCCGGAGCAATGTTGCCTTGCAGGGTGAGACTTCGATCTTCGGCGGAAGGTATGTACAGTTCAATGAGTTCTTCCAGCAAACCGGACAGATTCACGGTCTTCTTTCTCACGTTCATGACGCCCACCTCGGCTTGGCCTAACGTGAGCAGCGCATTGATAATGTTCTGCATATTCTGGATTTCGTCGAGCACTCTTTCAAGCGTGGCGCGGTGCATCTCGACATCGTCATGCCGCAGTGCACCCTCGACATCAGCACGTAAACGCGTCAGCGGCGTTCTTAAATCATGAGCGATGTTATCACCCGTCTGTCGGGAACTTTGAGTCACCGCAACCAGCTTGCTGTTTAGCAGTGCCTCGTTCTGGCGATGTGCCCGACTCTGCCGCCACCAGAAGAAGACTCCCCCTCCAATGACTCCCAGCAACAAAAGTTCAAAAATCTCTATTAGCAACATCTATGTCACCTAAGGTTCAACTCGCAATATGTAGCCGCTACCCCGCACGGTGTGCAGCAAAGGAGTGGCAAAGGATTTGTCGATTTTCTGACGCAGTCGGCTGATGTGGACGTCCACGACATTGGTCTGTGGGTCGAAAAAATATTCCCAGACATTCTCCAGCAGCATGGTGCGCGTCACCACTTGGCCGGCATGACGCATCAGATATTCCAGCAGGTGAAATTCGCGCGGCTGCAGATCGATTTCCTGGCCGCTGCGGGTCACGCTGCGGCTGAGCAGGTCCATTCTCAGATCCGCCAGTTCCAGCATGGTTTCCGGGCCGCTGCCGAAGCTGCGTACACGCCGCAACAGCGCCTCGATCCGCGCCAGCAATTCGACAAAAGCGTAAGGCTTGACCACGTAATCGTCGCCGCCGGAACGCAAGCCTTGCACCCGCTCGTCCACTTCGCCCAGCGCACTCAGAATCAGGGCCGGTGTGCGTCTACCCTGATCCCGCAGCGCCTTCAGAACCGACAGCCCATCGCGCCCGGGCAGCATGACATCGATCACCCACAGGTCGTGATCGCCGTCCCGAGCCTGCCGCAACCCGGTCTCGCCGTCATGGGCGAGGTCAACGCTAAAGCCAGCCTCCACCAACCCGTTCCCGAGCAACTTTGCCGCTGACTCATCATCCTCAATAATCAGCAATTTCATCATGGTCCACCCGCTTGATTATCTTGACTAACCCTATTCGACAAAGACTTTCGGCCCGCCGGCACGGAGAGTGCCGATCACACTCGCATAATCGAATCCCTGCTGCTTGAATATCTCCAGCACGCTTTCCACCTCATCCTGGGCACAGGCCACCAGCAAACCGCCGCTGGTTTGCGGATCGCACAGCATATTTTTCTGCCACTCGGGCAGAGTCGCGGGCAGAGCCACCTCGTGCCCATAACTCGCCCAATTGCGTGCAACCGCACCCGGCGCATAGCCCTGTTTTGCCAGATCAAGCGCTACCGGGAGCAACGGCAAACGATCGAATTCGACCTCGGCAGCCAGCTTGGAGCCGTGGCAAATTTCCAGCAGATGGCCCAACAACCCAAAGCCGGTGACGTCGGTCAATCCATGCACGCCCGGCATGGCCGCCAGCACCGAACCCGGCGTGTTGAGCTGGGTGGTGCTGGCGATCATCTGGCGATAGCCTTCCTCCGACAGATCACTCTTTTTCAGCGCCGCGCTCATGATGCCGATACCGAGACCCTTGCCGAGAATCAACGCGTCACCCGCCTGGGCTCGGTCGTTGCGCTTGACCCGGTCGGGATGGACAATCCCCAGCGCCACCAGCCCATAAATCGGCTCGATAGAATCGATCGAATGGCCGCCGCCAATCGGGATGCCCGCCGCCGCGCACACCGCTTCGCCGCCCTTGAGGATTTCGCGGATCACCTCGACCGGCAGTTTCCCGATCGGCATGCCGACGATGGCCAGCGCCATGATTGGCTGGGCGCCCATGGCGTAGATATCCGAAATCGCATTGGTGGCGGCGATGCGCCCGAAATCGAACGGATCGTCCACGATCGGCATGAAAAAATCGGTGGTCGCGACAATCGCCTGCTCTGCATTCAAGCGGTAAACCGCGGCATCGTCGCTGGATTCGATTCCGACCAGCAGATCGGGAAAAATTCCACGCGCCGGCATGGTGGAGAGAATTTCGCTCAAAACCGCCGGGGAAATTTTGCAGCCGCAGCCCCCGCCATGCGAGAACTCTGTTAACTTGACATTCATACTATAATCTTTCGACCTTTAAACTATTATTGATACCCAATGATTTTCACAAGCGATGACCGCGGGCATAACACCCTTTTCCCCGAGGGTCTAACCCTAGCACAGTTGGCCCAATTTAACGACATCATCGACGTGCGCTCGCCATCCGAATTCCGCGACGACCATCTCCCCGGCGCCGTGAATTTTCCGGTGCTGAACGACGAGGAGCGCGCGCGGGTCGGCACCATCTACAAACAGGTATCCGCCTTCGATGCCAAGAAAATCGGCGCGGCACTGGTGGCGCGCAACATCGCAGACCATCTGGAACGGCATTTCTCCGACCAGCCGAAAAACTGGCGACCCCTGGTCTACTGCTGGCGCGGCGGCAGTCGCAGCGGCGCGATGACCCACATCCTAAACCAGATCGGCTGGCGCGCCCAGCAGTTGAAAGGGGGCTACAAAGCTTACCGCACCATGGTTCTGGCAACGCTGCAAACCCTGCCCGGCCGCTTTCGCTACCGGGTCATCTGCGGCCCTACCGGTTCCGGCAAAAGCCGCCTGCTGGCCGCGCTGGATGAATTGGGCGCACAGGTACTGGATCTGGAAGGACTCGCCGCCCACCGAGGCTCGATCCTGGGCAACCTGCCCGACACTGACCAGCCATCTCAAAAGCTGTTCGACAGCCGACTCTGGCAAGCACTACAAAAATTCGATCCTCTCCATCCGGTGTATGTGGAAGCTGAAAGCAAAAAAATCGGCAATATTCGGGCGCCCGATGCCTTGCTGGAGGAAATGTGGCAACACGGCCAGTGCGTCCGTGTCGAAATGGCGCAGGAACAACGCATCGCGCTGCTCAAGGAGGAATACGTCCATTTCCTCGAAAATCCGGCAGCCCTTAACGAAAAACTCGGCTGCCTGACCGACCTCCACGGCAGGGGCGTGATCCAGAAATGGCAGGCGCTCTCCACCGGACGGGCTTGGGACGAACTGGTCGGGGAACTCCTGGCAAAACACTACGACCCCGCCTACAACAAATCCACCGCGAAACATTACGCCCATTTCGGCGAGGCCCTCATTCTTCACCCTGCGGACATCGGCATGGAAAGCTTCCGCGAGGCCGCAAAGAAAGTGATGTTTGAGTAAGATCAAGGCCATGCCTTGACTCAATGCAATAAGGTGGTACGCTTCAATTGGGTCTTGTTCATCCATTCAAAGAGGGCAATATGACTACAACTTGGATTCTTGTCGCAAACGCCAGTGAAGCAAAACTCTACGCCAACACGGGAATCAACAAGGGGCTAGAAAAAGTCGCCGCCTTTGATCACCCCAACAGCAGGAAAAAGAACTCGGACCTGATGACGGATCGTCCCGGCCACATGCAAAGTTCCGGCAACGGCCACAGTTCCCGCCAGCCAGCCTCCGACCCGAAGCAGCACGAGCACGAAATTTTCGCCCGTGAAATCGCGCACCATATCGAGCAAGGCCGCACCGGCAACCAGTATCAGCGCCTCATCGTAGCCGCCGAGCCCCACTTCCGAGGCCTGCTCAACAACACGTTCAGCGCCCAAGTGCATAGTCTGATCAGCGAAAGTCTGGACAAGGACTATACCAAGGCCACTCAAAAGGAACTGGCAGTCCACCTGGAAA
>PFJY01000142.1 GCA_002784065.1 Hydrogenophilales bacterium CG_4_10_14_3_um_filter_58_23 | reverse complement strand
AGTCGAGAAAGAAGATTCACAACGATCGACGTATAGGTCAAACCTTGGTGAGTCCCCCGGCATAGCCGGGGGTTTACCTTGTTAAATTATCGGTCGCCAGCGCGAATTCCCTGTGCTGCTCAAACGCGGTTTCGGCATCACCCTGGACGAATCCCTCAACGCCGCCGAATACCTGGCCTCGGAAGGCAACCGCAACGTGGTGTTCAGTCTCCGGGGTATGAAAACCAACATGGGCGACCCGCACCGCAACCTGGTCGATTTCGCCCATGTACCCGTGGTCAAACGCCTGACCCGGATGCCGGTATGCGTCGACCCGTCGCACTCGGTCGGCACCCGCAACCGCGCCCCGGATGGCCTTCTGGAAATCTTCCACGCCACCCTGCAAGGCGTGATCGCCGGCGCCAACATGATCCTGGTGGATTTCCACCCTGCGCCCACCAAGGCGCTGGTAGATGGGCCACAGGCGCTGCTGATGGAGGAACTGCCGCTGTTTCTGGAGTGTGTGAGGAATGCGCGGGAGGCTTATGAGAAGAATGTCAGGCTGATGGGCGAAGCGAAACGCAACTAACAAAGAGTTTTGTTGGCGGGAAATAACGGAGGCTGACTTGGCCTATCGATAAACTTCCCGGCGATGTCCAATACGGACGACCAGCACAACCAACTTCTGATCCTGCACTTCGTACACCACGCGATAGTTGCCAACCCGAATACGGCGTAATCCGGAAAACTCGCCTTTCAGCACACCACCCGCAGTGGGATTGGTTTTGAGCTGATCGATGGCATCGATAATACGCAGTCGATCTTCCCGCGCCACCTTCTCAAGCGCCTTGACTGCGCTCTGCTTAATGCTGACGAAGTAGGTCATGCTTGACCGCTTCCCAATCCAGCACCGGGTCGGCGGGGTCGCGCAGCACCTCTATAGAACGGGAAATATCCTCAAAATCATCCAGGTAATATTCCACCGCCTGTCGAACCACATCGGCACGCGTCCGTCGCAATTGTGCAGCCGCCTCATCCAGTGAAGCGACCAGTTCATCTGGCAGTCTTGCAGTAATCTGGCTCATTTTGGCGTCCTGTAATGTCGATCGATGTCATCGAACTTAAGATTACACCTACACGTGAATTTAATCAAACAAAACCCCGCTGCCTTCTGAAAAGCGGGGCTTTGGGCTTTTTTTGTCCGCCGGGCTGCCCCCGGCACCCAAATCACCCGCGCGAAGCGCGACAACTAAACCTTCAGCCCCCGCGCCAAATCCCCCTGAATATCCGAAACCGCCTCCAGCCCCACCCCTACCCGTAACAAACCATCCCCTATCCCCGCCGCCGCACGCTGTTCCGGCGTGATGCGACAGTGCGTAGTGGTGGCGGGATGGGTCAGGGTGGTTTTGGTGTCCCCCAGATTGGCGGTGATGGAGATCATGCGGGTGGCGTCCACGACCCGCCAGGCGGCGTCCTTGCCGCCCTTGACCTCGAACGCGACGATGCCGCCGCCGGTTTTCTGCTGCTGCTTGGCCAGCGCGTACTGCGGGTGGGAAGGCAGGCCGGGATAGAAGACCCGCTCCACCTGCGGCTGCTGTTCCAGCCACAAGGCCAGTTCGAGCGCGCTGCGCGAATGGGCTTCCATCCGCAGCGACAGTGTTTCCAGGCCCTTCAGGAAGATCCAGGCATTGAAGGCGCTCATGGTCGGGCCGGCGGTGCGCAGGAAGGTAAACACCGGGTCGACGACTTCCTTGCGGCCCAGTACCGCGCCGCCCAGCACCCTGCCCTGCCCGTCCAGATACTTGGTGGCGGAGTGAATGACGAGGTCGGCGCCCAAGTCCAGCGGCCGTTGCAGGATCGGGGTGCAGAAGCAGTTGTCGACCGCCAGCAAGGCACCGGCCTGTTTGGCAACCTGGCTCAGGGCGGCGATGTCGCAAATCTCGGTCAGCGGGTTGGAGGGGGTTTCGGCGAACAGCAGCTTGGTATTGGGCTGCACTGCCGCGCGCCAGGCCGCCACGTCGGTCTGGGAAACGAAGGTGGTTTCGATGCCGAAGCGCTTCATGATGTTGCCGAACAGCTGCACGGTTGCGCCGAACAGGCTGCGCGAGGATACGATGTGATCGCCGGCGGAAAGCAGCCCCATCACGGTGGCCAGGATAGCGGACATGCCGGAAGAGGTGGCGACGCAGCTTTCCGCGCCTTCCAGCACCGCCAGGCGTTCCTGGAATGCCGTAACGGTGGGGTTGGTGAAGCGCGCGTAGATGTTGCCCGGCGTCTGGCCGGAAAAACGCGCTGCGGCTTCGGCTGCGCTGCCGAAAACGAAGCTGGAGGTCAGGTAGAGCGCCTCGGAATGCTCGTTGAACTGGCTGCGCGCTATGCCGGCGCGCACCGCCAGGGTTTCCAGTTGGTAGTCTTGTTCGTTCATTCTTCCTCCACCAGGTTCAAATCCAGTTGCTTGCTCGATGAAGAGTCACTCGACGGGCGCGGATGGTTGCGGACATGTTCGATCCTGGCCAGATACTCCGGGGTGATGTCGCCGGTGATGTAGCGGCCATCGAAACAGGAGGTGTCGAAACTGGTGATTGCCGGGTTGACCTTCCGCACGGCGCGTTCCAGCGCATCGAGATCCTGGTAGATCAGCGCGTCGGCGCCGATCTCGCGGGCGATCTGTTCATCGTTGCGGCCGGTGGCGAGCAGCTCCTGGAGCGTCGGCATGTCGATCCCGTAGACGTTGGGGTAACGCACCGGTGGCGCGGCCGAGGCAAAGAATACCTGGGCTGCGCCGACATCCCGCGCCATTTGCACGATTTGCCGGCTGGTGGTGCCACGCACGATGGAATCGTCGACCAGCAGCACGTTCTTGCCATGAAACTCGACACCAATCGGATTGAGTTTCTGGCGCACCGAGTTCTTGCGCATCGCCTGGCCCGGCATGATGAAGGTGCGGCCGATATAACGGTTCTTGATGAAGCCCTCGCGGTAGGGCAGCCCGAGCATGTTGGCCAGTTGCAGTGCGCTGGGGCGGCTGGTATCGGGGATCGGGATCACCACGTCGATTTTCAGGTGGCCGAAGTCGGTACGGATTTTCTCGGCCAGGCTCTCGCCCATGCGCAACCGGCTTTCGTACACCGAAACACCGTCGATCACCGAATCCGGTCGCGCCAGGTAAACGTATTCAAAAATACACGGATTGAGGGAAGCGTTGGCAGCGCACTGCCGGTTGTGGAAGTTGCCCTCCACATCGACCACGATCGCCTCGCCCGGCGCCACGTCACGCAGCAGCTTGAAGCCCAGCACATCGAGCGCGACGGATTCCGATGCAACCAGGTACTCGCGCCCCAGTTCGGTATCGGAATAGCCGATCACCAGCGGGCGGATCCCATAGGGGTCGCGGAAAGCGATCAGACCATAACCGGCAATCAACGCCACCACCGCATAGGCGCCACGGCAGCGCCGATGCACCCCTGCCACGGCGGCAAAAATGGCGGCGGGATCAAGCCGGTGATTGGAAACATTTTCCTGCAGCTCGTGCGCCAACACGTTGAGCAAAACCTCGGAATCGGAGCGGGTGTTGACGTGGCGCATATCCTGGCGGAACAGGTCTTCCTGCAACTGCTCGGTGTTGGTGAGATTGCCATTGTGGCCGAGGACGATGCCGAAGGGTGAATTGACGTAGAACGGCTGCGCCTCGGCGCAGGAAGAAGCGCTCCCCGCCGTGGGATAGCGTACATGGGCGATCCCCATGTTACCGAGCAGATTGCGCATGTCGCGGGTGCGGAACACGTCTCGCACCAGGCCGTTGGCCTTGTGCATGTGGAAGGTACACCCCTCGCCGGTGACTATCCCCGCCGCATCCTGGCCGCGGTGCTGCAGGACTTGCAGTCCGTCGTAGAGCAACTGGTTGACCGGGCTTTTCGCCACTATTCCTAAAATTCCGCACATGGTTCGATTATCCCAGGATCATTCGTAACTTATACGTTTAGACAAGCCTTCAGGCAACCACGGCTTCACATCCGCCGCGAACGCCTCCAACGGCGCACTGAACATGGCATTGCGCCAGAACCCCTGGCGCGGCAGGCTGGTCATCCCCGCCAACAGCACCAGCGTAAGAACAATCAGCCCCCCCCGCAACACACCGAACAGCGCGCCCAGACCTTTGTCGAAAGCGCCCAGTTTCAGGGTTTTTACCAGTTCAGCCAGCGCAATCGTCACCAGGCTCATCAGCAACAATGCGCCGAGAAACAGCAGGACAAAAGCGGCGACATAGCGCACCGACTCGGTAGGAACCACCTCCGGCAGCAAGGGCGCGATTTCCGCCGTATAGGCGTTGGCCACCCAGAATGCAGCCACCCACGCCAGCAAGTTAAGCGCTTCGCGCACCAGCCCGCGCAACACGCCGAGCAGGATGGAGATGCCGACAACCGCCAGCATCATGTAATCGAAAAGCATCATCGTTTGATTCAGTGATGAGTTAGGGGTGAGGAGAAAAGTCAAAGACAACATCGTCTCCGGTTTTACCTCCTCACTCCTAACTCCTCACCAATATTACTCCTTCTTTTCCGCAATCACGCCATCCTGGATACCCCCGGCCTTCAGTTTGGCCTGTGCCCGTTCCGCTTCCTGGCGGGTGGTGTAAGGGCCGGCGCGCACGCGCAGTTTGTCGCCGCTCGGCGTTTTCACCGTTTCCGTATAAAACTTGACCTTCAGCGACGCCAGCCTGGATTGGCGCTCTCGGGCGTTGGCCGGATTGGCGAACGCGCCCAGTTGGATCACGAATGGCACACCTTCCTGCTTGGGAGTAGCCGCAGCGGATTTCTCGTCCTTGCGTTTCGGCTGGAAAGCGGGTTCCTTGACCGCCGGGGCCGACTCGGCGGAAGCCGCTGCCGCAGTCGCTTTGACGGGTTCTTCAACCTTGGCGGGCGCGGCGGGGACCGGCTCCGGTTGCATGGGGGCGGGCACGGCACTGGAAGCAAAGTCCCCGCTCGAACCCTGTGATGGAATGTTGATGGAGATATCCTGGCCGGACTGCCTGGACTCGCCGTCCAGCAACATGGGCAAGGCGACCACCATCACCGTCACCAGGGTAACCGCCCCAATCAGGCGCCGTCTTGCCCGCCGCCTGAGTTGAGCTTCCTCGTCGCTCATCGTATGCTGATTCGCCATAAAGCCGTTATCCCCTAGAGTAGTTAGTCAACGAGCCGGGGAGTTAGGTAGGAGCGGCCTTGGCCGCGATTGACACAGCCGATCGCGGCCAAGGCCGCTCCTACACCCATCCTATTCAACTTGACTGTCTGCCAATGTCATCGCTTCCGCGACGGTGTAAAAAGAACCAAAGATGAGAATTTTATCATCTTCGACCGCCTTGGCACAGGCATGACGATAAGCTTCCGCCACCGACGGAAACGCCTCGGCACGCTGCGCCAAACCCTCCTGTTCCAGTATGCGCAGCATCTCCTCGGCGCTCGCGCCGCGCGGCTGGCCGATCCCGGCCACCAGCCACCGGTCCACCTGCTCCTTCATCGCCCGCACGACTCCGGCGATATCCTTGTCGCGCAACATGGCGAAAACGGCGAAGGTCTTCCCCGTCGGCGGCATGGCGCGAAGATTTTCGGCCAGCGCCCTCGCCGCATGGGGATTGTGCGCCACATCGAAAATCCGCTGCGGCCGGCCCGGCAGCACCTGGAAACGGCCCGGCACGACCGCCGCCAGCAAGCCGCGCCGGATGTCGTCGTGGGACACCGGCAGCCGCGCCCCGAGCTGTTCCAGCGCGGCCAGGCAGGTCGAAGCGTTGCCCAACTGATAGGTGCCGCGCATGGCGGGGTAAGGCAGTGACAGGCGCAGCCCGTCCACGCTGGTAAAACGCCACTGGTTCGGCTTTAGGAGCCTGTCGGACTCATGATGAATCGGCTGCGAATCCACCTGGGCGGTCCATATTTCGCCGCTTTTTTGGCCAATAGAACGACTATTGACCTGCAAAACCGGCAAAATCTGTCCTCGCCCAGCCGAATTCTCGCTTCGATCCCCATAAGTCCGACAGGCTCCTAGACCGTCATAGCCGAAATCGGAACCGATCCGGCGCAGGTCCGCACCGATTTTCTCGGCATGGGCCAATACGCTGTATGGCACGTCGAACTCGCCGCAAACAGCCGGCTTACCTGCGCGGAAAATCCCGGCCTTTTCATAACCGATCGCCAGGCGACTGTCACCGAGATAATCCATGTGGTCAAAGTCCACGCTGGTCAGCACCGCGCAGTCGGCGTCGAAAGCATTAACCGCGTCCAGCCTGCCTCCCAAGCCAACCTCGAGGATCACCGCAGAAAGACCCGCGCGGACAAACAGCCATACCGCAGCCAGAGTACCGAACTCGAAATAAGTTAGCGACACCTCTCCGCGCGCCTGCTCGACGGCGGCAAAGGCTTCACACAAAGCTTCGTCGCTCGCCTCGAAGCCATTGATCCGCACCCGCTCGTTGTAGCGCAACAGGTGCGGCGAAGTGTACAAGCCAATGCGGTAGCCCGCAGCCAGCAGAATCGCCTCCAGCATGGCGCAGGTCGAACCTTTGCCGTTGGTGCCGGCGACGGTGATGATGGGGAATGGGGGGTTCAGGTTGAGACGCTGCTTTACCTCGACCACCCGATCGAGGCCGAGATCAATGGTTTTGGGGTGCAGGCTTTCGAGGTGGCGAAGCCAGTTGGGTAGGTCGGGCACGCCGTGCCCGACGATATTTAAAGTCATGCCGATGGCCATCATGTTGGGCTCGGGGAGCCCAACCTACAAAAACTCACGCTGCTGCCGCCGGCGGCAGCCGCATCATCATGGCAATCAGGTTGGCCAGCCGGTCGCGCAGTTCGCGCCGATCCACGATCATGTCGATCGCGCCATGCTCGAGCAGAAATTCGGAACGCTGGAAGCCTTCCGGCAGGGTTTCGCGCACCGTCTGCTCGATCACGCGCGGGCCGGCGAAACCGATCAGGGCATTGGGTTCGGCGATGATGGTGTCGCCGAGCATGGCGAAACTGGCGGAAACGCCGCCCATGGTGGGATCGGTCAGCACCGAGATGAACGGTAGCCTGGCTTTGGAGAGTTGGGTCAGCACGGCGCTGGTCTTGGCCATCTGCATCAGCGAGGTCAAGCCTTCCTGCATCCGCGCGCCGCCGCTGGCGGCAAAGCACACGAACGGCAGATTCTGCTCGACACAGGCCTGAACGCCGCGCACGAAGCGCTCGCCCACCACCGACCCCATCGAGCCGCCCATGAATTTGAACTCGAATGCCGCCACCACCAGCGGCAGGGTATTGATGCTGCCCTGCATCACCACCAGGGCATCGGATTCGCTGGTATCGCGCTGCGCTTCAGTCAGGCGGTCGGTGTAACGCTTGCTGTCCTTGAATTTGAGAAAATCCACCGGTTGCAGTTCCGCGCCGATTTCGTGGCGGCCTTCCGGGTCAAGCAGCGAATCGAGCCGCGCTCGTGCCGACAGGCGGTTGTGATAGCCGCACTTCGGGCACACCTCCCTGTTCTTTTCCAGGTCGGCGCGGTACAGCACCGCCTCGCAGGACGGGCATTTGCTCCACAGGCCCTCGGGCATGCTTTTTTTGGCGCCCTCTACCTTGCGCTTGATCTTGGGAGGCAATAATTTCTGGAACCAGTTCATTGTCTTTCCTTATTTGCCATCCATCGCATCCCGGAAGCTCTTCACCAGGGTGTAAACATTATCCGGCAACGATGCCGCCGTCGAATTCTCGATTTCCTCCACGATGCGGCTGCCGATCACCACCGCGTCGGCCAGTTGCGACACGGTTCTTGCCGTCTGGCCATCCCGAATGCCGAAACCGATAGCCACAGGCAGGCTGGTGGCCGCCCGGATCTGCGGAATTTTCCTCGCAACTTCGGCGGTGTCGAGGGTGGCCGCACCCGTCACGCCCTTGAGCGAAACGTAGTAGATGAAGCCCCGCGCCAGTTTGCCAATCTGCGCCATGCGCGCTTCCGGCGTGGTCGGTGACAGCAGGTAGATCGGATCGATGCCATGATGGCCAAGGAGCGCCACGAACGAAGCGCTTTCCTCGGGCGGGTAGTCCACTGTCAGAACACCGTCCACGCCAGCCGCTGCGGCAGCGGCTGCAAACGGCTCATGGCCCATCGCCTCGATCGGATTGGCATAACCCATCAGCACCACCGGGGTAGCCGTATCCTGCTTGCGAAACTCGACCACCATGCCGAGCACGTCGCGAAGGCTGACGCCATGCTTGAGCGCCCGCTCGGACGCGCGCTGGATGGTCGGACCATCCGCCATCGGGTCGGAAAACGGCACCCCGAGTTCGATAATGTTCGCCCCCGCCTCCACCAGCCGGTGCATCAGCGGCACCGTCCGGTCCGGCACGGGATCGCCGGCGGTGATGAAGGGGATCAGGGCTTTTTTGTTTTGCGCTTTGAGCGCGGTAAAGGTTGTTCCAATGCGGCTCATAATTCAGTCTTCTTCAAAATAATCGCTATCCAGCCGCTTCACCGTATAAACCTCTTTGGTGGAAACGCCCAGATCGTAGTCCATCATTAGTTCTGCCAGCATGGGGCCGTCGATCAGGATAACCCTATGATTCACCTGTGATGCATAGCCTTTAACTCGTTTAAGCCGTAGGGCGCAATAAGCGAAGCGCATTGCGCCGTATGTTCGCGGTTCCGGTGCAATGCGCGCAGCTTTTGCACCCTACATGAGCTGCAATGCGTGACATAGCTGTTCCTAAAACTTAATTCCAGACAACTCCGCCACCGTGTTCATGTCCTTGTCGCCGCGACCGGACAGGTTGACCAGCAAAATCTTGTCGCGCGGCAGGGTGGGGGCGAGCTTGGCGGCGTAGGCCAAGGCATGGCTCGATTCCAGCGCCGGGATGATGCCTTCAAAGCGGCACAGGTCGTGGAAGGCCTGCAATGCCTCGGCATCGGTCACCGCAACGTACTCGGCGCGTCCAGTATCCTTGAGCCAGCAATGCTCGGGGCCGACGCCTGGGTAATCCAGACCGGCTGAAATTGAATGGGTTTCGATGATCTGGCCGTTGGCATCCTGCATCAAATATTGGCGCGCGCCATGCAATACCCCCGCTGTTCCGGCATTCAGCGGCGCGGCGTGTTTGCCGCTATCCAGCCCCAGACCGGCCGCCTCCACGCCGATCAGCTTGACGCTGTCGTCGGCGATATAGGGGTAGAACAGGCCGATGGCGTTCGAACCGCCGCCGACGCAGGCAATCAGCGCGTCCGGCTGGCGCCCGGTCATTTCCGGCATCTGTATCCGGGCTTCCTCGCCGATGACCGACTGGAAGTCGCGCACCAGCATGGGATAGGGATGCGGGCCCGCCGCCGTGCCAAGAATGTAGAAAGTATTTTCGACATGGGCTACCCAGTCGCGCATGGCCTCGTTCAGGGCATCCTTGAGCGTTTTCGAACCGGATTCCACCGGCACCACCGTGGCGCCCAGCAGTTTCATGCGATAGACATTGGACGCCTGCCGCTTGATGTCCGCGCTGCCCATGTAGACCACGCACTCCAGCCCGTAGCGCGCCGCCACGGTGGCGGTCGCGACGCCGTGCTGGCCTGCGCCGGTTTCGGCAATCACCCGCTTCTTGCCCATGCGGCGGGCAAGCAGGGCCTGGCCGATGGTATTGTTGATCTTGTGGGCGCCGGTGTGGTTGAGGTCTTCGCGCTTCAAGTAAATCTGCGCGCCATCGAGCTGTTCCGACCAGCGCCTGGCGTGATAAATCGGACTTGGGCGGCCCACGTAATGCTTCAGTTCACGGGCGAATTCCGCCTGGAATTCAGGATCGGTCTTGCATTGCCCATAGGCGATGCGCAACTCGTCCAGCGCCGGAATCAGCGTCTCGCTGACAAAAATTCCGCCGTAAGCCCCGAAATGGCCGGTCTGATCCGGCAAATCAACCCTCTGCACTTATTTGCACTCCTTGCGCGCTTCTTCGATAAACGCGGCGATCTTCGCCGCATCCTTGATCCCTTTTGATGCCTCTACCCCGCTCGACACATCCACCGCCCACGGCCTCACGCGGCGAATCGCCTCCGCGATGTTGGCAGGCGAAAGCCCCCCGGACAAAACCACCGGCAGCGGCAATTCGGCCGGAATCAGTTCCCAGTCAAAGAACTGTCCGGTGCCGCCGGGCGTACCTTCGACATAGGCATCCAGCAACAGGCCTTGGGCTTCCTGATAACGAATTGCGCATTGTACCAAATCCACCCCCGCTTTGACGCGAATTGCCTTCAGATAAGGGACGCCGAAACCTGCGCAGAATTCCGGCGACTCGTCACCGTGGAATTGCAGCACATCGAGACGTACCTCGTTAAGTACCGCTTCCACCTGCTCCGGCGCAGGGTTAACGAACAGGCCAACGGTGGTGATGAAAGGCGGCAGGGCGCGGGTGATAGCCGCTGCCTGCGCCGCTGCGACGTGGCGTGGGCTGGGCGGATAAAACACCAGTCCGATGGCGTCAACGCCCGCTTGGGCGCAGACCAGCGCATCCTCGCTCCGGGTGATACCGCAGATCTTGATTCGGGTCATGGTTTGAGTTTAATGCAAAGGAGGAAGTTTAATCTCAGCTCAGCCAAACGCAAAATTCGGCATTCTCGAAAGTTCGGGAATAGCCCATTTAGGATCGTAACTGATGCCGGCCAGGTACAGCCCATCCGGCGCGAAGGTGGGCGCGGAGCGGGTACGATCCCGGTTTTCCAGCAGCTCCAGCATCCAGGGCGGCGAATGTTTACCCTTGCCGACATAGACCAGACTGCCGACCAGGTTGCGCACCATGTGGTGAAGAAAGGCATTGGCGGTAAAGTCGAACAGAATATATTCGCCACTTGTGGCTATCCCGATTTGCTGCAAATGCTTGATCGGCGACTTGGCCTGGCACTCGGCGGCGCGGAAAGCGGTGAAGTCGTGCTCCCCCAAGAGGAATTGGGCCCCTTGCCGCATCGCCTCCACATCCAGTGGCTGGTGGAACCAGCCCACCTTGCCGGAAAGCAGCGCGGGGCGCACCGGGTGGTTGAGCAGCAAATAGTGGTAATTTCGGGATACCGCGCTGAAACGGGCATGGAACTCATCGCTCACCGGCCGCGCCCACAGCACGGCTACGCTGTCCGGCAACAGGGCATTGACGCCGCGAACCCAGGCGCTGTCCGGCCTGGCTACGTCGGTATCGAAATGCACGACCTGGTGCAGCGCATGCACGCCCGTGTCGGTGCGCCCCGCCGTCACCACCCGGAGGGGTTTCCCGGCAATGCCTTCGAGCGCACGCTCCAGGATGTCCTGCACGCCACAGCCGGAAAGCTGACTTTGCCAGCCACAGAAATGGCTGCCGTCATATTCGACGCCGAGCGCGATTCTCATATCACTTGCCGCGCCAGCAGCAGCCCGAGTACAAGAGCGGCACACAATAATGCGGCATAATCCGGCCGGGCTAAACGCCCGATTTCCAGTTCAATACGGGTTATTTCATGCCCCGAGCCATGCAGCGCGGCTTGCAAGCGTTCGCGCCATGCGCCGGAGTGCTGCGGTTCGGCCTGCTCGGCATAGTGCAGGGTTAGCCAGATGCGCGCTGCAACCCGATCGATATCCACCCCGATCAAGACGAAAGGCCGCAACAGAAAATACAGGCCAGCCAAGATCCGGTCACGTGAAGTCGTCGCCAGCAATAGTGCCAGAGTAGACAGCAGAGCAAGCAGACGTAGTGCCTGGAGGCCGCCCGACAGCAAGCCCTCCCGGCTGGGGCTGTAGGCACCCAGGACGGCAACCGCCGCTACACCGGGCGTAACGAAGGCATACACCAGAATCAGGGAAATCAGCAGCCAGCGGCTGCGACGCAACAATTTGAAGTACTGAACGGAGTGCCGCAGCAACAGCGGCAGGGAAAACAGCAAAACGATCGCTGACAGTTCGACAGGTCGCAGCCAGGGAATGCAAAAAGCAAAGGCCAGCCAGATCAGGATCAGGCTGGCCGGATGGAGAAGAAGGGCTTCATGACGACACATCACCCCAGTTCGGCGAGCAGCTTCCGCGCTTCTTCCTGTTGCTCGGTTACGCCTTCTTTCAGCACCTCCTGCAGGATATCCCTCGCACCTTCCATATCGCCCATGTCGATGTAAGCTCTCGCCAGATCCAGCTTGGTCGAAACTTCCTGACTGCCGAAATCATCCGGCAAATCGGTGATCGCCACCTTTACCGAACCAGGCTCGCTCAACTCCAGGCTGATACCGGAAAAGTCGAGGTCCGGAACCGCCACTCCTTTGGGTTCGGTGGGCGCGGGGGTTTCTTCCTGATCCAGATTGAAATCGAAATCCAGCGGAGACTCTTCAACGGGAAGCGCGGCAAGCTCGATGGATTCTATCTCTTCACCCACGGATTCAGCTTCTTCGCCAACGAAGAAATCGGGCATCTCCAGTTCGCCCTCGACTTCCGCCATCTCATCCTCAGTGCCGGGCGCCGCTGCCAATCCGCCGACATCGAGCTCCATCACTTCATCTTTCCAGCTATCGGCGCTGATCAATTCCTCGACAGGTACGGCAGGAGCCGCCTGAGTCAGTACGCCAAGATCGAACTCCATCGCGTTCTCATCCGACTCCACGGTTGCCGCAACCGTTTCTGGTGCAGCTTTAACCACAGTGGGAGCACCCAGATCCAGATTGAAATCCAGTCCCATATCGGCAACCGGCTCTTCTGTCTCGACAACCGGCGCAACCGCAGGTTGCTCAGCTTGAGCAACCACTCCAGCCAATGCGCCCAGATCGAGGTCGAACCCAAGATCGGTAACCGCCTCCTCAACAGGCAGACTCTCATCGGTCGGCTCCGGTAGCAGAAGATCAGGAGTGGCTTCGACCGTCGGAGCCGCGATGTCAAGATTGAAATCCAGTTCCGACTCAGCGGCTTCCATAATCTCCGGGCCACCCAGATCAAGGGTGACGCCATGCTCTGCCGCCGCGACCAGACCTGCGGCGCCACCAGCCACAATCAGGGTCTTTTCAAATAACTCCTCATCAGCTCGGGCATCAGGCTCAGTCGCAACCGCCACTTTCGATTTCTCGCCATAGAGAGGGTTCTGCGGATCCAGCATACGGCCCATTTCAGCCGCCTTGTCCCAGACTGGACTGGCCTGCCCGCCAGGTGCGGCATACATTTCTCCTGCCACGGCTTCGAAGGCATTCAGATTTTTGCGCCCGGCATAGATTTCCAGCAGCTTGAGGCGAATCTCGTGACGGTTGGGATCCTTGCTCAGCGCTTCCTTGAGGATTTCCTCCGCCTGTGCATCGCGACCGTAGGCCATGTAGACCTCGGCCTCGGCAATGGGATCGACTTCGTTGGTATCGATCGACCCCAGTCCGGCTTGACTGAAATCGGTCAAAAACGAAGTATCGCTGGTGTCGATCTTGCCGCCGCTGGTACCGCCCAGTACCGTGTTGGCCTTGAGATCGCCATGGGTCATTATGCTGTCTTCGAAGCTGGCGACGTTTTTCCCGCGTCTGGCCGCAACCGCTCTCGCACCCAGCAGGCCTAGCAACAGGATTGCCGCGATGCCGCCGCCCAGGTAGAACGGATTTGCCATCGCTTCATCGAGGAAGGAGGCTTCCGGCTTCTTCTGCTCAACGAGCACCGGTTTGGGTTTCTTTGGCTTGGCCGTTGCTGGCACAGTAGGCGCGGGGGCGGGCAAAACCGTCGGCGCCGTCTTGGTTATGGCAGCCTGTTTCTGCATATCCGCCAAGTTCTGATTT
>PFJY01000126.1 GCA_002784065.1 Hydrogenophilales bacterium CG_4_10_14_3_um_filter_58_23 | reverse complement strand
TCGTCTGTCCTCGCGCGTTCCTTTGCGCCTGTCATTTTTGATTCTTTCGTTAAGCAGTACCTCGATAGCCTGTTCGGTCGTCATGTTGTTTTGCTCGCGCATGGTCTTTATCCGCTCGAAATCTTCAGCGCGTGTGGAGAACAGCATCATTGAGAACGGATCAAGCAGTAAGCGACCAATCCCGGAGCCCATCGGGCTATGCACAAAGATTTCCGAGTAATTGCCATGATCGGTGGTGATAGAGGAAAGCTGGCGTTTCATCCACTCATCGATGGTGAGCTTGCCTTCTTTGCCTAGACGGTCAATGTTTTCCGGCTTCTGCCGCAGTAAGAACAGCCAGTCCGCATTATTGATGGTTGCTTTGGTTGCTTCCGTCTTGTAGTAGTCATCCACGCTTTGGGTGATCGTGCCGAATGCACCGCCGTACTTTCTTGCCCTGCGATAACCGGCTTCGATGAAATGTCCGCTGCTGCCGCTCCCCATCAAGTCCCACGCCTCGTCAATAATCACGATCTTGCGCCGGGAGCGATCCAGATACATTTCCTGGGTGATGCGATACATGATGATCTGCATGACCACCGCCTGAAGATCTCTTTTACTCTTGAGTTCCTCAAGCTCAAGCACGATAAAGTCATTGTTAAATTCAATCGTTGCAGGACCTTCAAAGTAGCTCGCATATACGCCGTATTTTGTGTATGGTTCAAGTGCGACGGCCATGTGCATCAGCTCCGTTTCGCTATCAGAACTCTCATTAATTTTGCCAATGCGTAGCAGCTCGTAAATGTCCGTGATGGTGGTGTCACTCCCCTTCACTCCCCATACCTGCTTGATAGCGGAAGCAAGTGCGGTATAGCAAAAGTTGTTCAGGGGCTCACGCGGACTCGCCATTTCAGCCAGGAGAGGAAGCAACATTTCCATGTCGTTATTGATGTCCCTGACCATCGAGAATGGATTGAGGCACAGCGTATTGTCACGCTCGTCAGTAAATTCAATGAATTCGCCGCCCATCAATTCGCACAAATTTTTGTAACTGCGGCCTACGTCAATAATCCAGACTTTGGCATCGGCTGCACGATAGCGGTAGGCCATTTCATTCACAAACACTGACTTGCCAGACCCGGATAACGCGGCCACCGCAAAATTGTAGTTACCACCCGTGTTGTCAAACAGGTCGAACCCCATCGGTTGCCCACGGCGCCCAAACAGGGTAATCAGCGGAGTCTTGGTTCCCTTCCACTCGGCAATCAACGGCGATGTCATCACTGCGTTGTCGAGTGTCTTGGTGTAAGACCGCCCGAATGCGACCAAGTCTTCTTGCAATGGTTGTCCTAGCGTCATTGGTAGCGATGCGACAAATGCCTGATGCTGCAAATAATAGTCGCGCGACAGATCAAACCCCCTCGCACGCCACACCGATCTAACCGCGTGCTCAGCACGGGATGCATCAGCTTTTGTCGATAGCAGGCAGATTTGGTGGTACATGCGCAGCGTCCCCTTGCCTTCATCAAAAGCACCCAGCACAGCATCCCAGTCGCGCTTACGATCTTGTAGGTCTGGCTGAAATCTTGCCATGTACGAGGCCGCGTTCTGTGTAGCGCGAGCACTTTTTAGTTGCGCATAAGTGCGTGCGGATTCGTAATCTTGCACAACCGCGCCCATGGTGATCAAGAATGGGCATGGCATTGCCAGGGCAGCTTGGTACGGATCGCCAATGACGCTGCTCATGTGATTCAAGCGGCTATATTTCGGGTAGTTCCTGACCGAGAAAAACTGCATAACCGTTTCTTGGCCGCCGCTCTTGCAAGACCGGATGCCTTCATCGCTAACGCAGGATGCAATTTCGCGGTTGGACAATTGTTCGCGAATTATTTGGTTTGGGTTGTAACTCAAGGACAACTCGCTGCGCTTCTCAGGACAAAACACCCGCTCGTGATCGAAGAAATCGCCCACAAAATCCAGCAGGTGATCCGGGGTCCAGTCAAACCCATCCAAGTTCGCCGACCTGAGTGTTGCACGGACACTCTCACGCGTCCTGATCGCCTCCTCTACATCCCCCACTTCAAAAGGGGAAAGTGGCAACGTGATCGAAATAACACACCTGAAATTGCGCAACCAATACACCCTGTTGGCTAGCAGTGATTTGGACGTACCCCCCATGTAGTATTCATTGCGTCGCGTCGTTATCCCAGCCAGCTCGCTTACTCGCACCGTGTCTTTTTGTTTTTTCAACATAGGTGCGATATCTGGTGATGCGTACAGTGAAATCTGGATGCCTGTTTTAGCCATGCACGAATCGAACAGGCTGGACAGTATTTTCTCCATTTCATCAGTTGCACCGGTCTGCGGGTCAATCTCGATGGAAAAGCCAATTGAGAACTGCTCTTTTTTGCCGAAGCCGCCTTGATCCAGGATAAACAACTGTTCGGTTGGAATCCAGCCAACGTAGGGCAACAAACCGGCCAGTCTGGGGAGGCCGGTGAATTGCTCGATCAAATGACGCGGAATCGCATCGGCACGGCCATATCTCTCATGCAGAAAGATATTTTTGAGTGCGTTTGTGAAAGACATGCTAATTTGACCCTTGTGGTTGTAATTGCTCTTGCCCAAACTGGCTTTGCGGTACCGCCGGCTGCGATGATGCGGGTTGTGGCTTTGCAGTCGGTGCCATGACACGATATTGGTTGGCGATTTTTTGGGTGCTATGAGCCACTTGCCAATGCCCCGGATCGGCAACGGCATACAGGAATGCCTGATCGTGCAACACCTTTCTGTCGTCTTCCCACGGCGCAACCCACACGCGCAATACGCTTGGCACACTCAGTATGGGCGAGCCTGTTTGAGGGGCTTCACCAACGACCCTCTCGACTACCTTGGCTTGATTTTCCTTGCTGTACGTGGAGGTTGGTTTTGCTGCCGAACCGGGCAGATTGTCGGCAACAGCATTGGCATAGACCCCCGATAGTGATGAACAGTTGATGCCCGGTGGTGCTTTGCAGGTGAACGACTTTTGGGCATCAAGTCCTACCATGCTGCATCCGGTGATGCTCAAGCAAGCCACCATTGCTAAAATCCCAACACGCATTATTTTTGCTCCTTGTTTAGCCATTTCTCGATTTGCTCTGCTGCCGCCATCCCTGGCAATACGCGACCGTCAGCGGCGATCAGTGTGGGCGTGCCATTGATGTTGAACTTTTGGCCGAGCTGAACATTGCGATCAATCGGGCTATCGCAGTGCTTGTCTGTCACAGGTGCTTTGTCGTGCAGCATGTAGTCGCGCCACGCGGCTGACTTGTCGGTTGAACACCATATCCCCTTTGCTTTTTTGGATGCCTCTGGATGCAGCCCATCCAAGGGCATCAGGAAGGTGTAGATCGTCACATTGTTCAGTTTAAGTAGCTCTTGCTCCAGCTTCTTGCAATAAGGGCAGTCCGGGTCGGAAAAAATCGCCAGCACCCGCTCGCCCTTGCCACGCACAGTCTTAATGGCATCCTCAAGAGGCAACTCCGAAAAATTCACTACGTTTAGCTCGTCAAGACGTTGGGCTGTTAAGTCTTGCTGGGTCTTCATGTCAAAAATATGACCAAACAGAAAGTAACGCCCCTCGCTGTTTGTATAGCCAATATTTTTGCCCATAGCCACTTCATAAATCCCGTCGATGCCGGTTTTGCGCACGTCACTGATCTGCGTTGACGGGTAGAGATCACGCAACGTATTTGCAACGTCCTTTTCTGCGCTACTATCCCTCCCGTTGCCAGCGTGGGCTGCGGTCACGCAAATCAATAACAACATGGCAAGTAGCCTGGCTTTGTATTTCATTGATAGTTTCCTTTTTATTGAAGTTCGGAAGGATCAAGTGCCTTACCCATCACTTTTCGTCCGCGCTGCCAAATGTCGCTATACGTTCCGATTGACGGGTCCTGGCTTAAATCATCCATTGAGAAGCCTTTGGTGAAGACCACCTCAACTGTTCGCCCTGCATCAATTTCAATTACAGGGAACAATTTTTCTGCGAGGTCGATGTAATACTTGCTCAGTCTGTCCAAGGCTTTGCCTACGCCAGAGCTGATGCCGTTTTGTAATTGCTGCCCCTGGTTGACCGTTGAGGTTGCTCCAAGCGGGCTGATTGATTGCGTAGATGAGCTATTCTGAAAGGCCTGACCAATCCCTGAGCCTATGCCCGCCAACAATGCGTTGGCGAGCACCTGCCCTTGCTTGCTGATAAGCCGCCCCCGCATCCCGGCTTTTCCATCTTCGCCCACGACATATCCCTTAACCGGAATATCCACGGCCCTACCATCGCGGCGAACGCACGACAAATTTTCGAGTCGGCCAAACGCTCTTTCCGAACTGATGTCTCCGTAACTCGATGCCAGAATGAAGCATTCCTTGATTTCAAATCGGTAGCGGTTTGGCAAAAATGCGTTGTCCTGAGTGCGCATCAGGATTGGGTGCGGGTTGGTTTGTGCCTGCCCGCCCGTTGGTGCGTCGAGGCCTCCCAAGAGTGCAACACGCACAAACGATCCGGCTGGTACATAACCGGCATTTGTGTCTTGCTGCGCGGGTGTGGTGGGTTTGGCGGTCTGGCTCACCTCAAACAACGCGATACCCGGCTCTTTAGGCTGAGCGGGTTCTGACAAAACTCTGGGTGGCTCGCCAGTCGCTAAAGGTAGCTGTGTTATTGGTGCTACCGGCGGCGGGATAGGCGGCAGTGGCGGCAACAATGACTCGGGTTGTCCGGTCTGCATTACTCCTGATTTTGCTTCCATTGCTGCCATTTGCTGCTTCAGCTCTTTGACGACATCATCCATCTGTTTCATTTGTGCGGCAGATTGCGTCATCCACACCTCCTTTGGGTCTGCGGCTGCACCCGGCGTTGAGATGTTGGTGGCTTGCTGTTCGGCTGATGTGGTCGGCACTGGCGCGACCGAAGGCTGGCTATCCATAAGAGATACGCTGCCGAGAACCAACGCCATTAACCCCGCACCTGCGCCGCCCAACATGATGTATTGGCGAGTTTTTGGAGTCATGTTGGCAAATTTTTCTGATAGGGAGGCCATTATTCAGCCTCGCTAACAATAAAGACTTGTGTGGTCCGCCCGGCTTCGAGTGTCGGATTTTCTATCGACACGGCCTGCACACCGGCGCGGTAGAACTCCCGTTCGTCCATAATAATTGGCTTGTTGGATGTGTTGGTGAGCAGGTAGGACTCACCACGAATCCCCCTTAAATCGAGCGTTCTGATTAACTCGAACCTGGTGTCTTTCCATAGCGAGATGGTTTCGTTTTTTGCATCGCCATCGCCATTGAAAAGCGCGATAACCGTGTTCAAGATGTCATCATTGCGAGGCTCGTTTCTTTTGCTTATTGCGAGGCCGGGTTGCTTGTTTCCGCCTTTCACGATAATTGTTTCCGCAGGAATATCTTCCACCTTTAGCAGCAGCTTGTAATGCTGGCCTTCTTCATCGGTAATGAAGACGCTCATCATTGGCTTGTCGGCGGTTGGTTTAAGCCAGGCCGCGCCCGTTTCTGGTTCGGGCGTGACCGTAAACAAGCCTTCTGCGCCATAGATACGCTTGATCTTGCGACCGTCCACCGTGATTAGATTAGGTTCGTTGCGCGACACGGTGGCCGTTGTTGATTCTGTGGGTGAGCCTTGATACAAAATCTGAGCGGCCAGGCACTGAAAGCTACTTGCCAGGAATGCTGACACCAAAAATATCTTTTTCATTTGTTTCCTTGAACTCATTAACAAAAAGTCTCCCGTTTATGTACCTGAAACCAATCACATAAATAGTCCGCCTGGTCGAGATGCGCTTGTCTCCTACGAAGGTGTCCAAGTCGCCGGTGATCGCAACCTTCATTAGTTTTTCGTCGGTGTTTAATGTCTGTGCTGTAAACAGGGTGGCCGCGTTATTTTTGGCAAGAAAATCCAGTCTGGCTGTCATTTCTGCCGCCAGTTGCCCCGCGCCTGCTGGCGTTGAATAGCGCAAGAAAAGATCTTTTTGGTAATTGCCTGTGGTCTGAGTAACGTTCAATGCGAGTCCGGCGTACCAGTACGCCATCTGCTCAAGGTAGCTTTTTGATACGCCCTCGCCCGATACCCAAAAGCTCTTCTCAATCGTCGGCGGCACGAGTACGGTTCGTTCCATGCCCAATGTTCTGAATAGCGTCGCGCCTTCAATCACAATAATAACAATAAGCGCGCCAACTACTAATCGAAGAAAAGTAATCTCTCTGGCTTTGTTGCTACTTGTTGTAATAAATTTTTCTGGTATCACTGTTTAGCCTAAAAAATATCGCTGGTCTGATGATGGAGTTGTGCGCGTTTTGACAAACAGGCTGCTGGGTAACCACCAGTACATCGCATGAACCGCAAACTTTTGGTGCTTACCGGCTTTAAATTTTCCGTACTGCCATGCCGATACGCTGCCCGCCACAATGCCGCCAATCATCATGCCAAGCGAGACCCCTGTACCCATAATCAGGATGGCAATAATGAATTGGTCAATGTCCCACAGCAGGAATTTCTCCTGCTGATCGAGTGTGCGAGGTATGTATCCTGCCTTCATTGATTACGTCCTTTCGTTGGCTGTTGCCCGCAATAAAACACATCACGGGCAACAGAAATCAAACATCACTAGATCGTAGCGGTCATAATTCCGTTAACAATCGTCGGCGTGTATTGCAAGAAAATCGCAAAACCGACACCCACGAGAATAGGGATTGGATTGCCTTTTGCGACAGACAGCAAGGCACCAATCACCACGGCTGCAATGGCGATTGCGCGGCCAGCATAGCCAGTCGCCACACCGTTGATCCATGTGTACAAGGTCAAGAATTCCGTTCCCGTCGTACCGGCTACAGCGAAAGTGGGTAGAAACATCGCACCCAGCAAGGCGAGGATGCGCAGATCAATTGCTTTTGCTTTCATTTTTTACTTCCTTTGTGTAATCAATAAATGTTTTGATGAGCCAACCAATACCTAAGCCAGTCGAAATACCGGCGATATTGGCGGCAAATCCGTTTGCGTCAGTCAAAGTCGAACCCGGCACAAACATGCCCAGCGCGATGAAGCCGCCTGCGGCGACGAGATCAAAGATGAATTTTTTTGATTTAATCAATATAGTTTCTCCTTGGATGAACCTTAACTTTCGTCTGGCTATAAATTGCCAGAGCTGTTTTTGTTTATTTAATTTATCGTCACGCTCTTATTGCACCCCCGTTCTTTATTGTTGATTTTGCTGCGCCTTGATTGACACTCGTCGCTTTTCTTTGAGTACCAATTCCTCTTTGTTGTATGGCGCGGGGTGACAGCAATCCCCCTTGGATGAAGCGGAAATCGTCGTATTTATGCCGTGCGACTTGAGCCAGCTAGTAACAAACTGAACACGTTTCAACGCCAGCCTGTTGTTGTAATTTTGAGTGCCGATATCATCGGTTTGCCCGGTCAATTCAATGAAGCCGATGCTTTGTTTGGATGCAAGCCGCGCAAAGCGATCTAGTTCTTTTTGCCCGTTGCGGTTTGGCTTGCTCATACCAAAACCGAAATACACCTCAAAGGTTTCGGTAGTCTTGTCGGTTGCATTGGCGGGCTTTTCTGTTGATTGCAGCGGAGCTTGAGGCGGATTTGTGGTCGCCTGTTTGTTGGCAACCAACAAGGTTGAGCTTGGCCAAGAATCTGAATCATCCAATTCCTTGGGTGTGCGTTTGGGACAGTTTTCGCGGCAAATTCTGTATTTGCCGTCAAGGTAGCCGATGCTCGGCTGGCTGATCGCCGCAATGCTATCCAGGCGGCTCTTAAATAGATTTCCGCAGCCCGATAACATCGCGCACGATGTCAACAAGATCGCGATGACGGCGCGGTGCTTAGTCAATTTGATTTCCTTGTTGTGTTTCATAACGAAGAATGTCCGCTACTTGTCTTGCGTAGGCTGCGGCTTTGACCGGCGATTTTGCGTTGTACGCGCCAACCGCTTTCCACCCGTACCCCATGCGGTGAAAATTGCCAGCCAATATCCAGGCTCCAACATGAGTGTTGACGCACGAGTCTGTTAAGCGGTCTCTGGTGATCCCGTAT
The DNA here is from genome assembly GCA_002784065.1 of Hydrogenophilales bacterium CG_4_10_14_3_um_filter_58_23. Taxonomy (GTDB): domain Bacteria; phylum Pseudomonadota; class Gammaproteobacteria; order Burkholderiales; family Sulfuricellaceae; genus Sulfuricella. The sequence continues at coordinate 5,679 of PFJY01000126.1, read as the reverse complement.
TTAGCGAGGGTTGGCAGCCATGCGGAGTTAATTTGCATGTGACCAATATCGAAAGTGCCATTTTTGTTTTTGTTTATGGCCACAGGGTTGCCGCCAGATTCAACTCTGGAAATTGCTCGAAGGAGTTCCTCTGGAATGCTATAGCGCGATGATGCTTGCGCAAAACATCCAAGGTCGGCAGCACTGGCGAGTTGTGAAAGCAGCATTGCGCTGGTGAAGACAATGGTGCGAGTGCTAAACGTCATTGATCCACCTCCAGCATCTTGCTGCCTGTCATTCCACAATAAGGGCATTTGCTGGGTTTTTTGGTTCCTGTATCAAAAATATGTTCTGCTTTGCAATTTCTGCACTTACTCCAAGACAGCAGTCCTGCTTTAACGTCCCGGATTGCGTACCACGCAGCATTGATGTCAATTTTTTTACCGTCAACCGAGAACAGCTTGGCTATTTCCCATGCTTGAGAAAAAGCATCCATGGGTGTTCGATGTTCTTTTTCTGCGGACAAATAGACGGAGACCACCGTAGAGAGCGAAAGAGGCGACTGACCATTTTTGATATAAGCCAGTGTGTCGCAAGGCATTCGGCCTGGCGGTGGAACGTCTGATCCGTGAATTTCCTCCCATAGCTCGCGGAGCGTTCTCCAAGACAGGCCCGTGATTGAATGCGCAAGGGCAATGCGCATCCCGTCTTTGATTAGGGATGCCGCGAGGATTCGGGTTTTGATGAATTGGTTATCGTTGCTCATCGGTTTGTAGTCGGGTAACTAAAACGTTTGTCATGTAGGCTTTGCGGTGTGCGCCGATTTTTTGCGCTTCCATTTGGTTGAAAGCAGTCTCGTCCAGGTTCATGTAAAAGCACGGGGCAATCATGTCTTCCGCCAGTTGATCTATCTCCTCAAGCGTCATGTCGCTCACTTTTTTGGCGAGAAACTTTGGAACGCTGACACAAAGCAACGGATGCTTTGCGGATGCCATTTGCTTGACGAGCAAGAGGTATCGTCGGTTGAGTGTAACGATGTCTTTTTGGAGCGACTTATGCACCTGTGGCCTCTCTGGCTTTGCTGGCTAAAATCCGGCTTAACGATTTACGAAGATGGTCTGGTAGCTGCTCAAGTTGAATTTCGGCAGGTTGAGTTTTATGCTGTGCGCAAATCCGCAAAGCGTCTTGCCGCTCCAGGTTTCTGCGCATTTCCCGCTGGTTCGCTACCGCCAATCCCCGTTCGGGGGCGAACGAGCCTTCTGAAGCTCGCTTGGCGATGCCTCGAACGTACCCCACAGGGTTTCCGATGGGGACGACAAGTTGTGCACCGTGCATTTCATCGAGGATGGACTGCCAATGACCAGGTGCTACCCCGCTGCTGGCGAGCAGCGTCTGGATGGCGCTACATTGCTCTGGGGTTATTCCAGGTGGGAAAATTAAATCATTCACCACCACTGTTTTTGGGGATTGAGGTGACGCATCGTATTCCGGGTCACCGGTAGTTGTGGTGGTGGTTGTAGATTGAATATTGAATATTGTAGTGTTAGGGGGCGGGGTATGGGGTACGGTATGGGATACCCTATCGATAGGGTATGAATAGGGTATCGGTGGGGTATTCCCCCCCGAATTTGCGGGGTCTGATAGGGTATCGGTAGGGTATTCATGCCCTATGGATAGGCTATCTATCGGGTATTGGGTAGCGTATGGATACCCTATAGATACCCTATTTATTCCAACGGATTCCAATGATTCGACGAAATCATTGCGCCATTCAGAAGGAATTGCAGCGCATTGTTTTTTGGCATTTTCTAGTAGCTTTGGAGAGAATGCGCCCTTGGCGGAGTTGTGCTTCCACCACGTCTTAACCCAAACCCAACCTGTGTCGTTGAAATCAATTAACCCTTTGGCTTTGAGTCTTTTGACGACCACTAATAACTGATCCTTCGTCCAGCCCATTTCTGCTGCGGCAATCATCCAGACTACTTGGTAAGCACCGATGATATTTGACGATGGCGAGGTTAAAAAATATAGCAGGGTCGCTTTGTCCTCCTGGCTTAGGTCAGATATTTCTGGGTCTCGCCAGAAAAAGTCGCTGATTGTGCGTTGTCTCATGATTTTCTTTCGTTGCTAATGCCAGTCAATCGCTCGCCATCGGTAGCGCTCTCTGCTGGCACACGCGTCCGCTGAGGAACTGCGACCCGACATAAACCGAGCGCAAGAGACCAGGCGACAACAAAGGTAGATATAGAAATAATTGACATATTCACACCTAAAGTATATTTATACTAAATACAAAAGTCAATTATTACTAGATATTTAATAAATAAAATCGTTGTACAATAAAAAAATGAATATAGGAGCCAGAATCAGACAATTGCGCGAGCGCAACACACTTTCACAGGAGAAATTCGGTGAACTGTGCGGCGTGAGCAAGGCATCCGTATCTCAGTGGGAAATAGGCATCGCAACACCGCCCACGGATCGTTTAATAGCGCTCAGAAAACACTTGGAGTTTTCCTTTGACTGGCTTATCGCTGGCGAGGTTGACAACAACTTTGCACTTACCAGACCATCAATACAGAAATTGCTTGCCGTGGCTCAACCACTTCCCGATAGCGCCGTCGCAGCTCTAACGCGAGAAGGGTGTTTCTATACTGAACTCATCTCGCCTGAAAAATTACTCAACGGCACCAAATAACGTCATCGTGCTTCAGATTCAACTCAAGCTGTTTTGATCAAGCGAAAGGCCAAAACTCTTCTTTCGACATAGGCTTACACCACATACGGATTCAGCTGTAGCCTTGGCTTTAGCAATGATGCCATTCACTTTTGCCAGAAAATATCCACGCTTTAACCGCATGTGAAAATTGCCGCACTTGTGCACAAAAGCACCAAAGTATTCATCACTGCATACAGCGACTTTCTCGTATACCGCATCACCCCACATGACAATTATCTAAGCTGATGCTGCTTGCCATTCAGCGCATTCTTATCTTGCCGCCGTCGTTAATTTCACCATCGTCATATCCATAACGAATGCTTACCTAGCATCCAGCGTGAAACCGCCATTTCCGCCGCCACCACCACACCTTAGCGCGCACTTTAAGAACATCTTTTTCCTGAAAGTTTTACGCCTGAGCGTTACAGAAAACCTCAATGATTTTGATTAAATCCCGCCGTATGAAAATACTCATACGTCCCAAGTGATTAGTTAATATTTACATTAAACCACCAAATAGTATATTTTTAGTTGACTTTTAATGTAAAGCAAATCTATACTTTTCACAAATCCAGCATAAGAGGTTTGATATGGCCGAACAAAAGATAATTCCACCGCTACCCAAGATGGTGACATTCAGCCTCACTATCGAGGAAGGTGAGCAGGCAAAACTTATGGCGTTTATGAGCGCAGATTCATGGGAACGAGCTGAGGAAGTACGTAATGCGTCGATTCAGGAATGCACAAAGAGTCTTAAGCATTGCGTTATGTGGGCACAGCGCGATTGCGGTAGTTCGCGCGTGTTCGCACAGTTTCTCGCCTCACTCTACAACGGTTATCGCGTCAAGGCAGACGTGAGTGATATAGGAACGCTTGATCCAGAGAATTTTGAGCACCTGATGAATGCATTGCGACTGTGTTACATGACGCAGCGCGAACCGCATACTTTCGTAGATAACGGTAGCGAAGTGTTTGAGGGAATTATCAGCCAGTGGAATATGGAGAAAAATCTCAATGGTTAAGCCTATCGATCACCTCGCCTGTACTGTCATTACAAACAAAATACACGGGCAAAATGACCACGCCAGTTGTTCATATCCCCAGCCGAGTTTGGCAGCACGTAAAAACGATTTAACCGGGCCATGCAGGTGGTTAGCACCATGACAAGCCCTGCCACACTCGACATATTCGGTTTTAATGGCGCTCAAATCCACGTCCTGTTCGATGACAACGGTGAAACGTGGTTTTCTGCCAAGGACGTTTGTGCTGTTCTAGGCTATGGCAACGACAGCGATGCCATCAAAAAATACTGCCGTGAAAAGGGAATCGCAAAACACGACTCACATGTTGAAGGTGAAAATCAGGAATTAACCTACATCAACGAAGGAAACCTCTACCGCTTAATCATCAATTCTCGCGAAGAAGAAGCTCAAGCCTTCGAGGTGAAGGTGACGGAAGAAATCCTGCCCGCCATCAGAAAAACAGGGGGCTACACCACACCATATGAGGCGCGCACTCTCTCCCCTGTCCAACAGAGCGCCTTGCAACAAATCATCTCCCTGCGCGGAGAAAACACCGATGTGGTTCGCGCCGATATATGGGGTCGCTTCAACGATCATTTCGAGATTGGCAGTTGTAGTGAGTTGTCAGCAGAGCACTTTCTCGAAGCGGTAGCCTTTCTTGCCACGCTACCCAGGAACGATACGTTGCCCGGTACGCGATACCAGTATCCACGCGCCATGCTAGATCAAGCGCACTTTGTTGCGCCGGATGCTGACAAAGCATGCCTGTCGCTGTCTATGCTGTCTGATCCAACGCAGTTCAAGTCGCCGCTTATGTCGCTGCTGAATCAACTGCGCAGTGAGGGATACGACATCACCGCGCCATTTGAAGAGGCTGTAGCCATGCGATCTGCCATGCAACAGACGGACAAGGTACTGGATGAAATCAGGTTGATTGCACTCAAGGCAAAATCGGGGAGACTGGGATGATTTCTCCTCAACAGATATTTCAAGCTTTTCTAATACGCGGATTTAAGCAAGTCTGGACTATGAATACGAAAAAAGCATACAGCAAGGAGACGACAAAATGAACGCACGAGACCTGACATTCGAGGAAATGAAAAAACCGGGGAAGGCACTGATTAACCGCAAGCGTCTCCTCAAAATCGTACCTCTTTCAGAAAGAACAATTCTCAATATGGAAAAACGAGGGGAGTTTCCACAGCGATTTTCTATCACAACGCGTTTGGTTGCGTGGGACTTGCAAGAAATTGAAGCCTGGATCGAACAACGAAAATCCGCAGCATTACTTCCGCCAGCCCCATGGCTTAGGGGCGTGTAGCAAACCTGTCTATCATGTCCGCCCAGTCTTGCAGCATCACGCGCCGCTGATCTGCATACTCAGCCTTGTTGTAAACAGCGCGCACACCCTTTTGCTCATGAGCCAGACATTTCTCAACCCAGTCCGTGTTGTATCCTGCCTCATGCAGTAGCGTCGATGCCGTCCGTCTCAAATCATGCGGCCCAAATTTGTCCAGCGTCTTACCATCTTTCTGCGCGGCCATAAAAGTCAGCTTGGTAACTTGGTTCAAGGTCGCCTTACTCATCGGTATGTCAGGATCGTAGCGTGATGGCAAAACGTAACGTGAGCCGCCTGCGCAAGTCTTAAGAGCGACGAAGATATCCAAGGCCTGTCTCGACAGGTAAATGTTGTGCGGGTTGCGCCGCTTCATTCGCTCACTTGGAATAGTCCAAAGCGCATCAGTGAAATTAATCTCCGTCCATACCGCCTCAACCAACTCTGATTTACGCAACATGGTCAACAGCAACAGTTTTACCGCAAGCCTGATTGTAGGCGCAGTAGAAACGTACTCCAGGTACTGATACATCGTAAGCGCTCCACAAACCGCAAACTTGTTGGTGGTGGTTGATTTCCGCAAGATGCACACCTCAATTACGGATGAGGTGAAATATGATTCA
>PFJY01000094.1 GCA_002784065.1 Hydrogenophilales bacterium CG_4_10_14_3_um_filter_58_23 | reverse complement strand
AGATTCACAACGATCGACGTATAGGTCAAACCTTGGTGAGTCCCCCGGCATAGCCGGGGGTTTACCTTGTTAAATAAAAAGGTGTTGCGGGGGTTGATTGCAGGGATGTACGCGGGGATGACCGGTATGGTGTTGGCGGCGGATGAGGGCGGCACGGACAAATTGGGGGAAGTCGTGGTAACGGCAACCAAAACGGCCAAGGATACGATGGATGCGCCCGCTACAGTGAGCGTGGTGACCGCCAAGGACATCGAAAACGCGAATATCCATTCGGTGGATGAGGCGCTCACGCTTCTGCCTGGGGTTTACACTACCCGTCCGGGCGGGCACGAGCCCAGCGTGATGGGTACTAATGTGGTCATGCGCGGCATTCCCGATTACTCGCGGACGCTGGTGCTGGTGGACGGACAAACCCTTAACGATCCTTACATTGGCGCGGTGACTTGGGAATCGGTGCCGGCCGAAACGGTCGCGCGCATCGAGGTGGTGCCGGGGCCGTTTTCCTCCCTTTACGGCGGTAGCGCCATGGGCGGGGTGATCAACATCATCACCAAGACACCGACCCAGCGCGAGTTTTCGGTCAAAGGTGGCTATGGCACGGACAATTTCAAGAGCGGCAGCCTAGTCTACCAGGATCGTATCGGCGAGCGCGTCGGCATCGTGTTCGATTATGCTTACAAGGAAAGCGATGGCTACATCAAGGATGAGGTCGTGCTCAAGCCATGTGGGGCGGGCGGCGCAGCGGTCACGGGCGCCCAGCGGACGACCGATGCCAGCGGCAATACGGCCTATCTGGTTGGCGACAAGGGGACGAACGGCTGGAACTCGCAAAACCTGGGGGTGAAGCTGTATGTGGACCTGCCGGCCGCATCACGGCTAACCCTCGGAGCTTCGCAGTTTCTCTACGACAGCACCGGGCGGAACCACTACAATACCTATCTGCGCGATGCATCGGGCAATCCGGTCATCGGTAACGTGACGGTGGCGGGCGCCGGGGTCAATCTGGCGGCAACGGAAAAGAATTTCCTGACCGGGCCCGACAGCGAGATCAAGGAGGTGAACCGTTACACGGCAGAGTATGAAACGAAGCTGGGCAAGGCAGGGGCGCTCAAGGCAACACTCGGCTATACGGACATTCCCTTATACAACAATTATTTTGTACTGGGCTCTGCGGCGACCTTGGCCGGCGGGTCGTCAAGCCGCATGTTGCGCCCCAACAACGAGCTTTCCGGCTCGGTGCAAGCCAGTTTGCCGTTGTCCGACCGGCATTATCTGGTAACAGGAGTCTCGGCGAACAAGCGGATGATCGACACGATCACCTACAGCGTCAGCGACTGGCGTAACGCCGGCGCCACTGGCCCGATCCAGAACCGGACGGCGGGCGAGGATACCTCTTACGCCCTGTATGCCCAGGATGAAATCACGCTCACTGACCGCCTGATGGCTTATCTCGGCGGGCGATACGATTTCTGGTCCACCGAAGGTTTTATCGAGCAGGTCAAAGCGCCAGCCGCCAAAAATGAGTATTCCGCGCGCAGTCAGACCCACTTCAGCCCGAAAGCCTCCCTGGTTTATCGACCCGTCGACACGACGACCTTGCGGGGTTCTGTCGGCAGCTCGTTTCATGCGCCCAATCTGCGCGACACTTTTGGCTGGTGGACTCCCCAGACTGGCTATACCTATACGCCTAATCCCGATCTCAAGCCAGAAACCGTCACATCATGGGAGTTGGGCGTTGAGCAACAGGTGGGAAGCGGAACCCTGTTGCGCGCCACGGTCTACGAAAACAGGCTGAAAGATCTGATCTACCGGACGCAGTCCGATGCCTTGATGTCACAAGGGGTGGCCAACGCCGGGGCGGCCACGGTGAAGGGGGTCGAGCTGGAAGTGCGCCAGAAGTTGCTGGGCGGCTTGACCGCTTTCGCCAACCTGACTTACAACGACTCCAAAATTACCAAAAACTCGGCCAAACCGGCCACCGAAGGCAAATATATGACCAAAACCCCGCAAAAAATGGCCAACATCGGGTTGCAGGGGGTGAAGGGGCCGTGGAGTGGTTCGCTGGCCGGACACTACGTGGGCAAAGTTTACGCCAACGACGTTAACGCGGATGTCGTAAGCGGAGTATATGGTTCTTACGACGCTTATTTCGTTGCGGACGCGAAAATAGCCTACAAAATTAAGGGCAATGTTGCGCTTTCGCTGTCGGTCAGCAACCTGGGTGACCGCAGGTATTATCAATCCTCCCTGGCAATGGGAAGAGCCTATTACAGCGAGATTGCGCTCAAATTCTAAGCGTTGCGGACGGGGCTGGGAGTCTCCGCAAGAAAGGCAAATCACTTAATGAGCAACTCAACTATTGCATTGCTTCTCGCCGCCACTTTGGCCGCTTGCCCGGCGCTGGCGGAGGAACATGCTGGCCACGCCAAATCCGGCGCTGCGGCTCCGGTTGTCGCTCCGGTCGATAGGGGTAAGGTCTGGAAAGATATGCTTGCCAAGCCGTCGCTGGCCATTACCACTGCTTTTGACGGAAAAGGCCGGCTGTGGCTGGCGACCATCCGTGGCCGGTATCTATACATCAGCCATTCCGACGATCGGGGCAACACCCTGAGCGCGCCGGTCAAAGTCAATGTCGAGCCGGAGGACATTTTGGGCGACGGCGAGAACCGTCCCAAGATTGTCGTGCGCAAGGGAGTGGTTTACGTGTCATACACGCGGGGACTGGAAAAACCCATGACCGGCGACATCCGTTTCAGCCGCTCGCTGGATAGCGGCAGGTCGTTCTCCGTGCCGCTCACCGTCAACGACAACCGGGAGATCATCAGCCACCGATTCGAGACCCTGTGGGTGAATGACCGGGGGCAGATATATCTCGCCTGGCTGGACAAGCGCGACCTGTCTGCTGCCCAACGGGAAAATAAGCTCTATAACGGTGCGGCGGTGTATTACACGGTGTCCGATGATGGCGGCGCGAGCTTCCGACCCAACCTCAAGGCCGCCGATCATTCCTGCGAATGCTGTCGCGTGGCCATGGCGCTGGATATTGATGGGACGCCGGTAATTTTCTGGCGCCATATCTATGGCAAGAACGAGCGCGACCATGCCATGCTGCGGCTGGACGGCAAGTCCTCGCCGATCCGCGTCAGTTACGACCGATGGGAAGTGGATGCCTGCCCGCATCACGGCGGCGCGCTGTCTATCGCACCCGACGGCGTCTACCATTTCGTCTGGTTCGACAATGCGCCCGAGCGGCATGGGCTGTTTTACGCGCACTCCGCTGACCGGGGCAACCGTTTTTCCGCGCCGCTCAATTTCGGCAATTTCGAGGCGCAGGCCGGCCATCCGCATGTGCTGAGCCTCGGCAAGGCGGTGCATGTGGTCTGGAAGGAATTCGACGGCCAGAACTCGGTCATCATGTGGATGTCATCCGCTGATGGCGGCAAGGCGTGGCAGGCGCCGCGCCAGATCACCGCGACCGCCGGCGCCTCGGATCATCCCCTGCTGGTTGCCGACGGCGCTCAAGCTTATCTGTCGTGGAACACCGCCAGGGAAGGCTTCCGGCTGATCGGGATGGCGCCATGATGCCGCGTATTTTCCTGACACTGGCGCTGCTATTGGCGCTGGCTCCACCCGTGGCTGCCCAGGAGATCAAGCCTTTCATTTCTGGAAGCATCAAGGAAATAACTGAAGCCCGGCAGGGCAAACCGTTTATCCTGAGCATGTGGTCGCTGACCTGCACCCATTGCCGCGAGGAACTTTCCTTGCTGTCCGGCATGGTGAAAAAATATCCAAATCTCGACCTGGTTCTGATCGCCACCGATACGCCGGAAGAAAGTGAGGCAATCGCCCTCACGCTGGGGCAATCCGGCCTCGACCACGCGCAAGCCTGGGTTTTTGCCGACCCGTTCGCCGAGCGCTTGCGTTTCGAGATTGATCGCAAGTGGCACGGTGAATTGCCGCGAACTTACTTGTATGACCCCACCCATGCCATTACCGCCATCAGCGGCAAGCTGGATCGTCAAAGGCTGGAACAATGGATGAACCCGTATTTTGGTCGCTCCTGAGCAAGTTGGGCACTCTGGTTATGATATTCTAGGCCATCTTGATCGTTTCCCTGGAATACGCAATGCCGCAAGTTAAATCCGGCGGGGAGTGGCCGCGTTGGCTACCCTCGTTCGGCCTGGTTGTCCTTTTGCATGCGACCGCATGGTGGGGTCTTATCCATTTCAAGAGCGAGATCGTTCCGCCCACGCCCTTGCCGGTGGTGCAGGTTACGCTGTTGGCTCCGCCTGCGCCGCCAGAGCCGCGCGTGGTTCCGCCGCCGCCACCGAAAGTGGAGCGACAGCCTAAACTGGTCATGGCGAAAGCGATTTCCGCACCCACACCGGTTCCGGTGATGCCGCCGGTTGCAGAGCATGCGGCACAGCAGGCTCCGGTGGCGGTGGCGGTCGCGGCGCCATCCCCGCCATCCCCGCCAGCACCTCCGGCGCCGGTCAAGCCGGCATTGGAGCCGGCGATTGTGCTGCCGCGTTACAATGCCGCCTACCTGAGCAATCCGCCGCCCGCCTACCCGCTGGCGGCACGGCGGCGCGGCGTCGAGGGCACGGTGCTGGTGCGCGCCGAAATTTCGGCTGGCGGCGAGTGTCAACGCGCCGAACTAAAAAAAACCAGCGGCCATGAATTGCTCGATAATGCCGCGCTGGAAGCCGTGAAGAAGTGGCGCTTCGTACCCGCCAAACGGGGTAGCCAGGCGGTGGTTGCCTGGGTCGAGGTGCCGATTACCTTTAAACTCGAAAATAATTAAACAGGATTGCTCATGCCGCATTTTTCTTCGTCGGATATTGTTTTCATCACGTTGTGGGTTCTGGTTCTTTTTTCGGTCGCGACCTGGACCCTGATCGTCGTCAAAGGCTGGATGCAATGGCGCTTGTCGCGGGAGAACCGGGAGTTCAGTCTGGCCTTCTGGAGTGCGAAAGGTTTGCGCGAGGCGGAGCAAGTATCGACCAGCGCCGCCGGGCCGCTGGCGCGCCTCGCTCACGCCGGCTTCACCGCGCTGCGCGACATGCAGAAAGGTGGCGAGCAGAGCCTCTACCACAGCGGCGACCAGCAGGACATCCTGGAGCGCTGCCTGCGTAGCCAGGTGCAAAAGGAGCATAACCGCCTCGACAGCGGCTTGATGGTGCTGGCGAGCATCGGCTCCACCGCACCTTTCGTCGGCCTGTTCGGCACGGTGTGGGGCATCATGCACGCCTTGCAGGACATCAGCAAGAGCGGCTCCGCCGGGCTGGACGTGGTGGCCGCCCCGATCGGCGAGGCGCTGATCGCCACCGCCCTCGGCATCGCCACCGCCATCCCCGCCGTGCTCGCCTACAACTACGGCCTGCGCCGCACCCGGTTGTACGTGGCGGAGATGGAGGATTTCGCCACCGATTTCCTGCACCTGGCGATGAAGTCGGGTTTCAGGGTGGAGTGAGCTAGAAAAACCTTTTACCACAGAGACACAGAGGCACCGAGAAATTCAAAAGTGTTTTTAACGCAAAGATTTCAGGTTTTCTCTGTGCCTCTGTGTCTCTGTGGTTAAGCCTTGAATTTGGAGTTTAACAAGGGAACAACATGGCCTTGAATACCCGTTCCGAACAGTCCGCGATGAGCGAGATCAACGTTACGCCGCTGGTGGACGTGATGCTGGTACTCTTGATCGTGTTTATTGTCACTGCTCCGCTGTTGATGCAGGCGGTCAAGGTCAACTTGCCCAAGACTGCGGCGGTGTCGCCGATGAAGCCGACCAAAACTATCCAGATGGCAATTGACGCTCAAGGCGGCGTATTCATCGACCAGCGCCTGATCCACTTCGAAACCCTGGAGGCGGAGCTGAAGAAGATCACCGCTCAGGATGCCGATCCCAACATCCAGATTCACGCCGACGAGAGCGTGCGTTATGGCCGCGTTGCCCAAGTGATGGCGGTGTTGCAGCGGGTGGGCATCACCAAACTGGGATTTGTCACCACGCCGGTGAGCCGGTCGGAACTGGCGGAGAAGAACCGACCGTAGGGTGGGCACAAAGACGTGCCCACCCTACCCGGCGTGTCCTGTTCGCGTCGGCGTGCCAAATTCCACAATTTGCGCACTGTCACACGGCGCCGATTCCGCAACAATTTGCAACTATTTGAATTTTAATAGATTCGTTTCTGGCATTGTTCCTGCTTATGTTTGGTTGATTTTTCTCAACCACAGGAGCAAGCCAATGAAATCCCGCAAAGTTTCCCTTCTTTACGCAGTGCTGCTGGCATGTGCCATGGGTTTGAACGCCGCTTCCGCCCAGGTCGGCGGCGACTTCGACCGCGCTGCGGCAGCCCATCGTCAGGGCGATTATCTTACATCCGTCAAGCTGTGGCAGCCGCTGGCGGGAAAAGGCCAGGTCGATGCGCAGTACAACCTCGGCGTCATGTATTACAGCGGCGACGGCGTGAAGCAGGATTACGCCGAGGCGGCGAAATGGTTCCGCATGGCTGCGGAGCAGGGGGACAAGCAGGCGCAGTACTATCTCGGTTCGATGTACCTCAACGGCGAAGGGGTGAAGCAGAGCGAAAGCGAAGCCCAGAAATGGTACACCATGAACCGTCGCGCCCACCGCCACAACCACGCGCAGATGGAAAAGTGGCAGGCGCAGCTCGCCGAGATGCGCAAGCAGGAGGAACTGCGTCTGGCCTATGAGGATTCCCGCCTCCATGCGGACGAAAAGATCGCCGAGCTCAAGGCGAGGGCAGGTCTTCCCGCGACGGGCGTCAAGCTGGCCGGGTTGCCGACGAAATAAGAGGTATGCAAACTGCGCCATTTCGCACTAAGCGTGCGAAATGAAACGGCTGTACACGGTGGCCCCATCTGATTTTCCTGAATTTTTTCCTGGCACGACGATTGCATCAGCATTCTCTGATTTTCTTATCGTCAAACCCAGGGAGCAATAAAAAATGAAGTTCAAACCCCATATCCTGGCGGCCTCGATTGCCGCCATCCTGCCATGCCATGGTGCATTTGCCGCCGACGAGGCCCAGCCCGCCCGCATGGAAGAAGTGGTGGTGACCGCGCCGATGATGCTGGAGCCGCTTGTCGTCACCACCGACCCCAGGGCGCCGCGCCAACCGGTGCCGGCGCATGACGGCGCGGATTACCTCAAGACTATCCCGGGCTTTTCCGTGATCCGCAAGGGCGGCACCGACGGCGACCCGGTGCTGCGCGGCATGGCGGGTTCGCGTCTGAACATCCTGCTCGACGGCGAGCAGATCCTCGGCGGCTGCGGCATGCGCATGGACCCGCCCACCGCCTATGTATTCCCCGAATCCTACGACCGCGTCACTGTCATCAAGGGCCCGCAGAGCGTGCTGTACGGGCCGGGCAATTCCGCCGGCGCGGTGCTGTTCGAGCGCACCGTCAAACGCTTCGATCAACCGGGCTGGAAATTCAACGGCAGCCTGACGGCGGGCAGCTTCGGCCGCAATGACCAGGTGGCCGACATCCGCGCCGGCACGCCGGATTACTATATCCAGGGCACAGCCACCAGAACGGATTCCAATGACTACGAGGACGGTGACGGCCGCGCCGTTCATTCCGCGTATACCCGCTGGAGCGCCAACGGCGCTGTGGGCTGGACGCCCGATGCCAACACCCGGCTGGAACTGTCCGGCGCCCAAAGCGATGGCGAGGCGGCCTATGGCGACCGCAGCATGGACGGCGTCAAGTTCGCCCGCGACAACGTGGGCCTGAAATTCGAGAAGAACAGGATTTCGCCGCTGGTGGACAAGATCGAGGCGCAGCTCTATTACAATTACGTCGATCACGTGATGGACAATTACACCCTGCGCACGGTGGCCAGCCCGGCGTCGAAAATGGTCAACAACCCCGACCGGGAAACCATTGGCGGCCGTGCCGCGCTCGGGCTGAAATTCACCGATGCGACCAGGGCCACCCTCGGCATCGATTACCAGGCCAACAAGCACACGCTGCGCACCGCCATGGGCGCCATGGCCGCCAGCTACAGCAGCGGTCCGCGCCTGGAAGACGCCAACTTCAGCAACTACGGCCTGTTCGGCGAGCTCACCCATTATCTGAATGATCGCGACAAGCTCATCGCCGGCCTGCGCGCCGACAACTGGAATGCGGAGGACAAGCGCGCCGCCACCCTGAGCACAAAGGACGCCGCCGGCCTGATGTACTCCTACACCAACCCGACCTCGAGCCAGAGCAGGGACAAAACCCTCACCAGCGGTTTCGCCCGTTACGAGCGCGATCTCGCCGCCAGCCCGACCACCCTGTATGCCGGCCTGGGCCACAGCGAACGCTTCCCCGACTACTGGGAGCTGATCTCGGCGAACAAGGAAAGCATCGCTACCCACAGCGCCTTCGACACCAACCCGGAGAAGACGACCCAGCTCGATGTCGGCGCGGTGTACGTGAGCAGCAGGCTGACCGCCTCGGTTTCCGGCTTCTATAACAAAATCGACGACTACATCATGATCCAGTCGGGCGTCATCAAGACGTATGCGGCAGGAAACCGCAGCATCACGGTCGTGCGCAACATCGACGCCACCACCTGGGGCGGCGAGGCCGGGGTTTCCTATGCGCTCGCCAGCAACTGGAAAGCCGACGCCACGCTCGCCTACGTGCGCGGCGACAACGACACCGAAGACAGGCCGCTGGCGCAATTGCCGCCGCTGGAAGGACGCCTCGGCCTGGCTTACGACAACAAGGCGTGGACGGTGGGCGGCTTGCTGCGCCTGGTGTCCGAACAGGATCGTTACGCAATCAAGGAAGGCAACATCGTCGGCCAGGACATCGGCAAAACGCCGGGCTTCGCCGTATTCTCGCTCAACGGCGGCTACCGACCGAGGAAGGGCACGCTGATTTCCGGCGGCATCGACAACCTGTTCGACAAGACCTATGCCGAGCACATCAGCCGCAGCGGCGCGATGATCACCGGCTTCGACCAGACCACCAGGATCAACGAACCGGGGCGCAATATCTGGGTGAAGCTGAACGTCGCGCTGGATTGACCGGTTTTGATCTTTAAATTTCAGGGAGGCCATTGGCCTCCCTTTTTTCATTCTCGCCGCCGCCGTTTATACTGACGGCGCATGAGCAAATTCAATCACTATCATCCTGCAGGAGACGAAGTCCCCGATGCGGTCGCCCGGTTTGTGCTGGCGCTGGCGGCTTCGCTGGCGCTGCATCTGGCGTTGGCGCTGGGTGTCCAGATCAAGGCGGCACAGCCGGTTGGGCGGGTGCGTGCCGCCATGGAGGTACGCATCGAGCGCGCGCTTCAAGCCGGGATCAAAGAGCCGCTGCTGACCGCAAGCGTAGCGGACACGACCGAGAAAAAACCGGAGGAGCCGAAGCCCATCGAGGTAAAACCCGCGCCACAGCCGCCTGCCCCAGCGGAACCTGCACCGGCCATCTTGCCAACTCTGGATATTCCCTTGCTGGAAGACCCTACCTGGTACCCGGCCAAACAAGTGGACATGCATCCCGTCGCACTGAGTCCGATCAAACCCGTTTACCCGGAAAAGGGGGCGGAACTTGGGGTGGACGGAAAAGTGGTGCTGTTGCTGCTTATCGACGAGACCGGGGTGGTGAAGGAGGTTTCGGTGGTGGAAGCCGATCCTGAAGGGATTTTCGAGGAATCGGCGCTGGCCGCTTTTCGTGAGGCGCGTTTCGCGCCGGCGCAAAAGAACGGGCGGGCGGTAAAGAGCCGGGTGCTGATCCGGGTCACTTATGAATTGAATGACCGGAAAAAACCGGTGATGACTCAGCCGCCGACGCTCATTGCGCCCTGAGCGCGCGGTGAAACGAGGGGGCTTGATCTTTAAGTTGCCCGGTGTTACTTTGGTGACACCACAAAAGGAGCTTCCATGTCAACGACTTCACTCAAACTCCCCGAAGCACTGAAAAAGCGTGTTGTCAGCGCGGCCAAGGCCAAAGGAACCAGCCCTCACGCCTTCATGCTCGATGCTGTCGAACGGATGACATTGGCGGCTGAACGGCGCGCGGCTTTTGTCGATGGGGCCCTGGAGGCGCGCAATGACATGCTGCTTAGCGGTATGGGTTACCCGGCGGGCGACGTTCATGCCTATCTTGAAGGCCGCTTGCAGGGAGAGGATGTTTCGCGTCCCGAGGCCGTTCCGTGGCGCAAGTAGTCTATTCCGATCACGCAGTTACCGACATGGAAAGGCTGGCTGATTTCCTTGTCGAGAGCGACCCGGCGCTGGCTTTCGAGACGATGGCCATTATTCGGGATGCCGTGGATATTCTTGAGCGGCACCCCCTGATTGGCCGCCAAGGTGAACAGGGTATGCGCGAGATGGTTATCTCGCGTGGACGTACCGGCTATATCGCCATTTATGATTTCATCGAGGCCGATGATGCGGTGCTGGTGCTAGCAATCCGGCACCAGCGTGAAGCGGGTTTCGAGAATTTGTTCTGAAACAGTTGTGCGTCCCACGCACCAGAACCATTGGTGCGTAAGACGCACCCTACCCATTACGGTTTTGTTCCTTGAGACGACCTACAAGCCGGCGGCACCGTTCTGCGGCAGGGTAAAGCCCTTGGGTAGCAGCACCCACATTTTCCCGCTCTGCTTCATGCTGCCCGCCTGCTTGCCGGCTTCCTTGCCGAAGCCCCAGAAAAAGTCCGCCCGCACCACACCCCGGATCGCACCGCCGGTATCCTGCGCCAGCATCAGGCGGTTGAGCGGTTTCGCGCTGTTCGGCCAGGTGGTGGACAGAAACACCGGCGCACCGAGCGGGATGTGGCGCGGGTCGATGGCGATGCTGCGCCCGGCGGTGAGCGGTACGCCCAAGGCGCCGAGCGGGCCGGGAAGGTTATTCGGCAGATCACGGAAAAAAACATAGCTGGCGTTGAGGTTGAGCAGGTCGGGAAGCTTTTCCGGGTTCTGCTTGCCCCAGTCTTTGATGCCCTGCATCGAAGCCTTTTCCAACGGCAGATCGCCGCGCTCCACCAGCGCCTTGCCGATGGATTTGTAGGGATGGCCGTTCTGGTCGGCATAGCCGACGCGCACGGTTTCGCCGCCGGGCAGCGCGACTTTTCCCGAGCCCTGGATTTGCAGGAAAAACAGTTCAACGGCGTCATCCACCCAATACAGTTCCTTGCCCTTGAGCGGCGCGATCCCGTTGTCGATTTCGGCGCGGTTGTAATAGGGCACCACCCGGCGACCGTCAAGCCGACCGCGCAGGCGCAGGTTTTTCAGTTCCGGATAGACGCTGCTCAAATCCACGATCAGCAAGTCGTCGGGCAAGCCGTAAAGCGGATGGCGATAGCGCTTCGAGGGCGTGCGGCTGCCGTTGAGCAGCGGTTCGTAATAGCCGGTAACCAGCCCTTCGGAGCCGCCGTCGGGCTGCGTGGCCTGATAGGGGGTGAAATATTGTTCAAAGAATTCCCGCAGGGCCGCGTTGTTCGATGAGGAGATTTCCATTGTCGCGGCGCAGGGCGCTTGCCATGCCGGTTGTTTCTGCAGCGCGACACAGCTTTGTCTGAAAGCGTCCCAGGCGGCGGACAGGTCTTCGTCCTGCCAGCCGGCAAGCGCTTCCCAGCCGACCGACTGAAGCGGCGGCGCTACCGGAATGGGCGGAACGACAGGGATAGCGGGGATGGCTTGTGGCGGCACGACGGGCGACGGAACAGGGGTCGGTTTTTCCAGCGTGGCGCAGGCGGAAACCGCCAGGGTGAGAATCAGGGCAAGCAGGTTTTTCATGGGGAAAACAGGGCTAATGCAACACGCGCGGCATGTTCAGGGTAAATTCGGCAATCGGCGCGTCGAACTTGGTGCCGTCCTCCGCAACCATCTGGTAGCTGCCGTGCATGGTGCCGACCGGGGTGGCGATCACGCAACCGCTGGTGTATTCGAAGCTCTCGCCCGGTTTCAGCAGCGGCTGTTCGCCGATCACGCCCAGTCCGCGCACTTCCTGTACCTGGTCGGTGGCATCGGTGATGACCCAGTGGCGGCTGATCAACTGGGCGGTGACGTTGCCGGTATTGGTGATGGTGATGGTGTAAGCGAAGACGAACCGTTCCAGATCGACGTTGGACTGGTCGGGAATGTACTCGACGTGGGTTTTTACCGTAATTTCATATTTTTTGCTGTCAGCCATCCTGCTATTCCACACGAATTTGGCTTTAATGGCAAGCACGATAGACCCGTCGCCATCCATTGGGATAATGATCTTTCATTTGCGGGGTGTTGCAGCGAATAGCAAAGTCGGAGTCCTTTAGGGTAAAATCCAAACTTTCGGTTTATTCAAGGAAGCGCCATGCCCCAATACAGAATTGCGCCGAGCATCCTGTCCGCCAACTTCGCCACGCTGGGCCTGGAGGTGGACAATGTTCTCGCCTCCGGCGCAGATATCGTTCACTTCGATGTCATGGACAACCATTACGTGCCCAACCTGACCATCGGCCCGCTGGTGTGCGAGGCGCTGCGCAAGCATGGCGTGACCGCACCCATCGACGTGCACCTGATGGTCAAGCCGGTGGACCGTATCATCCCGGATTTTGCCAAGGCGGGCGCGACCTACATCACGTTCCACCCCGAAGCTTCCGAACACGTCGATCGCACCATCGGCCTGATCAAGGAAAGCGGCTGCAAGGCCGGCTTGGTGTTCAACCCGGCGACTCCGCTGGACGTGCTGGAATACACCCTGGACAAGCTCGATATGGTGTTGCTGATGTCGGTGAACCCCGGTTTCGGCGGCCAGAAATTCATTCCCTACGTCCTGGACAAGGCGCGCAAGGTGCGCCAGATGATAACTGCACGTGGCCTGAACGTGAGCCTGGAAATCGACGGCGGCGTCGGCCCCGGCAATATCCTGGAAGTCGCCAGGGCGGGCGTGGACACTTTCGTGGCCGGTTCCGCCGTGTTCGGCGCGGCCAAGGACAGCGACCCGCACCGCTACGATTCCGTTATTGCCGCGTTGCGCGCTGAGCTGGCAAAGGTTTGATGCAAGGGTTTCCCATTCCGGTCAAAGCCGTCGTCCTCGACCTCGATGGCACGCTGCTGGACACCGCGCCGGACATCGCCGAGGCGGCGCAGCGCATGCTGCGCGACCTGGGGATGGTGTCGGTCGATCTGGGAAAAATCCGATCCTTTATCGGCAACGGTATCGCCAACCTGGTGAAGCGGGCGCTGACCGGCGAAATGCACGGCAAGGCGGACAACACGCTGTTCGCCAAGGCGCTGCCGCTGTTCGAGAAGCATTACGACGAAGTGTTGCACCGCGAAACCCGGCCTTATCCGGGCGTGATGGAAGGGCTGAAAGCCTTGCGCGACGCGGGTTACACGCTAGTCTGCATCACCAACAAGGCGCAGCGTTTCACCCTGCCGCTGCTGGAAGCGATGGGCATGAAGGATGATTTCGACCTGATTCTTTCCGGCGACAGCCTGCCGCGCAAGAAACCCGACCCGCTGCCGCTGCGTTACGCCGCGATCTACTACGAGGCCGAGCCCAAGGACTTGCTGCTGGTGGGCGACTCCCTGAACGACAGCCTGGCTGCCCGCGCCGCCGGCTGCCCGGTGGTGCTGCTGCCTTACGGTTACAACGGCGGCAAGGACGTGCGCGAACAGGATTGCGATGCGGTGATCGACAGCCTGCCGGAAGTGCTGAAGCTGATTAAAAAAACGTGAAATGAACCACAGCGGAATGTAGGTTGGGTTGAGCGGTCTTATGCGATACCCAACAAACCTAAACACCGCGAATGAAACTTGGGTCTGTTGGGTATCGCGATAAAGCCGCTCAACCCAACCTACATAAAGCGGTGCAAAGATTTTATGACTGAACACGAATTCAACACCCTTGCCGCCCAAGGCTACAACCGCATCCCGCTAATCAGGGAAACCCTGGCTGACCTTGATACGCCCTTAAGCGTTTATCTCAAGCTTGCCAACCGACCCTATTCCTACCTGCTGGAATCGGTGGTGGGGGGGGAGCGTTTCGGGCGTTATTCCTTTATCGGCCTGCCCGCCAAAACCCGGATCAGGGTGCATGGCCACAGCGTGAGCGTCGAAAATGAGGGCGCAGTGCTGGAGCGGGTTGAAACCGATGACCCGCTACGGTTTATCCAGGATTACACCGCGCGCATGAAGGTGGCCGAGCACCCCGGCCAGCCCCGCTTCACTGGCGGGTTGGCGGGGTACTTCGGCTACGACAGCATCCGCTACATCGAGAAAAAGCTGGCCCACACCGTCAAGCCGGATGTGCTGGGCACGCCGGATATCCTGCTGCTGTTGTCGGAGGAAGTCGCGGTGGTGGACAACCTGTCCGGCAAGATTTATCTGATCGTCTATGCCGATCCCGCCCAGCCCGGCGCATACACTCGCGGCCAGGCGCGGCTGGACGAGATGCGGGGCCATTTGAACCAGTCAGTGGGAATCCCCGTCACAGCCTCTTATCCGCCCGCGCAATCCGTATCGGAATTCGGCGAAGACGCTTTCAAGCGGGCGGTGGAAAAAGCCAAGCGCTACATTTTCGACGGCGACATCATGCAGGTGGTGCTGTCGCAGCGCATGTCGCAGCCTTTCGCCGCCTCGCCGCTGTCGCTCTACCGCGCCTTGCGCTCGCTCAATCCTTCGCCGTACATGTTCTATTACGACATGGGCGATTTCCAGGTGGTCGGCTCGTCGCCGGAAATCCTGGTGCGACTGGAGGAGGACACCGTCACCGTGCGCCCGATCGCCGGCACCCGCCCGCGCGGCAAGACCCGCGAAGAGGATGAAGCGCTGGCCGTCGACCTGCTGGCCGATCCCAAGGAACTGGCCGAACATCTGATGCTGATGGATTTGGGCCGTAACGATGCGGGGCGCGTCGCCCAGACCGGCTCGGTCAAGGTCACCGAAAACATGGCCATCGAGCGTTACTCCCACGTCATGCACATCGTCTCCAACGTCGAAGGCAAGCTGAAAAGCGGTCTGAACGCGATGGACGTACTGCGCGCCACTTTCCCGGCGGGCACCGTGTCCGGTGCGCCCAAGGTGCGCGCGATGGAAATTATCGACGAGCTGGAACCGACCAAGCGCGGCATCTACGCCGGCGCGGTGGGCTACCTCGGCTTCAACGGCGACATGGATCTGGCCATCGCCATTCGTACCGCAGTGGTCAAGGATGGCACGCTCTTCGTCCAGGTGGGAGCGGGTATCGTCGCCGACTCGGTGGCGGCCAGCGAATGGACGGAAACCCGCAACAAGGCTCGTGCCGTGCTGCTCGCGGCGGAGCTGGCGCTGGGCGGCTTGGACGGAGGGACATAACATGCTGCTGATGATCGACAACTACGACTCTTTCACCTGGAACCTGGTGCAATATTTTGGTGAGCTGGGGGAGGATGTGCTGGTGTTCCGCAACGACGAAATCACCGTGGAGCAGGCCGCGGCGCTCAAGCCCGACCATATCGTGATTTCCCCTGGGCCATGCACGCCCAACGAGGCGGGTATCTCGGTGCCGCTGATCCAGGCATTTGCCGGCAAGGTGCCGGTTCTTGGGGTATGCCTCGGCCACCAGAGCATCGGCCAGGCCTTCGGGGGGAAAATTGTTCACGCCACGCAGTTGATGCATGGCAAAACCTCGATGATCCACCACCAGGACACGGGCGTGTTCAAGGGTCTGCCCAATCCTTTTCGCGCCACCCGCTATCATTCCCTGGTGATCGAGCGCGCGAGCCTCCCCGATTGTCTTGAAATCACCGCCTGGACCGAAGACGGCGAGATCATGGGGGTGCGCCATAAAACCTTGGCGGTTGAGGGCGTGCAGTTCCATCCCGAATCTATCCTGACCGAGCATGGTCATGACATGCTGGCCAATTTCCTTAAGGAGAAGCAGCCATAATGACGCCGCAAGCCGTATTAACCGCGCTGCTGGACAAGCGCGACCTGACCCGCGACGAGATGCTGTCGCTCATGCGTAGAATCATGGGCGGGGAACTGACGCCGGTGCAGATCGCCGGTATTCTGGTTGCGCTGCGCGCCAAGGGCGAGACCGTGGCCGAGATCGCCGCCGCCGCCGAGGTGATGCGCGAGCTTTCGACCAAGGTGCCGGTCGGCGCCGAGGCTAATCTGGTGGATACCTGCGGCACTGGCGGCGACGGCGCCCATACTTTCAATATCTCCACCGCCTCCGCGCTGGTTGCCGCTGCGGCGGGCGTGAAGGTCGCCAAGCACGGTGGCCGCTCGGTGTCTTCCACCTGCGGTTCCGCCGACGTGCTGGAGGCGCTGGGCGTGAACGTGAACCTCACCCCCGCACAGGTGGCGCAGTCCATCCACGAAATTGGCGTCGGTTTCATGTTCGCCCCCAACCACCACAGCGCGATGAAATATGCCGCGCCGGTGCGGCGCGAACTGGGCGTGCGCACCCTGTTCAACCTGCTGGGGCCCCTCACCAATCCGGCCGGGGCGAAAAACCAGGTGATGGGGGTATTCCGCAAGGACTTGTGCCGCCCGCTTGCCGAGGTGCTGAAATCGCTGGGAGCGAACCACGTCATGGTGGTGCATGGCGGCGATGGCATGGATGAAATCACCATCACCACCGAAACTCACGTCGCCGAGCTGAAGGATGGCGGCATCAGCGAATACGCTATCGACCCCGAGGAGTTCGGCATGAAGCTCGGTTCCATCGAGAAGATCAAGGCGAACAATCCCGAAGAAGCCAAGGCCAGGCTGGTGGCGGTACTGGACAACACCCACGGCGCCGCACGCGACATCGTCGCGATCAATGCCGGCGCCGCGATTTACGTCGGCGGCATGGCGCAGACGCTGGAAGCCGGGGTGAAGAAGGCGATTCAGGCAATCGCCAGCGGCGAGGCCAAGGCCAAGCTGGAACAGTTGATTGCGTTTTCAAACCGAATCGGTTCTTGAATACACCCACTTGCTGTTGCATAATGGTTGCTATAGTTGCAACCGATGGAGGTAAAAATGGGTTCCACCACGCTGGGCGTCAAGCTCGACCAGGAAACGCGGGATCGCCTGAAGAAGCTGGGTGAAGCCAAAGACCGCGCGCCTCATTGGCTAATCAAAACCGCCATCATCGAATATCTGGGCAAGGAAGAACGTGCCGAACTGGAACGACGCGAGGACGCAGAGCGCTGGGAGCGCTACCAGTTGACCGGGCATTTCGTGGGTAACCAGGACGCGATGGAATGGCTGGACGCGTTGGCAAAAGGCGAAAGGCCGACGTGCCCGCGCTGATCTGGCTGCCGGAAGCGCTTGAAGATGTCGGGCGGTTATTCGATTTCCTGGCGGAGAAAAACCCTCTGGCCGCAGCCGATGCGATATGCTGCATACAAGCCGCCGCCGTCAGGCTGGAAAAGTTCCCGGAACTGGGTGCGCCGATGGGTGACGACACCGGGCGTCGTCAGGTATTTACCGCTTTTGGCGCGGGAGATTACGTGCTCCGCTATCGGCTCAATCAAAACGGCGCTCCCGTGATTATTCGTGTTTGGCACAGCCGGGAAGCCAGGAAATAAATATGTCCGACATCCTGCAAAAAATCCTCGCAGTCAAACAAGCCGAAGTCGCCCGCGCCGTGGCGAAGAAATCTTATGCTGCCGTGCGCGCTGAGGCAGGCGCCATGCCGCCGACCCGCGATTTCATCGGCGCCATCCGCGCAAAAATTTCTGCCGGTAAACCGGCGGTCATCGCCGAGATCAAGAAAGCCAGTCCCTCCCGTGGCGTGATTCGGGAAAATTTCGACCCAGCGGCGATTGCGAAAAATTACGAGGCGCATGGCGCGGCCTGTTTATCGGTGCTCACCGACGTGCAATTCTTCCAGGGCAGCAAGGCTTACCTGGTTGAAGCTCGCGCCGCATGTAGCCTGCCGGTGTTGCGCAAGGATTTCATGATCGACGCCTACCAAGTGTGCCGGGCGCGCACCATGGGTGCCGACGCCATCCTGCTGATCGTGGCGGCGCTGGAGTTGTCGCAAATGAAGGAACTCGAAGCCCTGGCCCACGAACTTGGCATGGCCGTGCTGGTGGAATCGCACGACGCTGCCGAGATGGAAGCCGCCCTGCAACTCAAAACTCCGCTGATCGGCATCAACAACCGCAACCTGCGTACCTTTGAAACCCGCCTCGAAACCACCCTCGACCTGCTGCCATGCATTTCCGCCGACCGCATCGTCATCACCGAAAGCGGCATTCTCAAGCCGGCGGACGTGCAGTTGATGCGCGGCCACGGCGTCAATGCCTTCCTGGTCGGCGAGGCCCTCATGCGAGCGGAAGACCCGGGCGTCGAACTGGCGCGGCTGTTCGGCTAGATACCTTAATATGAACCTAGAAAAAAGCTATTGAACCGCAGAGGACGCAGAGGAATTCAAATGCTTGATGAAAAAACGCACTCGCCTAATGGGTGACTCAGCCCGGTAGGGTGGGCACGTCTTTGCGCCCACGCGGTCAACTGTTTCGCATTAGCGTGACAGCGATGTCCTCATCGATATCCGGCCAGTGAACGCCAATTCCATTCCCGATAAAACGCCATTTTCCGCGCTGGTTTTCACTCGCATCCCTTAATCGGGGGAACCATTCCAGCGGGGCGGAAATTTCCCGGCCATCCGCCAGAATAAAATGCAGGGCGTTATTTTGAATTTGCATATCCACGGCGTGGGAATTAATTTTTACTGACATTCTTTAAGCCGCCAGCAGCATCTCGCATCGTTTTCCCGCTCTCACGGCAAGTGTCACCAACATGTCCAGGCTGAACTTTTCCCATTTTCCTCGCACCAGATCGGAGACGCGCGATTGCCCGATGCCCAGGCGTTGCGCCGCCTCGGCTTGCGTCCATTTGTTTTTGGCAATCAGAATCTCAAGCTCGCACATCAGCCTGGAGCGCATCGCCAGAACCGCCGCCTCATCGGGCGGAAACCCCAGATCGATAAAAACATTGCCGCAGGACTCGGTGATTTTTTCATCCATGATATAGCCTCTTAAATTAACCCGGACATTTCATAAATTTGATCAATCCCATTGTAGGAG
>PFJY01000038.1 GCA_002784065.1 Hydrogenophilales bacterium CG_4_10_14_3_um_filter_58_23 | reverse complement strand
CTGGATGATTCGACGCAACCGCGCCATAACATCCAGTATCCACTACAGGTGGCTCACTACGTGAGCCACCAACACGGTTTGCGAAAAGAGCCTTCAATTATGAAACGTTTTTTGATCGCTGCGATAGTAGCCGCTGCCACTGTTACCATCCCGGCGCTCGCTGCCGATGTTGGAGTTTCGGTCAGCATCGGCCAACCCGGCTTCTATGGCCGACTCGACATCGGCGACTATCCGCCGCCACAAGTAATCTATCGTCAGCCGAGAATCATCGAACGGGTACCGATGGATCGCCCTCCGATCTATCTGCGCGTACCGCCGGGCCACGCCAAACATTGGAGCAAGAACTGCCACAAATACAACGCCTGCGGCGAGCGGGTCTACTTTGTGCAAGACGGCTGGTACAACCGCGAGTATGTTCCGCGTTACCAGGAACTACATCGTGATCGCCGGGATGAGCGTAGGGATGATCATCGTGGGAATCAAAAGAACGACCGCCACGGCAATGATCACGACCATGGCCGTGGTCACTAGCAGCCTGTCTGACTTGAAGAATCGAAGCGAAAATCCGGCTGGGCGAGGACAGATTTTGCCGGTTTTGCAGGTCAATAGTCGTTCTATTGACCAAAAAAGCGGCGAAATATGGACCGGCCAGGCGGATTTGCAGCCGATTTCCTTCAAGTCAGACAGGCTGCTAGGGCATAGTCGTAACCACTATCCCGGCACAATCCTTCGCAATGTCGCGAGGGTGTTTGTGCCCATCACCCCGCTAGCGGGGTGATTATTAATCTTCAGCATAAGCGACATATTTTCCCCATCAACTAGGCGGCAGACGAGAGACTTGCTAATATCTGTTCATTCCGGGTAACCATTTGATGAACAGTTCCGCAGTGCCAACCGAACGATTAAAGATCAGCGCCGTTATTCTGGCCGGAGGCCGGGCGCGGCGCATGGGTGGCGCCGACAAGGGGCTGGTGCTCCTGAACGATCGCCCCCTGATCGCCTGGGTACTGAAACGCATTGCGCCACAGGTCGATGAGCTGTTCATCAGCGCCAACCGCAACCTCGACCAATACCGCCTGTTCGGTTACCCGGTGCTGCCTGATGCATCCCCCGACCTTCAGGGGCCGCTCGCCGGACTGCTGCGCGCCATGACCGAAGCCGCCCATCCGCTGGTTTTAAGCGTGCCATGCGATACCCCTTTTCTGCCTGACGATCTGGTTGGACGATTGACAGGGGCGCTGGAGGAAAGCGGAGCAGACATTGCTATCCCGGTTTGTGGTGGGCAGGTTCACCGTGCAGTTTGTCTGTGCCGGTGTAGCCTTCTGCCCGGCTTGGAAAATTTTCTCGCTCAGGGTGGTCGGCGGGTCGGGGAATGGCAATCCATGCTTAAGAGCGTAGAAGTGCCATTCGACGACGAACGGAGTTTTCTCAACCTCAACACCGCCGACGAACTGGCCGCCAGCGGATCAGAACAAGCGCTCTTCACCATTGCTTCCTCCCCCGTTTGCGGGAGAGGATTGAGATGAGGGCAGCCCCTCTGGGAGAAGGTTGGGATGAGTACCCTCACCTCAACCTACATAAAAAAGGCCCGGCAGAAATCCTGCCGGGCCTTTTTTAGAAGCGGCTCAACTAGCCGAAGCGATGCTTGGCACCCTTGCTTCTTTTATCCATTTCTTGATGCGCTGGGCATCGCCGATACGCGACAACTTGCCCCAGGAATCCAGCAACACGATCACCATCGGCCGGTTGGCGATATTTACCTGCATCACCAGACAATGACCAGCCTCGTTAATGAAGCCGGTTTTGGAAAGCCCGATCTCCCAAGTTTTGTTTCGCACCAGCATGTTGGTGTTCTTGAACTGAATGCGGCGCGACCCGCCACGCATCGCCACGTCATAGAAGCCCGTGGTCGTCATGTCGCGGATCAAGGGATAAGCGTGAGCGGCGTTGACCATCTTGACCAGATCCTGCGCGGTCGAGATATTATCGCTATTGAGGCCGGTGGAATCGACAAAACGGGTATGTGACATGCCAAGACTTTCCGCCTTGCGGTTCATCGCAGCGACAAAGGCCGGAAAACCACCGGGATAAGCACGGGCCAAAGCCGCCGCCGCACGATTCTCGGAGGACATCAGCGCCAGTCGCAGGGCCAGTTGGCGGCTCAGCATCGTGCCGACCTTGATCCGCGAGTGCGTGCCCTTCAGCGAGTCCCTATCTTCGCTGCTGATGGCAATTTTTTCATCGAGGGGCAGTTGCGCGTCCAGCACCACCATCGCCGTCATCAACTTGGTGATGGAGGCAATCGGCATGCGCGCATCGGCGTTTTTGCCGAACAGCGTGCGGCCAGTCTTCTGATCCACCACCATCGCCGACGACGAACGCAGGTCGAGTCCGGAATTGCGGAAGTCGATCGGAGCTTCTTCGTTCGTGAGCCGGGTCTCGGCCTGGAGCGCGATACCCACAGCCTGATCCGCATGTCCCTGCACTTGGCCGATCTCGCCAGCTATTGTTGTGGACGCAATGAACCACGCGCATCCCACCACCCAGTTTAATCGCATGCTTCCTCCTTGAAACCAAGACTTGATGAACTTGCTTCAAAGTGTAAACCCATTCAGGGAAAATTGTAAAACCAATTTCTATATAAATTATGCTATCGACTTGATTAATATATAAAAATAAAATTATCATGCGGCCAATTTTCTGCCCATCCGGTGATATTTTTCGGGGGCATCCCCAATGCAACGTGTATCATATTTCTCATGAGCCGATTTATCCTGTTCAACAAGCCCTACGGTGTCATCACCCAATTCAGTAGCGACGGCAAACATGCCACGCTGAAAGAATTTATTCCCCTGCCCGGCGTTTATCCGGCGGGACGCCTGGACACTGACAGCGAAGGGCTGCTCATTTTGACCGATGATGGGGCTTTGCAACATCGCATCAGCGACCCCCGCCATAAATTGCCTAAAACCTATTGGGCTCAGGTGGAAGGCATCCCTGACGAAGCCGCGCTGGAAAATCTGCGCCGGGGGGTGGATCTGGGCGACTTCGTCACCCGGCCAGCCGAGGCGCGCCTCATTGAGGAGCCACCGGGCTTATGGCCACGCACGCCACCGGTCCGCTTCCGCAAGCAAATTCCCACCCGCTGGGTCGAACTCGTCATCCGGGAAGGCAAGAACCGGCAAGTGCGGCGCATGACGGCAAAGGTCGGATTCCCCACCCTGCGCCTGATACGGCATCGCATCGGCGACTGGACCCTCACCGGCCTGGCACAGGGCGAATGGCGTGAGATCGTTATTGCCTGAATAAATGAAATAACTTGTATCCGGCTGTCAACCACACCCCAAACCAGTCGTTACTGGATGTGACGCGCCATCGTGTCACTTGGATTTAAATAAAACTCAACCCGTTAACAAAGGAACCAATAATGAGCAAACTTCTGTCCGCCCTGATCGCCGCTGCTTTCGCCGCTGTCACCTTCTCCGCTGTTGCTGCTGACGCTGCCGCTCCTGCTGCCGCCGCTCCTGCCGCCGCCGCCGAAGCGCCTGCTGCCGATATGGCCAAGCCAGCCAAAAAAGCCAAGAAAGCCAAGAAAGCCAAGAAAGCTCCTGCTGCTGAAGCCGCTCCTGCTGAAGCCGCTCCTGCCGCCAAGTAATACTGGCGCAAGAAGCAAAAAAAGGCGGGGTTTCCCCCGCCTTTTTTTATGTGTGTTCTGACCCTAGCAGCCTGTCTGACTTGAAGAATCGAAGCGAAAATTCGGCTGGGCGAGGACAGATTTTGCCGGTTTTGCAGGTCAATAGTCGTTCTATTGACCAAAAAAGCGGCGAAATATGAACCGGCCAGGCGGATTTGCAGCCGATTTCCTTCAAGTCAGACAGGCTGCTAGACAAACTAAAGAAATCGATCCAGCAACTTATGGCTGCTCTGATCCAGCGCTTGAATATCCCGGATCAGGAAATGGATGCCGTTGCTGTCGGCGATCAGCAGGGTGGATGTGGCAAGACGACGAATATCATCCTCCCCCTTGAGGATGAATGTGGTGGGACCACGATCGGTTTCCACCTGCCATGCGCTGGGCGTGGCAAAGCTGGAAACACTGCGGATACGGCGGATTTCCGGCATGAATTCCCGGCTCGCCAGCTCCTCTTCCAGAAGAAGGCGTGATTCGTCCGGCAAATCTGTCAGGCAATCGATCCAGGCCAGTTCGTGCCCGTCGGCAGTGACCAGTGAAATTCCCTCTGATGGGGCTGCGATGGGAAAGGCGTGTACGGGCACCACCCCATCATGAACTTCGCCATCAGCGCCGGTGAAAACCAGCCTGCCGAAGGCATTGCGGGTGAGTTGGAAATCAATCGCCTTTTTCATGTGGCTTTCCCTCGTTTTCGACATCCCATTCCTTTTCATCCATGTCCGTATCCACGTTGCGCGCTTGCGCCTGATAGAGGCGGAAATAGGCGCCCTCGCGGGCCATCAACTCGTCATGATTGCCCACCTCGGCAACCTGTCCGCGATCCAGCACCACCAACCGGTCGGCGCGACGCAGGGTGGAGAGCCGGTGCGCAATGGCGAGGGTGGTCCGTCCCTGAACCAGGTTATCCAGTGCTTTCTGGATTTCCTTTTCGGTGGTCGAATCGACCGACGAGGTGGCTTCGTCGAGGATCAGGATGCGCGGGTCGATGAGCAGCGCCCGGGCAATGGAAATACGCTGGCGCTCACCGCCCGACAGGGCTTGGCCGCGCTCGCCGGCCAGGGAGTCGTACCCCTGCGGCAAGCGCAGGATGAACTCGTGGGCGTGGGCGGCGCGGGCGGCGGCAACTATTTCCGCCCGAGTGGCGTCCGGTTTGCCATAGGCGATATTTTCAGCAATGGTGCCGAAGAACAGGAAGGGCTCCTGCAATACCAGGCCGATGTTGCGCCGATATTCGGATATCGGCAGGGAGCGGATATCCACCCCGTCGACGCGGATAGCCCCCTCGGATACGTCGTAAAAACGGCAGATCAGGTTGGCCAGGGTGCTCTTGCCCGATCCGCTGTGCCCCACCAGGCCGATCATCTCGCCGGGGGCGATGGTCAGGTCGACTCCCCGGATAACCGTGCGGTTGCCATAGCGAAAACCCGCGTTGCGAATCTCGATTCCTCCCTGCACCTGCGCAAGGTGAACCGGTGTGGTTGGCTCTGGAACGCTGGAGACGTGGTCGAGAATATCGAAAATACGTTTTGCTCCGGCAGCGGCCTTCTGCGTCACCGAAACGATGCGGCTCATCGAGTCGAGCCGGGTATAGAAACGGCTGATGTAGGCCAGGAAGGCGACCAGCACACCCACGGTGATCTCGTTGCGGGAGACCTGCCAGATGCCGAAGGCCCACACCACAAGCAGCCCGATCTCGGTCAGCAGGGTGACGGTGGGCGTGAACAGGGACCAAATCTTGTTCAGCCGGTCATTGACCGCAAGATTGCGTTGGTTGGCCTCGCGGAAGCGCGCCGCTTCGCGCTGCTCCTGGGCGAAGGCCTTGACCACCCGGATGCCGGGAATGGTGTCGGCCAGCACGTTGGTCACTTCCGACCAGACCCGGTCGATCTTCTCGAAACCGGTGCGCAGCTTGTCGCGCACCACATGGATCATCCAGGCGATGAAGGGCAGCGGAACCAATGTCACTAGCGCCAGCCAGGGGTTGATCGAAAACAGGATCGCCGCGGTCATGAGGATCATCAGCACGTCCGTGGCGAAGTCCAGCAGGTGCAGCGAAAGGAACACGCAGATGCGGTCGGTCTCGGAACCGACACGGGTCATCAGGTCACCGGTGCGCTTGCCGCCGAAATACTCCAGGGAGAGCCGCAGCAAGTGCTCGTAGGTGGTCGTGCGCAGGTCGGCCCCGATGCGCTCGCTCACCAGGGCGAGGATGTAGGTGCGTGCCCAGCCCAGGCTCCATGCCACCAGCGCCGACCCCAGCAAGCCCGCGAGCAGGAGGGAAACCGTGCCGTAATCAATAGGGGCGCCGTTCTGGTAAGGAATCAGCACTTTGTCCATCAAGGGCATGGTCAGGTAGGGCGGCACCAGAGTGGCGGCAGTGGATGCCAGCGTCAGCAGAAAACCGGCGAGCAGACGTCCGTTATAGGGTTTGGCGAAACGCCACAGGCGGAACAGCGTCCACGTCGAGGGCGGGACATGGATTTCCCGGGTGCAGATCGGGCACTCTTCCTGATCCGGCAGGAGCGGCGCCTTGCAACTGGGGCAGACCGTTTCACTCTGACTACTAACGGGATGCCCAGCGAGAAAACTGGCAAGTTGCCGCCCGAAATGTTCGACCAGCCGCAATGCCTCAGTGTTATGGCCAAGGGTGTAACGCCAGCAAGCCAGGCGCGCTTCGTCGTCGTGCAGTTCGAGGCTGCCCACCCCCGCATGATCGTAGCGCTGGAGAACCAGCCCTTTCCGGTAAGTCCAATCTCGCCATGCCGTCTCTTCGAGCCCCTTGGCAAGCAATCGGTGGCTGGTTACGACGATCAGGCCTCGGGTAAAATGCAGGCGCGCATCGAGATCGATCGAAAGCCACGCCAGTATTTTCTCTTCGTTGGCCAACTGAGATTCCACCTCGGCGCGCCAGGCATCGG
Source organism: Hydrogenophilales bacterium CG_4_10_14_3_um_filter_58_23 (assembly GCA_002784065.1). Lineage (GTDB taxonomy): Bacteria > Pseudomonadota > Gammaproteobacteria > Burkholderiales > Sulfuricellaceae > Sulfuricella. The sequence goes on along the minus strand of PFJY01000038.1, from coordinate 454 downwards.
GCAAAGACTTGCCTGTTGGCATGGAAAGAGAGGGGATGGTTTTCACAAATCTACCTTGGATATTTACTTGGGGGCTCATGGCCTCACCGAGGGCCACACTGGAACACAGTTTACTTGCCTTGAAAGCAAGAGTACAGAACCCGCCACACGACCATTTTTAAAAAATTTTCTTCCTGTCGCGGTAAACGGATTGCCGCCTGCTGCGTTGATATTTCCAGCCAACAAGACGGGTAGGGTGAGCACGTCTTTGTGCCCACCCTACTTTGCTGAGCGACTTGAGCACGGCGCCCGATACAAACGGCGCTTTTTTGTTTATTAGACTAGTTGCGAGCAACAACGCAATATGCTCAAATCAGCCTATCCTTCCGGGTTATCCCAATAAAGTAGGCTCTTTTCGCAAATCATGTTGTTAAGCCGCCCCGCCAAGCGCCATAGCGAGCCACTGAACGGGACT
>PFJY01000088.1:2151-5689 GCA_002784065.1 Hydrogenophilales bacterium CG_4_10_14_3_um_filter_58_23 | reverse complement strand
ACGGCCTCGTCGAAGATCAGCACGCGCGGGCGCTTGAGCAGGGCGCGGGCGATGGCGATGCGCTGGCACTGCCCGCCGGACAGGCCGATACCATTTTCACCCACGGCGGTCTGATAGCCTTGCGGGAGTTGTTCGATGACGGCATGGATTTCCGCCATTTGGCAGGTGCTGACGATCTCTTCAAAGCTGGCGTGGGGATTAGCCAGTTGCAGATTGTCATAGAGCGTGCCGGAGAACAGCCGCGTTTCTTGCGGCACCACACCGAAGTTGGCGCGCAGTTCATTGGCAGCAAGGTGGCGAATGTCGTAGCCATCGAGCAGGATGCTGCCGTCATTGGGCCAGTAGAAGCCCTGCAACATTTTGCCCAGGGTGCTCTTGCCGCAACCGGACGGCCCCATCAGGACGGTAAGTTTGCCAGGGGTCAGCGTCATGTTGAGGTTACGGTACAAATAGGGCAACGTTTCGTTGTAGCGGAAACTGACGTCCCTGAGTTCGACGCGTCCCCCCGCGCCACCGCGCACACGGGCAGGCACCAGGGCATGTGGTTCAGCGGGTGCATCCATCAGATCGCCCAGCCGCTTGATGGCGATATCGGCCTGCTGGAATTCCTGCCACAGACCGGCCAATCTCAGCATAGGCTGACTCATACGTCCGGCAAACATCTGGAAGGCAACCAGCATACCGATGGTGAAGCCATCATTTTTCATGACAAGTAATGCGCCAACTACCAGAATAGATAGCGTCATGATCTGTTCCAGCGCATTGGCGGCAACGTTGTAGATGTTGGATAGTTGTCGCGTGGCAAATCCGGCAGCCAGATATTGGGAGAGTATCTCGCCGTATTTCTGTTCCAGCACCGGTTCCATTTGCAGCGATTTGACGGTTTCCATCCCCGCCACGTATTCGGTCACGAAGGCCTGATTCTTGGCTCCCAGCAGAAACTGGTGGTCGAGCCGTGCTCGGAAGGCCGGTGTCACGGCGAAGCTCAGTGCGGTGATCAGCGACAGCAGCAACAGTGCGATCAGGGTCAGTTGCCAGCTGTACCAGAACATCACGGCGATGAAGATAAACAGGAATGGCAAATCAAGCAGCAAAGTCACGGTAGCGCCTGAGATGAATTCGCGTACCGTCTCCACGCCATGCAGGCGTGCCACCAGCGTGCCGGTAGGACGATGCTCGAAATATGGCAACGGCAGGTGCAGCAGATGACGAAACACCTGACTGCCCAGCACGGCATCGATGCGGTTGCCCGTGTGCAGCACGAAGTATTGGCGCAACCAGGTCATGACACTGTTGAACAGCATGAACATCACCAGCCCGACGGCGATAGCGATGAGCGTGCTTTGGGTCTGGTGAACAATGACCTTATCGATGATGACTTGAGTGAACAGCGGTGTGATCAGGCCGACCAGCTGGATGGCCAGCGATGCGATCAGGATATCGCGCCAGATACGTTTGTGCTTCAGCAGTTCCGGGATGAACCAGCGGAAGCCGAACGGCGTATGGCCCTGCTTGCCTGCCTCTGGTGCAGAAGCTGACTGTTCGGCTTCAAGATCGGCAGTAGATTGTGTCGTGTCGCGTGCGACCAGCAGGATGTCGGTACGGAAGTGCTGACTGAATTCGGTCAGCAAAATCGTCTCCGGCTGCTGAGCACCTGCCCGGAAGAACAGCACGCGCTCGGCATCGGCCTTGATCAGCAGTACGGGTGTGGCAGGATTGGGCAGTGCATCGGGTTCACCCGTGCGCGCAGCGGATGCGGTCTCGCCGAGCGGAGAGGTGTTTTCTGCGGATGAATCTAAGGGCGTGACTTGGTCTGGTTTGCCATCGCCACCCGACTCTTCCTCTTCACGTACAAATGCAACCACAGGGAACGGAATACGCTCCAGCGTGGCTATACCCTTTTCATCCAACTCCATCTCGCCGACCTTGAAATCCAGAGTCTGCAAAGCGTTGAGCAGCGTAGTGCGGGAATACGGTGGCGGAAATTGCTGGCGAACCAGATGTGCATCGAACGGCAGACGAAATACCCGAGACAAACTACCGATTAACCATAGCATGTCCTGTCCTGAATAGTGCATTATTTCCCTTGCTTAAATTGATTCAGTGAACCTCTGCTCCAGAGGTTCACTGAGTTTTACGGATGTCCGCTAACGCCTGACACCTGCTGCGATTACAACGTCACCGCTCCGCCTTGCAAGCCCTGCAACGGACGCAAGGTTTGCGCCTGCGCACCAAATTGCGAAACATTCAGCACGTCTTGTGCTGCGGTGAAGTTCATGCCGGTTAAGTTGCCGCTTGTACCGTACTGGTGTGCCAAATCGCCACCGAGTGCGGCGGTATCGCTGGCGGAGAGGTGTGAATTCAAGAGGGTATTCATCACATTCCACTTTTTCAACGATCCATCATCGGATTGTTTGCCGCGCGCCTGATCGAACGCATTAACGATAGAGGTAAAGTCGAAATTCTGTACTGACTTGTTCAGCAGCATATCGCTCGACGCGCGATCAAACCCGAGCATTGCCTCACTCACCACCTGCAAGTTGAGCACGCTCTTGTAGTTAGCATCTGTTTTATACCAATCCTTAAAGGCAATCTGATCATGTTCGCCGACTGACAGCACCAGATTCTTGCCATCCCTGGACAAGGCAATGTCTTTATAGCGAATATTTCCACCGAGACTCAGTGTATTGTCAGTGTCGGTTCCACCGTAAACAGTGTCATTCCCGTCACCCCGATTGAACACGATTATGTCAGCACCATTTCCGGTGCGAATCACATCGTTACCTTCTCCACCGACAAACAGTTCATTACCAGCATTGCCTGTCAGGCTGTCATCGCCGTAGCCTCCATCCAGCAAATTGTTGCCACCGTTATCGAGCAAGATGTCATTGCCGCTCCCTCCCAGCAACACGTCGTTGGACGCATTTCCTTGCAAGGTGTCATCTCCGGCAAAACCCTGTAGTAAATCGGAGCCATCATTACCGACAATGATGTTATCGAGTTTATTACCAAAACCGTTAATACTCACGCCACCCGTCATTACCAGATTCTCAACGTTATCGCCCAAGGTATAATTGACGCTGGACAGCACTGTGTCGATACCACCGCTTGAAGCATCCGGCAACATGTCGCCGGAGCCAGAACGTTGCGATTTATCAGATTTTTCCTTGCCGTACTCGATAACAAGATCACCCGCGTTATCCACGATGTAGGTGTCATCACCCGAGCCACCTACCATGGTATCGGCACCCAATCCGCCATCCAGATTGTCATTACCCGCCATGCCCATCAGGATGTTGTTGCCGCTGTTACCGGTGAGGACGTTGCCAAGTTCGTTGCCGTAACCATAGAGATCAAGGCTACCGGTCAGCATAAGATTCTCGACATTAGCTCCCAAGGTGTAGCTGATACCGGCCAGCACTGTATCTATGCCGCCAACTGTCCAGTCTTCCGGTAGTTTTCTGGAATTGTCCTCAGACTCACTAGATTTTTTCTTATCAGACTCTTTATTACTATATTCAATGACAATGTCACCCGC
>PFJY01000088.1:0-2084 GCA_002784065.1 Hydrogenophilales bacterium CG_4_10_14_3_um_filter_58_23 | reverse complement strand
CGTTGCCGGTGCCGTTGATGTCGGCGCTGCCGGTCAGCGTGAGGTTTTCAACATTGTCGGTCAGGGTGTAGGTGATGCTGGATTCGACTGTGTCAATTCCAGCGTTCAGCCCCTCGACTACGATGTCGCCGACATTGTCTACCACGTAAGTATCGTCGCCCAAACCACCTTGCATCAGGTCCTGCCCCAGCCCACCATCCAGTATGTTGTTACCCGCATTGCCAGCCAACAGGTTATCAAGCGCATTACCTGTACCGTTGAGATTGCCCGCACCGGTCAGCACCAGGCTCTCGACATTGTCGTTCAAGGCATAGTCAAAACCGACCTGCACCGTATCCAGACCCGCATTGGCTGCCTCAATAACCATGTCACCGGCGTTATCCACCAGATAGGTATCATTGCCAAAACCGCCTTGCATAATGTCTGCTCCCGCACCTCCGTCCAGCATGTTGTTACCGCTGTTGCCAGTGATCACGTTATCCAGAGCGTTACCTGTCGCTGAGGTGTTTGTGTTGCCGGTCAGCGTGAGGTTCTCGACATCGGCGTTTAGCCTGTAATCAATGCCGGACAACACAGTATCGTTACCCGCATTCAGACTTTCGATCACGCGGTCACCGACGTTATCCACCACGTAAGTGTCGTCGCCCAAACCGCCGTTCAATGTATCTGCACCGTACCCGCCATCCAGCAGGTTGTTGCCGAAGTTGCCCGTGATAAAGTTATCCAGCGTGTTACCCGAACCGCTCAAATCTGCACGGCCCGTCAGGGTGAGGTTTTCTACATTACTGGTCAGCGTATAGCCGATACTGGCGTGTACTGAATCATTGCCCGCGTTCGGGTTCTCGATTACCAGATCGCCCGCATTGTCAACCACATAGGTATCGTCACCCGCGCCACCAATCATCGTATCCGCCCCGGCACTGCCATCCAGCAGATTGTTGCTTGCATTGCCCACCAGCGTATCGTTGGCGGCTGTTCCCACGATGGTGTTGTTACTGCCATTGGCAGTCAGCGTAACATCGGCTGCCTTGATAGCCAGTGTTGTCACGTCCCATATGGTTCCGTCTGCAAAGCGCACCTGTTCCACTTTGCCCGCATCGCTGGAAAACCAGCCCAGCACGGTCATTTTGTCAGTGCTACCTGTGATGCTGAGATACAAGTTTTCTGCATCTCGCGTCACTTTCACATCTGCCGGTGCAACATCCGCCGCAATCTGGATCGTGTCAACATTGCCCGCTGTTGCATCGTACTCATAGACAGCATCCTGCCCAGCGCCACGCCCGAACAAATAGGTATCATTGCCGCTACCGCCTTGCAGGTAATCATTGCCTGCCAATCCCGCCAGCGTGTCGTTGCCACCCAAACCCTGGATGAAGTCGTCTCCGGCAGTGCCCACCAGAAAATCATCCCCCTCGGTTGGAACCGACAATACCACCGCCCGCGCGGATAAATCCCACACCGTGCCGTCTGCAAAAACGGCTTGTTCAACCTTGTTCGCATCGCTAACAAACCAATCGGATAGCGTGATCTTGTCGGTGGTGCCATTGATGCTCAAATAGAGATTGTTCACATCGCGTGTGACTTTGACATCTGAGGCAAGAATGTCAGCACCGAACTTGATGGTGTCCAGATTACCCGCCGTCGTATCCACGTTGCTGACGGTGTCCTGTCCCGCTCCGCGTGCGAACACATAGGTGTCGTTTCCTGTACCACCATCCAGTGTGTCATTGCCCGCACCACCGATCAGGATGTCGTCACCCGCGCCGCCAAACAGGGCATCATCCTGTGCGCCGCCATCCAGCAGATCGTTGCCCGCCCCGCCATCCAGGCGGTCATAACCTTCCATGCCGGACAGCTCATCATTGCCGGTACCACCAAACAATGCATCGTTGCCTGTACCACCATAGACCTGGTCGTCGCCTGCATCGCCAGAAAGGACGTTGTTGCCGTCGCCACCGGACAGCATGTCATTACCCGCGCCGCCGAACAGTACATCGTTACCGCCTTCGCCCAGCAGCGCGTCGTTGCCGTCGCCGCCCAGCACGATGTCGTCGCCCAGCCCGGCAAAGACCACGTCATCGCCC
>PFJY01000118.1 GCA_002784065.1 Hydrogenophilales bacterium CG_4_10_14_3_um_filter_58_23 | reverse complement strand
TTCTTGGCATCTCAGCCCCCGGATGCGAGGCAGGATCGGGGAGATATTTGCATAGCCTTTCAAGCCTCAACCGGGCTCGTCCAACCTTATGCGTTAGGCGCTTGCCTTCTCTGCTTCAGCAGCAGGACGATCCATTAGTTCAACGATCGCCATCGGGGCATTGTCGCCCTGACGGAAGCCGCACTTGAGGATGCGCAAGTAGCCCCCATTGCGGGTCTGGTAACGCGGGCCCAGTTTGTCGAACAGCTTGACCACGATCTCGCGGTCGCGCAGGCGGTCAAACGCCATACGGCGATTCGCCAGCGAAGGCTTCTTTCCCAGCGTAATCAGCGGCTCGGCAATGCGGCGCAGCTCTTTTGCCTTGGGCAGCGTAGTGGTGATAACTTCGTGACGCAACAGCGAGTTGGCCATGTTGCGCAGCATAGCCAGACGGTGACTGCTGGTGCGATTGAGTTTTCTAAGTCCTAAACGATGACGCATGATCTATCCTTCCTTTGCATACAATCTTTCATGCGCTTTAGCGCATAGAAAGTTGGAGTACCCTTGTGGTGTTTCGTATTCCACGAACTAACTTATGCACGCTCACCCAGCCCGACAGGCGGCCAGTTTTCCAGCTTCATGCCCAGCATCAGGCCCTTGGAGGCGAGAACATCCTTGATTTCATTCAGCGACTTGCGTCCCAGATTAGGGGTCTTCAGCAACTCGTTTTCGGTGCGCTGGATCAGATCACCGATGTAATAAATGTTCTCCGCCTTCAGGCAATTGGCAGAACGCACGGTGAGCTCAAGATCGTCCACCGGACGCAGCAGAATCGGGTCAACCTGCGGTGCGCGGGGTGCCTCGATCTCGGCTGGCGTGCCTTTCAGCTCGGCAAACACGGACAATTGATCAACCAGAATACGCGCGGCATAACGAATCGCCTCTTCAGGATCAACCACACCATTGGTTTCAATGTCGACGACCAGTTTGTCCAGATCGGTGCGCTGCTCGACGCGAGCGCTTTCCACTGCATAACTGACGCGGCGAACCGGGCTGAATGAAGCATCCAAAAGGATCGTGCCGACACTACGCTCATCCTCGGCGATACGTCGTGCTGTGACGGGTTGATAGCCACGGCCCTGCTCGATTTTGATTTCCATGTCGAGCTTGCCACCCTTGGTAATGTGAGCAATCACATGACCAGGGTTGACGATCTCTGCATCATGACCAGTTTCGATGTCACCCGCCGTTACTACGCCCTCGCCCTTTTTGGAGAGCATCAGGGTGGCTTCGGAACGGTTATGCAGCTTCAGTGCAATGCCTTTAAGATTGAGCAGGATGTCGACCACGTCTTCCTGCACACCTTCGATGGTCGAATACTCATGCACCACACCCTCGATCTTGACCTGGGTGATGGCATAGCCCGGCATCGAAGACAGCAGAATACGGCGCAGGGCGTTGCCCAGCGTATGGCCGTAGCCACGCTCGAACGGCTCCATGGAAATACGGGCGCGAACGGGCGATGCCGCTTCAACATCTACAACACGTGGCTTCAGAAGTTCGGTAGCACTGCTTTGCATGCTGGATCCTCTATGTAAAAGTGGTTCAGTGATTACTTCGAGTACAATTCAACCACGAGATGCTCGTTAATGGTTGAGGGCAACTCGGTACGCTGTGGCTTGGCTTTATACACACCCTTCAGCGCCTTCACATCCACTTCGATCCACTCCGGGAAACCGCGCTGCTCGGCGGCCTCGACCGCAGCTTTGATACGCAGCTGAGTCTTCGACTTTTCGGCAACTTCAACAACGTCGCCAGCCTTGACCTGATAAGACGGGATATTCACGCGGCGGCCATTGACCAAAATACCGTTGTGGCGAACGATCTGGCGCGACTCACGGCGGGACACGCCGAAGCCCATACGATGGACCACGTTGTCCAGACGGCATTCCAGAAGCTGCAGCAGGCTTTCGCCGGTCACACCCTTGCTGCGGTCAGCAATCGCATAGTAACCGCGGAACTGACGCTCCAGCACGCCATAAATACGACGCACTTTCTGCTTCTCGCGCAATTGCACGCCGTAGTCCGACAAGCGCACCTGTTTCTGACCATGTTGGCCTGGCGCGTAGCTGCGACGTTCAATGCCACACTTATCGGTAAAGCACTTCTCGCCTTTCAGAAACAGCTTTTCGCCTTCGCGGCGGCACTGGCGGCATTTGGGATCAAGATTGACAGCCAAAGTTTCTCTCCTGCTAAATATTAACTGCGCTATATTTATTAACGGCGCTACGGGTTAAATGCGGCGCTTTTTGGACGGACGGCAACCGTTATGGGGAACGGGGGTTACGTCGGCTATGGAGGTAATCTTGAAGCCGACCGCATTCAGTGCGCGCACAGCAGACTCGCGCCCTGGTCCAGGTCCTTTGATTTTGACTTCAAGGTTCTTCACCCCGTATTCCTGAGCGGCTTTACCCGCAGCCTCAGCCGCAACCTGCGCAGCAAAAGGTGTACTCTTGCGCGAACCGCGGAAACCGGCACCACCCGAAGTTGCCCAGCTCAGGGCATTGCCCTGACGATCGGTAATGGTGATAATGGTGTTATTGAATGACGCGTGAACGTGGGCAATGCCTTCAGCCACATTCTTTTTAACTTTTTTGCGTATCCGCACGTTTGTCTTAGCCATGATTTATTCCTCGTGTGGCAACCATTATTTGGTTGCGCGAACAGCTTTGCGTGGACCTTTGCGAGTGCGGGCATTGGTGCGAGTGCGTTGGCCGCGAACCGGCAAACCGCGACGATGACGCACGCCACGATAGCAACCAAGGTCCATCAATCGCTTGATGTTCATGGAAACTTCACGGCGCAAATCACCTTCAACCGTAACCTTACCCACCTCGTCACGCAGCTTTTCCATCTCGCTGTCGTTGATATCCTTGACCTTGGTCGAAGGTGTGATGCCTGCCGTCGCACAAATTTTCTGTGCGAGGGTACGGCCAATGCCATAAATCGCAGTCAACGCGATAACGGTGTGTTGATGGTTCGGGATATTTACCCCAGCGATGCGGGCCATGCACTTACTCCCAGCAAATGACTAATTTAGAAAAAGTCGGAAATTCTAACAGTTCCGCGCGCCACAATCAACCTTGACGTTGTTTATGGCGAGGATCTGAACAAATGACGCGCAGCACGCCATGGCGTTTAACCATTTTGCAGTGGCGGCACAACCGTTTAATCGAGGATCGGACTCTCATTGTTTTCTCCTGATAAAGCTTTGTTACTTGGCGCGGAAAGTGATCCGTGCACGGGATAAATCATAAGGGGTGAGTTCTACAGTCACTTTATCACCCGGCAAAATGCGAATATAGTGCATACGCATTTTCCCGGATATATGGCCAAGTACCACATGGCCGTTTTCCAATTTCACTCGGAAGGTTGCATTGGGGAGGGTTTCAAGAATCTCCCCCTGCATTTCAATCGTTTCTTCCTTCGACATTTCTATCCTGTTATCAACATGCTTAGCGACCGATCATCCCGCCCTTGAAGTTCGCTTTTTTGAGCAAACTCTCGTATTGGTGCGACATCAGGTAGGACTGAACCTGAGCCATGAAATCCATCGCCACCACCACGATAATCAACAGCGAAGTGCCCCCGAAGTAAAACGGTACGTTCCACTTCACGATCAGAAACTCGGGCAGCAAGCACACCGCCGTAATATACACCGCGCCCGACAGGGTCAGCCTGGACATGATCTTGTCGATATAGCGCGCCGTCTGATCGCCCGGACGAATGCCCGGCACAAATGCGCCGCTCTTTTTCAGGTTATCCGCAGTCTCCTTCGGGTTGAACACCAACGCCGTATAGAAGAAGCAGAAGAACACAATCGCAAGCGCGTAAAACATCACATACAACGGCTGACCGGGCGACAGAGTGGAGCCGATATCCTTGAGCCAGGTCATCCCCTCGCTGCTGCCAAACCAGCCCGCCAGCGTCGCGGGAAACAGAATGATGCTGGAGGCAAAAATCGGTGGGATCACGCCCGACATATTCAGCTTCAACGGCAAATGCGAGCTCTGGCCGCCATAAATCTTGTTACCCACCTGGCGCTTGGCGTAATTCACCAATATCTTGCGCTGGCCACGTTCGACAAAAACCACGAACGCCGTAACGCCAATCGAGCCCACAAAGAGCAGCAGTACCAGCGGGATAGAGAAGGACCCCGTTCGGGTCAACTCCAGCGTACCGCCGATTGCCTGGGGCAATCCGGCCGCTATACCTGCAAAAATAATCAGCGAAATACCATTACCAATACCCCGCTCAGTAATCTGTTCGCCCAACCACATCAGGAACATTGTTCCGCACACCAGTGTTGTCACCGCTGTGAGACGGAACAACAGACCGGGGTCAATCACCAGTCCAGCCTGCGACTCCAGCGCGATGGAAATCCCCAACCCCTGAAACAGCGCCAGAAACACCGTACCGTAGCGGGTGTACTGGGTAATTTTCTTGCGTCCGCTTTCGCCTTCCTTCTTCAACTGCTCCAACTGGGGCGACACAACCGTCATCAACTGAATGATAATCGAGGACGAAATGTACGGCATGATACCCAGGGCGAACACCGTGAAACGAGACAGCGCGCCGCCCGAAAACATGTTGAACATGCCGAGTATGCCGCCCGACTGGGACTTGAAGAGCGACTCCAGCGCCACCGGATCGATACCGGGCACAGGAATGTGGGCGCCAATGCGGTAAACGACCAGGGCGGCCAGTAAGAAAAGCAAGCGCTTCTTCAAATCGCCATACTTGCCTGCCGCATTAAGCACCGGATTGCCAAGAGCCAAAATCGTATCCCTTATTTATTCCGAAATCGTGCCGCCAGCGGCTTCAATCGCCGCACGCGCGCCCTTGGTGACGAGCAGACCCTGCAGCGTTACTGCACGCGTCACTTCACCGGACAGAAACACCTTAACGCTTAGCGCGGAACCTGGAATGATGTTGGCTTGCTTCAGCACCAACAGATCAATCGTGTCTACCGGCAAATTATTGATTTCCAACAGTCGCACCTCGGCGGTGTCACCGCGAACCTTGGCCAGAGAAACGAAGCCACGCTTGGGCAGGCGACGCTGCAAAGGCATTTGACCGCCTTCAAAACCCACCTTGTGGAAGCCGCCAGAACGCGATTTTTGACCCTTATGCCCGCGACCGCAGGTTTTCCCGTTGCCACAGCCTATGCCGCGACCCACTCGCTTCGCTGCTTTTTTGCTGCCGTCAGCAGGCTTGATAGTATTCAGTTGCATTTAGCCCTCGCACTTCACCAGATAGTAAACGGTGTTGATCATGCCACGAACCGATGGCGTATCTTCAATTTCAACCGAATGACCAATGCGCTTCAAACCCAAACCGCGCACACAAGCACGGTGAGACTCAACGGTGCCGATCACGCTCTTGATCTGAGTAACCTTTACCTTGGTAGATTTTTTTGCCTTTACCATCACTTACCCCATGATCTCTTCGACAGTCTTGCCGCGCTTGGCCGCAATCTCGGACGGCGTGTTCATTTGGTTCAAGCCGTTGAGGGTGGCGCGCACAATATTGTACGGGTTGGTCGAGCCGATGCATTTGGCGAGAACGTTATGCACGCCCATCACCTCGAAAATTGCACGCATCGGGCCACCGGCAATAATACCGGTACCTTCGGAAGCCGGTTGCATGTAAACCTTGGCAGCGCCATGACGCCCGATTACGGCGTGGTGCAAAGTGCCCTGCTTCAAGCTGACTTTAACCATGTTGCGACGCGCATCTTCCATCGCTTTTTGTACGGCAACCGGCACTTCGCGCGATTTGCCCTTGCCCATGCCGACACTGCCGCTACCGTCACCGACCACGGTCAATGCCGCAAAGGACATGATCCGTCCGCCCTTGACCACTTTGGTCACACGATTGACGCCTATCATTTTTTCCTGTAGGCCGTCACCGCGATCTTCTTGCTGGTTCTTCTCAAATTTAGCCATCATCAACCCCGCTTAGAATTTCAGACCGTTTTCGCGCGCAGCTTCAGCCAGCGCTTTAACACGGCCATGGTAGTGGAAGCCTGAGCGGTCAAACGCCACGGTTTCTACGCCAGCGATTTTTGCTTTTTCAGCGATACGCTTGCCAACCAGAGCGGCTGCATCCTTGTTGCCACCTTTCGGCAGATCCTTGCGCACCTCTGGCTCAACGGTAGATGCACTGGCCAAAACCGCGCCGCCGCTCGCATCGATGATCTGGGCATAAATGTGGCAATTGGTTCTATGCACCAACAAACGCACCACCTTCAGTTCTGCAATTTTGGCACGGGTTTTGCGTGACCGACGCAGGCGTGACTGTTTCTTATCCATGACTATTGCCCCTATTTCTTCTTGGTCTCTTTCAGGATCACCACTTCATCGGAGTAACGCACACCCTTGCCCTTGTAAGGCTCGGGACTGCGATACGCACGAATTTCAGCGGCGACCTGACCAACGCGCTGCTTGTCAGCGCCCTTCAAAACGATTTCCGTCTGGGTCGGCGTAGTAACGATGACGCCTTCAGGCATTTTGTGGTCGACCGGATGGGAGAATCCCAACGAAAGACCCAGCACGTCGCCCTTGGCAGCCGCGCGGTAACCCACGCCGACCAGGGTCAGCTTGCGCTCGAAACCTTTCGACACGCCATGAACCATATTTGCAAGCAGCGCACGCATGGTGCCGGACATTGCATTGGACTGCATCGAATCGTTAGCGGCCTTGCACTGCAACTGGTCACCCTCTTTTACCACCGACACATCGCTGCTCTGACGCTGATTCAGTGTGCCGAGAGGCCCCTTGACGGTAATTTGATCGGCGCTGAGCGTCACTTCCACGCCGGCCGGCACGATCACCGGATTTTTAGCTATTCTGGACATCGCTTACCTCACTAGGCCACTACGCACAGCACTTCGCCGCCGATACCGGCTGCACGCGCACTGCGGTCGGTCATCACGCCCTTGGAAGTGGAAACAATCGCCACACCCAGACCGTTCATGACTTTTGGAATTTCCCCATTGCCTTTATAAATACGCAGTCCAGGGCGGCTTACACGATCGATTCTTTCGATCACCGGACGACCCGCGTAGTATTTCAGGCGCACTTCCAGCGAAGGCTTGCCAGACTCGTCGCGAACTGCAAACTCATCGATATAACCCTCTTCCTTCAGCACGTTAGCAATCGCTATCTTGAGCTTGGAGGAAGGCATGCTGACGCTGATTTTTTCGGCACTTTGACCATTGCGAATACGCGTCAGCATATCGGCGATCGGATCACTCATACTCATACTATTCTCCCGCTACCAACTGGCTTTAATTACGCCGGGAATTTCACCGCGCATTGCATACTCGCGCACCTTGGTACGCGCCATGCCGAACTTTCTGAACACGCCACGGGGTCGTCCAGTCAGAGCGCAACGGTTACGCAAGCGCACCGGGCTGGAGTCGCGCGGCAACTGCTGAAACTTGACGCGGGCCGCATAGCGATCTTCGTCGCTGAGCTTTACATTGCTCATCGCCGTCTTCAGTTCCGCGCGTTTCGCGGCGTATTTCTTCACAATCTCGCGGCGCTTCTTATCACGATTAATCAAGGATAACTTTGCCATGCCAACCTCAGTTCTTGAAGGGGAATTTAAACGCGGCGAGAAGCGCACGAGCCTCTTCGTCGGTCTTGGCGGTCGTCGTGATCGAGATATTCATGCCACGCAACGCGTCAATTTTATCGTAATCGATTTCCGGGAAAATAATCTGCTCTTTGATGCCCATGTTGTAATTGCCACGGCCATCAAACGCCTTGCCAGAAATGCCTCGGAAATCACGAATACGCGGGATTGCAATTGAAACCAGGCGATCCAGGAACTCGTACATGTAAGTGCGGCGCAATGTCACCATGCAGCCAACCGGGTAGTTGTCACGAATTTTGAAGCCCGCGATCGACTTGCGGGACATCGTCACCACCGGCTTTTGTCCGGCGATTTTTTTCATGTCGCTGACGGCGTGCTCCATCACCTTTTTGTCCGCCACCGCTTCGCCCACACCCATATTGAGCGTGATTTTTTTGATTTGCGGCACTTCCATCGCCGACTTGTAGCCAAACTGATCCATCATCTGCTTGACCACGGTATCTTTGTAGTACTGCTGTAAACGAGCCATGTTCATTCCTTACGCGTCCAGCACTTCGCCGTTGGATTTGAAATAACGGACTTTACGTCCATCCTCCAGCACCTTGATGCCAACCCGGTCAGCTTTTTGCGTAGCAGGGTTAAACAGCGCGATATTGGAGATATCAAGCGGCATCTCCTTTTCGACGATGCCACCAGCCACGCCCTTAACCGGGTTTTGCTTCATGTGCTTCTTGACCTTGTTGACACCCTCGACGAGCAGGTGACCCTCATCCAGCATGCGCAGAACCAGGCCACGCCTGCCCTTGTCTTTGCCGGTGATCACAACGACATCGTCGCCTTTGCGAATTTTACGCATCTCGATTCTCCTTACAGAACTTCTGGAGCCAGCGACACAATCTTCATGAAGCGCTCGGTACGAAGCTCGCGTGTCACCGGTCCGAAGATACGGGTGCCGATGGGTTCCAATTTGGTATTCAGCAGAACGGCGGCATTGCCGTCGAATTTGATGAGGGAGCCATCGGGACGGCGCACCCCCTTGGCAGTGCGCACTACAACAGCGTTGTAGACCTCGCCCTTTTTGACGCGACCGCGTGGTGCGGCATCCTTGATGCTGACCTTGATGACATCGCCGATGGCGGCGTAACGACGCTTGGAGCCGCCTAAAACCTTGATGCACATCACGCGGCGTGCACCAGTGTTATCTGCGACATCCAGCACAGATTGCATTTGTATCATTTTATTTCTCCAACTTAACCCGCCCGGCAGCTGCCTATAACTATAATCGGCGCAGCGATCTTCGACGGTCAGTTTTGGTTTCGGCCCGATTATTCGAACCGCTCGCCCAAAAGAGCGAGATGGTAGCGCTTCCCGGAGGGAAACGCAAGCACTTTATACCAAGCGGCTCTTCTCAACCAAGGCGGACACACGAAATGCCTTGGTTTTTGCGATTGGACGACACTCCTCAATAATCACCAGATCACCCTCATGGTACTCATTGCTCTCGTCATGGGCATGGTACTTCTTGGAACGGCTGATCACCTTGCCATACAAGGGGTGCTTGACCTTGCGTTCGACCTGAACGGTCACGGTCTTGTCCATTTTGTCGCTGACCACACGCCCGGTCAACGTGCGCATCACTTTATCTTCGCTCATGCTTGTCTCGCCTTTTCACTGATCAGCGTATGTACGCGCGCAATATCCCTGCGTACCTTGCCCAGCTGATCCACTTTGGTGCTCTGCTGCGTGGAAATCTGCATGCGCAAGCCAAACTGGGCGCGCAGCAACTCCAACATCTCCTTGCTCAACTCTTCAGTTGACTTGGCTCTTAATTCGCTGGCTTTCATGATTAACCACCTAACTGTCTGGTTACGAAAGTGGTCTGGATCGGCAACTTGGCAGCAGCCAGGCGAAACGCCTCGCGCGCCAGTGTTTCTTCCACACCATCCATTTCATAGAGCACTTTGCCTGGCTGAATCTCGGCCACATAGTACTCCGGGTTGCCCTTACCGTTACCCATCCGCACTTCAGCAGGTTTCTGGGAGATCGGTTTATCGGGGAATATCCTGATCCAGATCCGGCCACCCCGTTTGATATGACGCGTCATGGCGCGACGAGCCGCCTCGATCTGGCGTGCCGTCAGGCGGCCGCGGCCAATTGCCTTCAGGCCGAACTCGCCGAAGCTGACCTTGTTACCGCGAGTTGCAATGCCGGTATTGCGGCCTTTATGCTCCTTGCGGAATTTCCTTCTAGCTGGCTGTAGCATGTTTTGCTCCCGACTTTCTTGGTTTGCGTTCCGGCTCGACCGCTGCAACTACAGGAGTCTCGCCCTTGGCCGGTGTCTCGCCTTTGTAGACCCAGACTTTGATCCCGATAATCCCGTACGTCGTTTTCGCCTCGGCAGTGCCGTAGTCGATATCGGCGCGCAGGGTGTGCAGCGGCACACGGCCTTCGCGATACCATTCGGTACGTGCGATCTCTGCACCATTCAGGCGACCGGCGCTCTCGATTTTGATTCCTTGAGCGCCCAGACGCATGGCATTCTGCATCGCACGCTTCATTGCACGGCGAAACATGATGCGTTTCTCAAGTTGCTGCGCGATATTTTCGGCGATCAACTGCGCATCGATCTCAGGCTTGCGGATTTCCTCGATATTGAGGTGAACCGGCACACCCATCAACTTCTGCAGCTGGGATTTCAATGCTTCGATATCCTCGCCCTTCTTGCCGATCACCACACCCGGGCGGGCGCTGAAGATCGAGATTCTGGCGTTGCGTGCTGGCCGTTCGATAATGATCCTGCCCACTGAAGCATGCGCCAATTTTTTCTTGAGAAAATCGCGTACCTTGATGTCATCAGCCAGCATGCCCGCAAAATTCTTGCTATTGGCATACCACTTTGACGTCCAGTTCTTGAGCACACTCAGGCGAAAACCGATTGGATGAATCTTCTGTCCCATGTTCTTTCCTTTTAGTTTCCGACAGTGACTGTGATGTGGCAGGTAGGCTTGAGTATCCTCGCGCCACGACCTTTCGCACGTGCACGGAAACGCTTCATCGTCGATCCTTCGTCCACCAGAATGGTCGCAACCTTGAGTTCGTCAATATCGGCGCCCTCATTATGCTCGGCATTGGCAATCGCAGACTCCAGTACCTTCTTGATAATCACCGCGCCCTTCTTCGGGCTAAAGGTCAGGATGTTCAACGCGCGGTCAACAGGCAGGCCACGGATTTGGTCGGCAACCAGTCGGCCTTTTTGCGCCGACAGGCGGGTACCGCGTAATACAGCACTAACTCTCATCATAGCCTCTCTTATCTCTTGGCTTTCTTATCCGCCGCATGCCCTTTGAAGGTACGTGTCAGCGAAAATTCACCCAGCTTGTGGCCGACCATGTTCTCCGAAATATACACGGGAATATGCAACTTGCCGTTGTGTACTGCGATCGTCAAACCGACAAAATCCGGCATCACCGTGGATCGACGCGACCAGGTCTTGATCGGGCGCTTGTCATGAGTTGCGCGTGCCGCATCCACCTTGGTGGTCAGATGCACATCAACGAACGGACCTTTTTTAATAGAACGTGCCATATCTGTTACCTCTTATTCGACGGACGGCGATTCACAATCATGCCGGATGTGCGCTTGTTGCTCCGAGTACGGTAGCCCTTGGTCGGCGTACCCCACGGACTGACCGGATGACGACCTGCGGCAGTCTTGCCTTCGCCGCCACCATGCGGATGGTCGACAGGATTCATCACAACGCCGCGCACTGTCGGGCGAACACCGCGCCAGCGCATCGCACCAGCCTTGCCGATGGAACGCAGGTTATGCTCGGAATTGCCGACTTCACCAATGGTCGCCTTGCAATCTACATGCACCTTGCGCACTTCACCGGAGCGTAAACGCACTTGGGCGTAAGCTCCCTCGCGAGCCATCAGTTGTACAGAGGCGCCAGCAGAACGGGCCATCTGGGCGCCCTTGCCGGGTTGCATTTCGATACAGTGAATGATAGTGCCCACCGGAATGTTACGCAGGGGCAGCGTGTTGCCCGGCTTGATCGGAGAATCCGAGCCGCTCACCACCTGCATGCCCACGCTCACACCCTTGGCCGCAATAATATAACGACGCTCACCGTCGGCGTAGCACAGCAGCGCCAGATGCGCACTGCGATTTGGATCGTACTCCAGCCGTTCGACTTTAGCCGGGATACCCTCCTTGTCACGTTTAAAATCAACCACACGGTAGTGCTGCTTGTGCCCGCCACCCTGATGCCGAACAGTAATGCGGCCATGATGGTTACGGCCTGCATTGCGCGACTGACTTTCCAGCAGCGGTGCGTGAGGCTTGCCCTTATGCAGTTCCGGCGTAACGATTTTTACTACAGCGCGTCGGCCCGCAGATGTCGGTTTAACTTTGATAATTGCCATCGTTGCTCTCCTACTCGCCCGCTGCGAAATTGATTTCTTGGCCAGGCTTCAGGGCAACGTAGGCCTTTTTCCAGTCCTTGCGACGGCCTGAAATTTTACCAAACCGCTTAACCTTGCCCTTGACGTTCACCACTTGGACACCGTCCACTTCCACCTTGAACAGCAACTCCACTGCAGCCTTGATTTCCGGCTTGGTTGCGTTAGTCACCACACGGAAAGCCACTTGCTCATACTTGTCCGCAATCATGGTGCTCTTTTCTGATACCTGGGGTGCCAGAATAACCTGCATCAGGCGTTCCTGATTAAATTTGGGCGCGTTCATGCGTACATCTCCTCAAATTTTTTCACCGCACTGCGGGTCATCAGCACGTTCGGGTAGTTCACCATGCTCACCGGATCGGCGCGATGCGCTTCCAGCACCAACACATGCGGCAAGTTCCGGGCCGAAAGGTAGAGATTCTCATCAAGATCGTCAGTGATGATCAGCACACTGTCCATCCCCATGCTCTTGATCTTTTGGGCCAATGCCTTGGTCTTCGGCGTATCGACGGAAAAACTCTCAACCACAGAAAGCCGACCCAGTCGCGCCAGCTCGGAAAGGATTGAACTAATCCCGGCTCGGAACATTTTCTTGTTGACCTTCTGGCTGAAGTTTTCATCCGGGCTATTCGGGAAAATCCGGCCACCGCCACGCCACAAAGGGCTGGAGGACATACCTGCACGGGCACGACCCGTACCCTTTTGACGCCATGGCTTTTTGGTGGTATGAGCGACTTCGCTACGATCCTTTTGGGCGCGGTTACCGCTACGGGCGTTGGCCATGTAGGCGGTGACAACCTGGTGAACCAACGCTTCATTAAATTCGCGGCCGAACAACTCATCCGAAGCCGTGATGCTGGCGGTCGATTGTCCCTGATCGTTGATTAGTTTCAATTCCATTATGCACCTGCCTTTACGCTCGGGCGCACGATCAGATCACCGCCCTTGGAGCCGGGAACTGCACCCTTGATTAGGAGCAGTTGACGCTCGGTATCGACACGGACGATTTCAAGGTTTTGCGTAGTGCGCTTCACGGCGCCATAGTGGCCGGCCATCTTCTTGCCGGGGAACACGCGACCTGGATCCTGGTTCTGACCAATCGAACCTGCGCTATTATGGGAACGCGAGTTACCGTGAGTGGCGCGACTCGAGCTGAAGTGGTGACGCTTGATCGCGCCAGTGAAACCTTTACCTTGAGTGGTGCCGGTTACATCCACCATTTGACCGACCTGAAACAGGTCAATATTCACAGCGCCGCCCAAACTCATCTTGGCAGCATCTTCACCAGTCACCGTGAATTCTTTGAGAACACGACCGGCCTCAACACCGGCTTTGGCATAATGCCCAGCCAGCGGTTGAGTGACACGGCTCTTGCGGCGTGTACCGAATGCAACCTGAACAGCGGTATAACCATCTGTTGCGGGGGTTTTAATCTGGGTCACGCGATTGTTGGACACGTCCACAACGGTCACCGGCACGGAAGTCCCGTCCTCGGTAAACACGCGGGTCATGCCAATCTTGCGACCGACAAGTCCTAAGCTCATCACAATTATCCTTCTTACAAGGCCAGTTACGATTGACCGGCGGTTTTAACAACAGCAGACGATCTCTCATGCGCTTTCCCTACACTCCCCTTCGGGTCACTTAGGACAAGAGCGCATTGAAAGTCGGGTGCCATTTGTACAAAAAAAGCACGGTTGAAAAAAACGATGGAGTATACACCGTTTCTCCTACCGCATCAATTTTGCCTGTTCTTCTGACTACTTTTCCAGGTTACAGCTTGATTTCCACATCCACACCAGCCGGCAGATCCAGCTTCATCAGCGCATCTACCGTTTTGTCGGTAGGGTCAATGATGTCCATCAGACGCAGGTGAGTACGAATTTCCAACTGGTCACGCGAAGTCTTGTTGACGTGCGGCGAACGCAGAATGTCAAAACGCTCGATACGGGTGGGCAAAGGAACAGGGCCTTTAACCACGGCGCCCGTGCGTTTTGCGGTTTCCACGATTTCCAGCGCAGACTGATCGATCAGACGATAATCAAACGCCTTCAGGCGGATGCGAATTTTTTGACTTTGCATGTTTTATCCAAAGAGCGGTGCTACGGACCAATGTCCGCGGCTTGTTTAATTACTCGATAACCTTAGCCACGACGCCGGCGCCGACGGTACGACCGCCTTCGCGAATCGCGAAGC
>PFJY01000238.1 GCA_002784065.1 Hydrogenophilales bacterium CG_4_10_14_3_um_filter_58_23 | reverse complement strand
TGGCGAGGCCTTGCGGTGAAACGGGCGGAAGGTCGGGGAAGATATGTCAAACGTAAGGCCTGACCCCGCTTTTCTGCGCAAAGGGGCTGCTTTTTCTCATACGGCGCAATGCGCTTCGCTTATTGACGCCCTACCGCATGTTTTCGCGGGATGCGCGTGTTGGCGAAGCTGAAGCGTTCCAGGAATTAAGCGATCCGCATTATGAAAACACGCGGCACAGCCGCTCAACAAGCTGAAAGCTGAAAACTGATAGCTGATACCTACTTCACCCACACCGTCTTGATGTTCACGAATTCGCGGATGCCGTGGTAGGACAGCTCGCGGCCATAGCCAGATGCCTTGATGCCGCCGAATGGCAAGCGCGGATCGGATTTCACTGTGCCGTTAATGAAGCAGCAGCCCGCTTCGATCTCTCGCGACAGTCTTTCCGCGCGCGCCGCATCGCGGCTCCACAGGCTAGCGCCCAAACCGAAGCGGGTATCGTTGGCGATTCTGAGGGCGTCCTGCTCGTCGCGCGCACGGATGAAGACGGCCACCGGGCCGAACAGCTCTTCGTGATAGGCGCGCGTTTTCGGCGTGACATGGTCGAGGATGGACGGCAGGTAATAGGCGCCCTCCCCGGCGACCGGTTCGCAGCCCAATAAGGCTTGCGCTCCCTGGGAAATGGAGTCCGTTACCTGGCGGTGCAGTTCGTCGCGCAGGTCGAGTCTTGCCAGCGGCCCGATCCGAGTGTCTTCCTTCATCGGGTCTCCGACTCGAAGGGCGGCCACTTTTTGTGTCATCAAGCGCACGAACTCGTCAGCGATTTCCGGCACGACAATGAAACGCTTGGCTGCGATGCAGGACTGGCCATTGTTGAGAAAGCGCGAATTGACGGCCTGGGTGCTGGCATCGTCGAGATCGGCGTCGCGCAGCACGATGAAGGGATCCGATCCGCCCAGTTCCAGCACACACTTTTTCAAGTTTCGTCCGGCCTCTGCGGCAACCTTTCGTCCGACCGGCTCCGATCCGGTAAAAGTGACGGCATGGATGCGCGGATCGGCGATGAGGCTTGCAACCTGGTTCGCTTCGATCATCCGGGTGGCGAACAGGCCTTGCGGCAGGCCCGCAGTACGGAAAATATCCTCCACCGCCAGCGCGCATTGCGGCACGTTGGATGCGTGCTTGAGCAGGATGGCGTTGCCCGCCATCAGCGCCGGCGCGGCGGCGCGGAACACCTGCCAGAAGGGGAAATTCCACGGCATGATCGCGAGCACGGTGCCGAGCGGCGGGTAGCTGATGGTGCTCCGGGCGGCATCGGTTTCGATCGGCTCATCCGCGAGGTGTTCGGCAGCATGGAGGGCGTAATAGTCGCACGCCAGTGCGCATTTTTCCACTTCGGCCCGCGCTTCCCGCAATGGTTTTCCCATTTCCCGTGTAATCATGGCGGCGTAGTCGTCGCGGTTCGCCATCAGGATTTCCGCCACGCGGTGCAGCCCCTCGGCGCGCTGCGCGAAGCCGGTCATTCGCCAGATTATCTGGGCTTTTCGACCCTCTTCCAGCGCGCTGTCGAGTTGTTGATCGCCGCATCTCTGGAAGATTCGTCAACCTTGCCGGTGGCGGGATTCAGGCTGATGTGGGGCATCGTGTGCTATCTTTTAGGGTCGTAAAATCCTACTATAGCACTTATGAAATCCTTCTTTGTTGCCGTTGTTTTTTTCGCGGGGGCCGCGCTTTCCGCATTCAGCACTGCGGCCTCGGCAAACCACGAGGCTGACTTCCTCGCGGCGCGCGAGGCTTTCAGGTCGGGCAATATTGCTCGTTTCGATACCCTGGCCGCACGCTTGCAAGGCCATGTGCTGGAGCCCTTCGTCGCTTATATGCAACTTATGTTGCGCCTCAAGGATGCGAGCCCGGAAGAGATCAAGGGTTTTATCCAACGTAATGGGGACAGTTTCCTGGCCGACCGGCTGCTCGCCGAATGGCTGCGGATGCTGGCAAAAAACCAGCGCTGGGAACTGGTTATGAGCGAATACCCCGCGTTGATCGCCAAGGATCCCGACCTGGCCTGCTACGCCTTGCAGGCGCGGCTCGCATTGGGGGACGGCGCCGCGTTGGCGGAAGCGAAGCCCTACTGGTTCAGCGCCGAAGAGCAGCCGGCGAGTTGCCTGCCGCTGTCCGATGCGTTGGCGACCAACGGCCTGCTCACCGTGGAAGATGTGTGGGCGCGTTTGAGGCTGACCCTGGAGGCGGGTAACGTCAGCGTGGCGAAGCATGTCGCGCGTTACTTCCCCGGCGGGCAGGAGATTCCCCTGCGCGAGTTGGATCGTGCGTCGGAAAACCCGCTCGCCTTTCTCGACAAGCTGCCGGTTGACCTGAATACCCGCGCGGGCCGGGAGCTGACCCTGTTCGCCTTGGCCCGTGCGGCTCGCAGCCAGCCGCAACAGGCTTTGCCATACTGGAATTCGCTGTATGCCAGGTTCAGCGAGGAAGAGCAGGCTTACGGCTGGGGTCAACTGGCTTTCCATGCCGCGCGCAAGCACGATCCGGAAGCGCTGGCCTGGTTCGGCAAGGCGGCCGGGGCTCGTCTTTCCGGCTTGCAGCTCGCCTGGAAGGTGCGCGCAGCCTTGCGCGAGCAGAACTGGCCAGAAGTACAGGCCGCCATCGCCGCGATGTCGGAAGCGGAGCAGAATCAGGGCTCCTGGCGCTATTGGAAGGCTCGCGCCTTCAAGGCGCAGGGCAAGGCGGTGCAAGCCAATGCCATCCTGGCGCCGCTGTCGAAGGAGTTCAATTATTATGGCCAGCTTGCAGCCGGGGAGCTGGGTGTGGTGGCCGGCATCCCGGCTGAGAATTTCAAGGCGAGTGTCGACGAGATCAAGGCCATGGAGAAGCTGCCGGCAATCCGGCGCGCGCTGGCGCTGTACGAAATGAACCTGCGCTACGAGGCCAACCGTGAGTGGATGTGGGCGGTGCGCGGGCTCGACGACCGGCGCCTGCTGGCTGCGGCGGAGGTGGCGCAGCGCCACGGCTGGTATGACCGGGCCATCAATACCGCAGACAAGACCCAGCAGTTGCACGACTTCAGCCTGCGCTTTCCCGCGCCCCACCGCGACGTGATGCAGGAACAAGCCCGTCAGGCGGGCCTGGACGAGGCCTGGGTATACGGCCTGATCCGCCAGGAAAGCCGCTTTGTCCAGCAGGCGCGTTCCGGCGTTGGCGCCTCGGGGTTGATGCAGCTGATGCCGGCAACGGCGCGCTGGGTGGCGAAGCGCCTCGGAATAAAGAGTTTCAGGCAATCCATGGTTGTCCAACTGGATACCAATGTGGCGCTCGGCACCTATTATCTCAAGTATGTGCTCGACAAACTCGACGGCCAGACGCTGCTGGCGACCGCCGCCTACAATGCGGGCCCGCGCCGCGCCATCAACTGGCGCAGCACCACCCCGATGGAAGGCGCGATCTATGCCGAAACCATCCCGTTTACGGAAACCCGTGGCTATGTGCAGAAAGTCATGAGCAACGCCGTCTACTACGGCAACCGCTTCGGCCAGCAATTGCAGTCGTTGAAGCAGCGTCTGGGCACGATCAGGTCAGGAAGTGGAAAAACCGAATGCGGCGGCGACGACGAGCGCGCACCGGCGTGCGAATAACGAATAAGGAGAAAAACAATGGAAATCAAGAAAGTTTGTGTGCTGGGCGGTGGTGGGTTTGTGGGTCAGCATGTGGTCAGCAAATTGTGCGCGCGGGGGTATGAAGTGCGTGTGCCTTACCGCAACATCAACCGGGCCAAGCATCTTACCGTGCTGCCGACGGTGTCGCTGGTCGAAGCGGACATCCACGACCCGGATGCGTTAAAAAGCGTGTTGCAGGGCATGGATGCGGTGATCAACCTGGTCGGCATTCTCCATGAGCACAAGCGCGGCGCCTTCCAGCGCGCGCACGTGGAGTTGCCGCGCAAGGTGGTGAAAGCCTGCCGGGCGACAGGGGTGAAGCGGTTGCTGCACATGAGCGCCCTCGGTGGCGATTCGGACGGCTTGAGCCGCTACCAGCGCAGCAAGGGCGAGGGTGAGGCGCTGGTGCGGGCGGCCCACGGCGAACATTTAGCGGTGACGATATTCCGTCCATCGGTGATTTTCGGCCCGGAAGACGCTTTCCTCAACCTGTTCGCCCGCCTGCTTTATTGGACGCCAATTTTCCCGCTCGGCAGCCCGAATGCCAGGCTGCAACCCGTGTATGTCGGCGATGTGGCTCAGGCGTTCGCGGCCAGCCTGAACAACCCGGCGACCTTCGGCCAGCGCTACGAACTGTGCGGCCCGACGGTTTACACCTTGCAGGAGCTGGTCGAGTTCGTCGCCAGGGTCAAGGGCCTCAAGCGCAAGGTCATGCCGCTGTCCGATGGAATGTCCTCGTTGCAGGCTATTCTGCTGGGCCTGATGCCGGTGAAGATGCTGACGCACGACAACTATTTGATGCTGAAAACCGACGCGGTGTGCGGCTGCCCCTTCCCCGAGGTGTTCGGCATTCGACCTGCCGCTCTGGAGGCGGAGGCGCCGCACTATCTGGCCGCAACCGAGCTGCCGCGCCTCAAGCGGTTTCTCGACGAGAAACACTAGCCGGCATGAAAATCTACGCCGTCGGTGGCGCGGTGCGCGACGAGTTGCTTGGCTTGCCGGTTGCCGACCGTGACTACGTGGTAGTCGGCGCGACGACGGAGGAAATGGTGGCTCAGGGGTTCCGACCGGTGGGCAAGGATTTCCCGGTATTCCTGCATCCCAAAACTCACCAGGAGTATGCCCTGGCTCGCACCGAGCGCAAGACTGCGCGCGGCTACAAGGGCTTCCAGGTTTCTGCCGCGCCCGAGGTGACGCTGGAGGAGGATCTGGCGCGGCGCGACCTCACCATCAATGCCATCGCCAAGGATGAAGCCGGTCTGCTCATCGATCCCTATGGCGGACTGGCCGATCTGAAAGCGGGGGTGTTGCGCCACGTCAGCCCGGCTTTCGTCGAAGACCCGGTGCGGGTGTTGCGGGTGGCGCGTTTCGCCGCGCGTTTCGGCTTTGCCATCGCGCCGGAAACCCTCGCTCTGATGCGGGAAATGGCCGTGGGCGGCGAAGTCGATGCGCTGGTGCCGGAGCGGGTGTGGCAGGAGTTGTCGCGCGGCCTGATGGAACAAACCCCCTCGCGCATGTTCCTGGCGCTGCGCGAGTGCGGCGCGCTGGCCCGCATCCTGCCGGAACTGGACGCCCTGTTCGGCGTGCCGCAGACCGAGCAATACCACCCCGAAATAGATACCGGGGTACACGTGATGATGGCGGTGGATTACGCCGCCGCGCAGAATTACGACCTGCCGGTGCGCTTCGCAGCCCTCACTCACGACCTCGGCAAGGGCGCCACGCCGCGCGCGGAATGGCCGCGCCACATTGCCCATGAAGCGCGCAGCTTCGAGCTGGTGAAGATACTCTGCCAGCGCCTGCGCGTGCCTAACGATTGCCGTGAACTGGCGCTGGTGGTGGCGCGTTTTCACGGCGTTCCGCTGCGCGCTTTCGAATTGCGGCCTGAAACCTTGCTCAAGCTGCTGCTGGAAACCGATGCGCTGCGCCAGCCATGGCGCTTCGAATCCTTCCTTCAGGCCTGTACCGCCGATTGCTGCGGTCGGCTGGGTTATCAGAATGCGGCGTTCGAGCCGGCCGATTTTCTGCGCGAGGCGCTCAAGGTCGCGCAGGCGGTGGATGCCGGTGCGGTAGCCCGGCAATGCGACGACCCGGCGAAGATTCGCGACCGGGTGTACGAGGCGCGGCTGGAGGCGATCAAGGTTTGGCTGGGAAGCAGGTAAGCTGCAGGGCCGGCGGGATGGCGGTTTGGCTACGGTTTTGAGGGTTAAAGCATGCGGCTTTTGTCGCCGCGTGCAAAGCCGAGCAGAGGGTTGTCCACGCCCTTGCCCAAGGCAATGACCTTGAACAGTTCGCCCATTTCCGCCGGGTTGAGCAGCTTCTGCGCTTGGGCAGCGAGGGGCAGGTAAGCACTCGCCTGCTCGGGCGAGGCCCGTGCCAGCAAGTCGGTGATGCCGCTGTTGATTAAAAAATGGGCCTGGCTGGTATAGCCCAGAAGATTCAGGCCGTGCTTGACGCCAGCCTCGGCGATGGCGGTGAAATCCACATGGGAGGTAACATCCTGCAGGCCCGGCAGATAGAACGGGTCATCGTGGGCGTAGTGGCGATAGTGGCACATCAGGGTGCCTGAGCTGCGTTGGGGATGGTAGTACTCGTTTTGTCCGAAACCGTAATCCAGCATCAGGATCGCCCCCTTCTCCAGCAACCCGACGAGGGTGGCAATGAAACCGCGTGCGGCGAGGCCGATTTCGCTGATCGTGCCTGGAGGAACATCCAGGCTGGCGGCAATGTCGAAAAGCTCCCCCGAGGCTAGTTTGCGCTCGCTCCAGGAGAACTGACCGTCCTTCATGCTCACGCCGCGTTCAAAGAGGCGGTCTTCACTCCAGGCGACGAGGTGTACCGGCATCGCATCCAGCACCTCGTTGCCGATAATCAGTCCAGAGAAGGAGGCGGGCAGTCTGTCCAACCACTCCACTCGGGGTGCGAACCGCGCCAGGAGATGTTGCTGGCGCTGGCGCAGGTCAGCGCTCACTTCAAGAAGGAAATAGTGCTCCGGCAACTGCCCCAGTTGTTCCAGTTCCGAGAGCAGGTCGAAAGCCAAGCGACCGGAGCCAGGGCCGATTTCAAGTATGTTGCCAGCGACAAGCTCAAGCACCTGAGCCGCTTGCCGCGCCAGGGCCTGGCCAAACAGGGCGGAGATTTCCGGGGCGGTGACAAAATCGCCTGCCGCGCCGAATTTGTGCATGCCGGCACTGTAGTAGCCGAGACCGGGCGCGTACAGGGCCAGCTCCATGTAGCGGCTGAAGGGAATCCAGCCGCCGGCGGATTTAATCTCACGGTCGATCAGGGCGACGGTTTTTTTGCTGTATTCCAGTGCGGCCGGATCGGGTGCGGGTAGTGGGGACATGACAAGTGTGATAGATTTGATGGCGTGTTTCTGTCGGAGCGGGCTTGCCCGCGATTAATGCCGCTGATCGCGGACAAGCCCGCTCCGACAGAATCCCGTTGACTGCCTACCAGTGTAATGGAGAAAACATGCAAGGCAAAGTCGTATTGATTACCGGTGGCGCGAAGCGGGTCGGCGCGGCAATTTGCCGCCGACTGCACGGTGAGGGGGCGAACCTGATGATTCACTACCGTTCCTCGGCGGCGGAAGCGGAGGCGCTGCGCGATGAATTGAACCGCAAGCGTCTGGATTCTGTGGCACTGGCGCAGGCTGATCTGCATGATGTGGAACAGTTGCCGGAACTGGTCGCCGCAACAGTGAAACGCTTTGGCCGGCTCGACGTGCTGATCAACAACGCTTCCAGCTTTTATCCGACCGTAGTGGGCGAGATCGGCGAAAAGGACTGGCACGACCTGCTCGGCACCAACCTCAAGGCGCCGCTGTTCCTGTCGCAGGCGGCGGCCCACCCATTGCGCCACAGTCACGGTTGCATCGTCAACATCACCGACATTCATGCCGAGCGACCGATGAAAAGCTACGTGGTTTACAGCATCGCCAAGGCCGGCCTGGTGGCGCTGACCAAGTCGTTGGCCCACGAACTCGGCCCGGAGGTGCGGGTCAATGCGGTGTCGCCGGGTCCAATCATGTGGCCGGAGGATCCCACCTTTGACGAGCAGGAACGTCGCCGCATCGTCGCCCACACCCTGCTGAAGCGCGAGGGTTCGCCCGACGACATTGCGCGCGCGGTGCTGTTCCTGATCAAGGATGCGCCTTACATCACCGGTACAATTTTGCCGGTGGATGGTGGGCGGAGTGCTTCATTGTGATCGAACCCGTCAAACCGCCAAAATCCCTGATGAGCGCAGCCGGCCGCGCCATCGGCGACTTTTCCATGATCCGCGAAGGCGACCGGGTGCTGCTCGGGGTGTCTGGCGGCAAGGACAGCCTTTCCCTGTTGCATGTGCTGATCGCTTTGCAAAAGAAGGCACCGGTACGCTTCGAGTTGGCGGCAGCAACGGTGGATCCACAATCGCCCGATTTTGATCCCTCGCCGCTGAAAAACACCATGGCGGAACTGGGTATTCCTTATTTTTACGAAAGCCAGCCGATCGTCAAGCAGGCCGAAAAATCGATGCAGGGAGATTCCTTCTGCGCCTTCTGTTCCAGAATGCGGCGCGGCATCCTCTACCGCGCAGCGCGGGAAAACGGCTACAACGTGCTGGCCCTGGCGCAGCACCTGGACGATGCCGCCGAGACTTTCCTGATGTCGGCCTTTTTCGGCGGCAAGCTGCGCACCATGCAGGCGCATTACCTCAACGACAAGGGCGACATCCGGGTGATCCGCCCCTTCATCTACGCCCGCGAGCGCCAGACTGCGGCTTTCGCGAAGAGCGCGGAACTGCCGGTGATCCCGGAGAACTGCCCGGCCTGTTTCGGCGTGCCCACCGAGAGGATGCACATGAAGACCCTGCTGGCGCAGTTGGAGAAGGATAATTCCAAGGTGTTTTCCAGCATCCTCACGGCGTTGAAGCCGCTGCTGGGTGCCGGGGTTCCGGGCTGAAGGAAAATTTGCGCGATCGCGATGTAGGAGCGACCTCCCGGTCGCGAACCACCGAATTCGCGACCGGGAGGTCGCTCCTACGAGATGTGATAATTATTCGCGTTTTTGCCGCAAACGGAATCAGGCTTGTTTCGCCGTAACCAGACCTTCTCTCACCAGTTGGGCAAAACCCTCGGCGGGCAGCGGCCGGCTGAAGTAGAACCCCTGGATTTCATCGCACTCTTGCGTGCGCAGATATTCCAGTTGTTCCAGCGTTTCCACCCCTTCAGCAATGACCTGCATCTTCATGCTGTGTCCCAGGCTGATGACTGCGTTGGCGATGGCACGGTCTTCCGGGTCGATACAGATGTCGCGGACGAAGGACTGGTCGATCTTGATCTTGCCGATCGGCAGACGCTTCAGGTAGATCAGGGATGAGTAGCCGGTGCCGAAATCGTCGATCGATATCTGGATGCCAAGCCCGTGCAACTGGTGCAGGGTGGTGATCGTCGCCTGCACGTCCTGGATCATGATGCTCTCGGTGACTTCCAGTTCCAAGTACTCCGGCGCCAGTCCGGCATCCTGCAGTGCCTGATTGACCATGGCGGCCAGGCCGCTTTGGCGGAATTGGCGCGCCGACAGGTTGACCGCCACGCGCAGGGGCGGCAGGCCTTCGGCCAGCCAGACGCTGTTCTGGGCACAGGCAGTGCGCAGCACCCATTCGCCGACCGGGACGATCAGGCCGGTTTCTTCGAGCAGGGAGATGAATTCTCCCGGCGGAACCAGCCCCCGTTCCGGGTGTTGCCAGCGGATCAGCGCTTCCATGCCAATGATCCGGCCGCTACGCAGGCTGACTTGGGGCTGGTAGTGCAGCACGAATTCGTTGCGCTCCAGCGCCCTGCGCAACTGGGTTTCCATGGCCAGCCGCTGCGAGGCCGTCGCGTTCATGTCGGCGCTGTAGAATTGGAAGTTGTTGCCGCCCTGTGCCTTGGCGTGGCTCATGGCGGTGTCGGCGTGCTGGATCAGGTCATCCTTGTTGTCGGCATCGAGCGGGTAGAGGGCGACACCGATGCTGGGTGTGATGAATACTTCCTGCCCTTCCAGATGAAACGGCTTGGACAGGGCGTCGAGGATTTTCTGGGCCACCAGCGCGGCATTCTGGGCGTTGCCGGCATCACCCAGCACGATGGCGAACTCGTCCCCGCTGAAGCGGGCGAGGGTGTCGCTGTCGCGGACATGGCCCGCCAGCCGCCCGGCCACAACTTGCAGCAGCTTGTCGCCGAAGGGGTGGCCGAGGGTGTCGTTGATGGTCTTGAAACGGTCCAGATCCAGATACAGCACCGCCACCCGCCAGTTATTGTATTGCGCCGTCGTCAGCGCCTGTTTCAGGCGTTCTTCCAGCAGCAGGCGGTTGGGCAGTTCGGTGAGGGTGTCATAATAAGCGAGATGGTGGACGCGCGCATCGGCCAGCTTCTTCTCGGTGAGGTCGGCGAACACGCCCAGGTAATTGATGGTCTCGCCCTGTTCGTCGCGGACGGCAGTGATGGAGAGCCATTCCGGGTAAATTTCGGCGTTCTTGCGCCGGTTCCAGATTTCGCCCTGCCAGTAGCCGAACTCGATGAGCGAGGCCCACATTCCCTGGAAAAACGCGTCATCATGCCGGTCCGAGCGCAACAGCCGGGGGGTCTGGCCGAGGGCCTCCGCCTCGCTGTAGCCGGTGATGGCGGTGAATGCGCGGTTGACCTGCAGGATGTTGCCCTGCGTGTCGGTGATGATGATGCCTTCGGCGCTGTTCTCGAACACCTCGCCGGCGAGCTGCAGGTTTTCCGCAGTCTTCTGCAGTTCTTCCTGAGTGCGCCGCAGCTTGTCGCGTTCCTGTTCCAGTTCGGCGATGTGCCGCACCTGCAGCGCCTCGCGTTCCATGCCTTGGGCGGCCGATCGCATGAGGGCTTCATCGAGGCGACGCTCCACCCGGCGGGTAACCAGATAGAAGAAGGCGATCAGCGTTCCGCCCAGGGCCAGGGAAAACAGGCTGAGGGAGCGGAGGGTGGCGTGTATTTCATTGTCGAGCTGCGTCGTGTCGCGCAGGATTGCCAGGTTCCCCACCCTGCGCCCGGTTACATCCTCAATGGGAAAGGAACCGCTGCGATAATGTTTGCCGCCAACCGTCAGATCCAGGATCGGGTTGGACAGGTTCCCCTGGGATGCCAGGCGGTTCGCCTGTTCCCTCGGCAAGTCCAGGGTCTGGTGGACGACGGCCATGCCGGGGAGCCGGTCCCAGTTCGCGTCTCGTCCCAGCATGGCCATGCCGCTTTCCCAGTCCCCGCGCTTTAGAAACTGCTTGTCGATCGTCAGCAGGTGATCGGTGCCGACGATGGCTTGGATGTCGTGTAGCACATCCTCGATTTCCTCTCCTAACTCGACGTAGCCGACCAGCCCGCTGTTGTCGTATAGCGGCGCAACCGCGCGCAGGGTGAAGGTGCCGATCGGGCCGATTTCCGTCCCGATGGCGATCTTCCCGGTTCTTTCGGCTGCCAGCGTGGTGTAGCGGTCGATGGTGTCGCCATGGCGTTCGGGCTGGTGCACGCGCAACACGTTGATCCGCGCGGCATCCTCAAAGTAAAAATGGGTGATGTCGTAACGGTCATGCAATCGCTTGAATAGCGGCGTCGCCCGCTCCAGCAAGGCATCCCGGTCCTTGGCGCGCAACGCCGCCTGAAATTTTTCGTCGTGCAGGATGACCTCGAGCGTCGCCCCCAGTTTTTTGCCGCGCCGAACCAGAGCGAGCTGGTAGTAGGTTTTTGCCGCTTGCAGGTCACCCGCGAAGCGAAGGCTGGCATCGGTCTTTTCATGCCGGTACAGGCTGAAATGGAATGCGCCGAGAAGCATCGCCAGCACCAGGGCGAGAGGGAGGAGAATACGGGTCTTCAGGCTGATATTCTCGATCATCGGCGGTGGCGGAGAAACCCGGAAGTTAGTATAAGGTCAAGGGTGGGCTAAGGATTTTCCCTACATGGTAACAGAAGTTAAAACCCATTTCGATGTCAAGGTTTGGGGGATTTTTGTTTATCCTAAGCCGGACAAAAAGGATGCGTCCCACGCACCACAACCATTGGTGCGTGGGACGCATCCTACATGGCGAAACGGGGGTTTTTAGAAGAGCCTGTTTTACAGCCCGAGGCGTTGCCAGATGGTCGAAATCAGGCCGGCCTGATTGAGGGTGTAGAAATGCAGCCCCGGTGCGCCGCCTTTCAGCAACCGATCGCACAGGCTGGTGACCACGTCCAGACCGCAGGCGCGGATGGCGGCGGTGTCGTCGCCGTAGCCCTGGAGCTTGAGCCGCAGCCAGCGAGGGATCTCAGCGCCGCAGGCATCGGAAAAGCGCGCCAGTTGGGTAAAGTTGCCGATTGGCATGATGCCGGGCACGATCGGGATGGTGATGCCCATTGCCTGGCACTCGTCGACGAAGTTGAAGTAGGCGTCGGCGTTGTAGAAATACTGGGTGATCGCGGCATTGGCGCCGGCCTCCACCTTGCGCTTGAAATTAACCAGGTCGGCCTGGGCGGAGATGGCTTGCGGATGAAATTCCGGATAAGCGGCCACTTCGATGTGGTACCAGTCGCCGGTCTCGGCGCGGATGAACTCCACCAGCTCGTTGGCGTAGCGGAATTCCCCCGCACAGGCCATGCCGGAAGGCATGTCGCCGCGCAGGGCGACGATATGGCGGATGCCATGGCTTTTATATTCGTTGAGGATCGCCCGGATGTTTTCCCTGGTTGATCCGATGCAGGACAGGTGCGGTGCGGCCTCATGGCCTTCCCGCTGAATCTCGATCACGGTTTCCAGGGTGAGGTCGCGGGTCGAGCCCCCGGCGCCGAAAGTCACCGAAAAGAATTCCGGGTTGAGCTGGGCAAGCTGCTTGCGCGTGGCGCGCAGTTTGTCCATTCCCTCCGGTGTTTTTGGAGGGAAGAATTCGAAGCTGAGTATGGGTAAGGGGGTCGTCATCGCTATGGTTTCTTTAAGATATTTTCGTAGGGTGGGCACGGCTTTTGTGCCCACGCGGAATAATCTGCCCTGACCGCGTGGGCACAGAAACGTGCCCACCCTACGGGCTACTCAATACCGATAGTGGTTGGCCTTGTACGGCCCGTTCTTCGGCACGCCGATATAGGCGGCCTGCGCATCGGTCAGTTCGGTCAGATTAACACCGATCTTCATCAGGTGCAGACGTGCCACTTTTTCGTCCAGATGCTTGGGCAGAACGTAAACCTTGTTCTCGTAGTTTTCCGGGTGATTGAACAGCTCGATCTGGGCGATGGTCTGGTTGCTGAACGAGGCCGACATCACGAACGACGGATGGCCGGTGGCGCAGCCCAGGTTCACCAGGCGACCTTTGGCCAGCACGATCAGCTTCTTGCCGTCGGGGAAGATCACATGATCGACTTGCGGCTTGATCTCGTCCCACTGGTATTTTTCCAGCGAGGCGATGTCGATTTCCGAATCGAAGTGGCCGATGTTGCAGACGATGGCTTCGTTCTTCATCTTCGCCATGTGGTCGTGGTTGATGACGCTGAGGTTGCCGGTGCAGGTCACGAAGATGTCGCCGAGGCTGGCCACGTCGTCCATGGTCACCACGCGGTAGCCTTCCATCGCCGCTTGCAGCGCGCAGATCGGGTCGATCTCGGTCACCATCACGGTGGCGCCCATGCCACGGAAAGCCTGGGCGCAGCCCTTGCCCACGTCGCCGTAGCCAAGCACCACGCAGATCTTGCCGGCGATCATCACATCGGTGGCGCGCTTGATGCCATCCAGAAGCGATTCGCGGCAGCCGTACAGGTTGTCGAACTTGGACTTGGTGACCGAGTCGTTGACGTTGATCGCCGGGAACTTCAGGCGGCCTTCCTCGGCCATCTGGTATAGGCGATGCACGCCGGTGGTGGTTTCCTCGGTCACGCCCTTGATGTGCTTGATGCGGGCGGAGTACCAGCCGGGCGAGGTCGCCAGTCGGTTTTTGATGGCGGCGAACAGCACGCGCTCTTCCTCGCAGGTCGGCTTGGCGATGCAGGAAGGGTCGGCTTCGGCGCGGGTGCCCAGGTGCAGCAACAGAGTGGCGTCGCCGCCGTCGTCCAGGATCATGTTGGCCGGTTCGCCAGGCCATTCGAAAATTCGGTGGGTGTAATCCCAGTATTCTTCCAGCGATTCGCCCTTGTAGGCGAACACCGGGATGCCGTCGGCGGCAATCGCGGCAGCGGCCTGGTCCTGCGTCGAGTAGATGTTGCACGAAGCCCAGCGAACTTCCGCGCCCAATGCGGTCAGGGTTTCGATCAGCACGGCGGTCTGGATGGTCATGTGCAGCGAACCGGCGATGCGTGCGCCTTTCAGCGGCTGCGCCTTGACGTTTTCCGCGCGGATCGCCACCAAGCCGGGCATTTCCACCTCGGCCATCAGAATTTCCTTGCGGCCCCATACGGCCAGGGACATGTCGGCGACCAGATAGTCGGTAAAGTTTTTGGTATCAGCCACAGCGAACTCCTAACGTTGTGGCCGGGGGGATGCAGTGGGACGTTGCTCACCTGGGCATCCCGTGCCCGGCACAGGTTAAATACAGGTAAGCGCAGTTTTCGAAAGCCGAGCCTGACGGAAGGAATCCGTTGCAGCGCTCCTCGGTTGGGTCGAATTATAACCGAATTTTAGGATTTATGGGGCTGGGGTGGGCAGTCTAGCAGCCTGTCTGACTTGAAGGAAATCGGCTGCAAATCCGCCTGGCCGGTCCATATTTCGCCGCTTTTTTGGTCAATAGAACGACTATTGAC
>PFJY01000194.1 GCA_002784065.1 Hydrogenophilales bacterium CG_4_10_14_3_um_filter_58_23 | reverse complement strand
TCCAGTATCCACTACAGGTGGCTCACTACGTGAGCCACCAACACGGTTTGCGAAAAGAGCCAAAATGAAACAATCAAAGGAGCGTTTTGGACTTGTTCAGTCCTTCCTTAGCGCTCCCACACTACGCGCAGCAGGTTTTCCTGTTCGTTGTAGTGGAATTCCAGTTCGCCTTTGTAGGCATGGTGCAATGCTTCGCCGATGCCGCGGGCGAGATGGATTCCGGTGGTAGTGACCAGGGCGCCGTCATCCTGGTCTTCGATCTTGATGATCCTTTCCATGGGATGCTCCGCCTTGGCCTTTGCTTCCTCGTTCTTCACCAGGTGCAGCAATTCCTCCCGGTGTTCCTTGAAAAACTGCCCGCCCACGGTTACGAATCCAGCCGGGAACTCGTCGTGGATGCGATGGCAGGCGGGGCACATTTCCTCGTGGGCCTGATCCGGCTTGGGCAGCCATTGCCAGCGTCCCTCGTGAACCACTGCGCCACATTGCGGGCAAACCGTGGGTTCGGGCAGTTTGTGCTTGGATTTATAGGTGTCGTGCCGATATTCCTGCCCCCAAATCAGACGGTCAGGCCGGATTGGTTGGAAACC
The DNA here is from genome assembly GCA_002784065.1 of Hydrogenophilales bacterium CG_4_10_14_3_um_filter_58_23. Taxonomy (GTDB): domain Bacteria; phylum Pseudomonadota; class Gammaproteobacteria; order Burkholderiales; family Sulfuricellaceae; genus Sulfuricella. The sequence goes on along the minus strand of PFJY01000194.1, from coordinate 16,325 downwards.
TGCAAATCGAGTTTTCATTTTATTCTCCTAGATTGTCGTTTCGGGATACATTATACATCCTGATTAGTTACATTCCTCAGCCAGCCCATCATTTGGGCATTTTGCTACCCTAAAAGGGCCGATCAAGATGGACAAGCCATCGTTTTTAGCTGGATTTCGCCTCAAAAGCTGGTCGGCTACACGTAGCTGAGGCACGTACCTAATCAGGTTATACATTGTGCAGGGACGGGCTCAACGCACGTTTTTTGCCGTCATCCGGATGGTTTCCCGCATGAAAGCTGGCAGGTCTGAGGGCTGGCGGGACGTGACCAGATTGCCGTCAACCACCACTTCGCTGTCTTCATACAGGGCGCCCGTTTCTTTCAGTTCCTCGGCGACAGAGTGGTAGCAGGTGGCTCGTCGCCCCAGGAGTACGCCTGCCGTGACCAATAGTTGTGGACCGTGGCAGATGGCTGCAACAGGCTTGTTGTTGCGAAAAAAATCCTTCACGATTTCCAGCGCGACCGGTTCCTTGCGCAATGTTGTGGGCGCCTTGCCGCCAGGAAGAACGAGAATGTCATAGTCTTTAGCATGAACGTCGCGCAGCGCCTTGTCCACGCTGACTTCGTAGCCGTGTTTGCCGTTTATTTTTCCCCTGGAAATAGAGGCGACATCTACCTCAAAGCCTTCTTCCTTCAGGCGGTAGTAGGGCACCAGAAGTTCGGTATCCTCAAAATGGTCTGCGCTGATGATCAATGCTTTCATGACGCCTCCTGAAAAATCTGGCCAAGCTGTTGGCGCAGCCGATGTCCGTGGATTAAGGAATGGCCTGTTCCGACCTGTATATAGTGATTATAGTCAAATATGCTGGAAGCGCCTGGGCTGACTAGATTGCCAGCATGCCCATAAATTCGTTCGCCGGGCAAATAAATAAATTCGAAGAATATGTATATATGTGGTCAAATAAGCTATATGTTAATATATTCAACTTATATAATATATCTTATATAAGATATCTGACCGCTTGTTTCGATCATGCTACAGTTGGCAAAGAAAGAAATCCTAATGGCCCAATCACACTCTACTCCAACTTTTAGGCCGCTCTACGAGCAGATCAAGATTTTGGTCACGCAAAGTCTTGTCGCCGGCGAATGGAGGCCGGGCGAGGTAATCCCCAGCGAACTGGAACTGGCGAGCCGGTTCAAGGTCAGCCAGGGTACTGTGCGCAAAGCTATTGATGAGCTTGCTGCGGAAAATATTCTGATGCGGCGCCAAGGGAAGGGCACCTTCGTCGCCACCCATACCGAAGAGCATAACCAGTACCGTTTTCTGCGTATTGTCGAGTTAAACGGCAAGCAAGATGTTCCGATCAGCAAATTGATCAACTGCGAACGCATCAAGGCTGACAACATCGCAGCAGATCGGCTCGGACTGAAGCGTGGAACGCCGGTCGTGGTGGTGCGACGACTGATCAAGTTTTCCGGCGAATCTGTAATTCTCGACAACATTTACTTGTCCGCAACCTTGTTCAAGGGCTTGAACGAGGCGGTGATCCAGGAATTTCAGGGCACGCTCTACAGCCTTTATGAAGTCCGTTACGGCACGCGGATCATCCATGCCGAGGAGCGCATACAAGCCATTGCTGCGGATGAAACCACCGCAGGGCTGCTTGGCATTCCTCCGGGAACGCCGCTGCTGGATATTGACAGGGTGGCCTATACCTATGGCGGCCAGCCGGTGGAATGGCGCGTCAGCCGCTGTGATACCAAACACCATTGCTATCTCAACGAACTGGGATAATGCCAGTAACCAGCTAACAGTCATCAGCGGTCGGTTTTTAAGAGTAAAGCCACCCGGCTCGCCGCGTATAAAAACTGACCGCTGATGTTGCAGTTGCTACGCCTATATTTATCCTAAGATAATCGAAGGAGACACGAATCATGAGCAATCGCAAAGCTTATATTAGAATCGAAGGTGGAAAAGAGATCGAGTTGCCGGTGCTTTCCGCCACTCTAGGCTCCGATGTGATCGACATTCGCAATCTGGGGAAACACGGGCTTTTTACTTATGACCCCGGATACGTGTCTACTGCGAGTTGCAGCTCGAAAATCACCTTCATCGATGGCGATAAGGGCATCCTGCTCTATCGCGGCTACCCCATCGAGCAGTTGGCCGAACATGCGGACTTCATCGAAGTCTGCCACCTGCTTTATTACGGCGAACTGCCCACCATGGAGCAAAAGCAGGAATTCGATTTCATCATCCGCCATCACACCATGGTAAATGACCAAGTCACCAGCTTCTTCAAGGGATTCCGCCGCGATGCCCACCCGATGGCGGTGATGGTGAGTGTGGTGGGCGCGCTGTCCGCTTTCTACCAGGATTCCGGCGACGTGGGCGACCCGCACCACCGGGAGATTTCCGCCCACCGCCTGCTCGCCAAGGTGCCGACCATCGCGGCCATGAGCTTCAAGTACAACACGGGGCAGCCCTTTGCCTACCCTTGCAACGCGCTTTCCTACGCAGCGAACTTTTTGCACATGATGTTCTCCACGCCCTGCGAGGAATATGTACCCAACCCGGTGATGGTAAGAGCCATGGATCGTATTTTTACGCTTCACGCCGATCACGAACAAAATGCCTCCACCTCGACCGTGCGTCTGGCCGGTTCCAGTGGTACCAATCCCTTCGCCTGCATTGCCGCCGGCATCGCCTCGCTGTGGGGGCCGGCTCACGGTGGCGCCAACGAGGCGGTGCTGAAAATGCTGGAGGAAATCGGCGAGGCTTCCAACATCCCGAAATTCATCGCTCGAGCCAAGGACAAAAATGATCCATTCCGTTTGATGGGCTTCGGCCACCGGGTGTACAAGAACTTCGATCCGCGCGCCAACCTGATGCGCCAAACCTGCCACGAAGTGCTGAACGAACCCGGCGCTCACAACGACCGGCTGTTTCAGATCGCACTCGAACTGGAGCGTATTGCCCTGGAAGACGAATACTTTATCAAAAAGAAACTCTACCCGAACGTGGATTTTTATTCCGGCATCGTGCTGCGCGCCATCGGAATCCCGACCAACATGTTTACCGCAATCTTCGCCATTTCCCGCACTATCGGCTGGATCACCCAATGGAACGAGATGATCTCGGACCCAGAGCAGAAGATTGGCCGCCCGCGCCAGTTGTTCCTGGGACCGAAGAAAAGGGATTATGTGCCGATGCCACAGCGCGAATGAGTGAGGGGTGATGAGAACATGAGCGTAATGAAAGAGATGTTGGGAAATCTGTATCTTTACACATACACAGCGCGGGACAAACTCCACTGCCGCGCATCGACGAATAGGGCGGGGAAATGGGCCTAAATTAATTCGAGACGTAATTCCATCTCTCGTTAAACAGCGTACCTTGTAGGAATAGCGCATGCACCGTTTGATGAGGGCGAGCAGGCGAAAGCCTGCTCCCTACCCTTTGTTTGCCTCTGTCCTTGTCGAAATGTCCAGCGGGCGCGCTCATTTGCGACCGCCCAGGATGGATCCCATGATACCGCGCAGGATTTGTCGACCGACCTGGGCGCCGATGGTGCGCACCGCGCTCTTGGCCATGGCCTCGATCATGCCCTGACGCCGTCCCGTGCCGAGCAGTATACCGCCCAGCACGCCGCCGACGCCGCCCGAACCGGCTTGCGGCGCGGTCTTGGTCTGGGCTTGAGCTTGAGAATGTGCCTGTGCCTGGGCACTTTGTTCCGCCCGCGCCTTGAGCACTTCGTAGGCGGATTCCCGATCCACCCCCTTTTCATACACGCCCGCCACCAGCGACGACTGGATCAGCGCCTGGCGCTGTGCCGGCGTAATGGGGCCGAGCTGGCCTTCGGGCGGGCAGATGAAGGCACGTTCCACCACGTTGGGCCGACCCTTTTCGTCCAGGAAGGAGACCAGCGCCTCGCCCACGCCCAGTTCGGTGATGGCAGCCTCTTCGTCCAGTCGGTCATTGTCGCGCAGGGTCTCGGCGGCGGCCTTGACTACCTTCTGGTCGCGCGGCGAGAAGGCGCGCAAGGCGTGCTGCACCCGATTGCCGAGCTGCGACAACACCTTGTCCGGCACGTCGGCCGGGTTCTGGGTGACGAAATAGACACCGACGCCCTTGGAACGAATCAGCCGCACCACCTGTTCGATCTTGTCGATCAGGGCGCCGGACGCGTCGGTGAACAAGAGGTGGGCCTCGTCGAAAAAGAACACCAGCTTGGGCTTGTCCAAGTCGCCCACCTCGGGCAGTTTTTCATACAGTTCCGACAACAGCCAGAGCAGCAGTGTGGCGTACATTTTGGGTGCCTGCATCAGCCGGTCGGCGGCGAGGATGTTAACGATGCCTCGGCCGCGCTCGGTCTGCATCATGTCCTCGATGTTCAGCATCGGCTCGCCAAAAATCCGGTCGCCACCCTGCGACTCCAGCGCCAGCAGGCCGCGCTGGATCGCGCCTACGCTGGCGACCGAAATGTTGCCGTATTCGGTGGTGTATTCCTTGCCATGGTCGCCCACGAACTGGAGCATGGCGCGCAGGTCCTTCAAGTCCAGCAGGAGCAGACCGTTGTCGTCGGCGACCTTAAACACCAAGTTGAGCACACCAGCCTGAGTCTCGTTCAGTTCCAGCATCCGCGACAACAGCAGCGGCCCCATGTCGGACACGGTGGCGCGCACCGGGTGGCCCTGCTCACCGAACGGGTCCCAGAAGGTGACCGGGCTGGCGCAGTATGGGTGATCGGTCAGGCCGAGTTTTTCAATCCGCTCGGCCACCTTGGGATTGTTGCCGCCGACCTGGGAGATACCGGACAGGTCGCCCTTCACGTCGGACATGAAACAGGACACGCCGATGCGGGAGAACTGCTCGGCCATGGTTTGCAGGGTCACCGTCTTGCCGGTGCCGGTGGCGCCGGTAATCAGGCCATGGCGATTGGCCATCTGGGGCAGCAGCAGGAGTTCGGTGCGGTCGTTCTTGGCGATGAGCAGGGGTTCGGTCATGGCGGGTCTCCGAAGATGAATCAGGGATTATAGGCGACAACTCACTGCTGTCCAAAACAGGGCATTTAACTGGTTTTTAACACCCCACCATGCCAATTTAACCCACCGGAATCTTGCCGATCTTCGCCCGCCATTCCGCCGGGCCGGTTTCATGCACTGACGTGCCATTGGTGTCCACCGCCACGGTCACCGGCATGTCCTGCACCGTAAACTCGTAGATGGCTTCCATCCCCAAATCGGCGAAAGCCAGCACCCTGGAGGCCTTGATCGCCTTGGATACCAGATAGGCCGCGCCGCCGACGGCCATCAGATAAATGGCTTTATGCCGCTGGATGCTGTCGATTGCGACCGGGCCGCGCTCGGCCTTGCCGACCATGCCGATCAGGCCGGTCTTTTCCAGCATCATGTCGGTAAATTTGTCCATGCGTGTTGCCGTGGTGGGGCCGGCTGGGCCCATCACTTCGTCGCGCACCGGATCGACCGGGCCGACGTAGTAGATGAAGCGGTTGGTAAAATCTACCGGCAAGGCTTCGCCGCGCGCCAACATGTCGGCGATGCGCTTGTGGGCTGCGTCGCGTCCGGTGAGCAGCTTGCCGGACAACAACAGCGTCTCGCCTGGTTTCCAGGTGGCGATTTCTTCCCGCGTGATGGTGTCGAGGTTGACGCGACGCGAGTCTGCTGCGGGTTGCCATTCGACTTTCGGCCATTGGTCGAGATTGGGCGGTGTCAGCACTGCCGGGCCGTTGCCGTCGAGGGTGAAGTGGATGTGGCGGGTGGCGGCGCAGTTGGGGATCATCGCGACCGGCAGGCCGGCGGCATGGGTCGGGTAGTCCTTGATCTTGATGTCCAGCACCGTGGTGAGACCACCCAGCCCTTGTGCGCCGATGCCCAGCGCGTTGACCTTCTCGTACAGTTCCAGACGCAGTTCTTCCACCCGGTTTTTCGCCCCGCGCGCTTGCAGTTCGTGGATGTCGATCGGCTCCATCAGGACTTCCTTGGCAAGCAGCATGGCTTTTTCCGCCGTACCGCCGAGGCCGATGCCCAGTATCCCCGGCGGACACCATCCTCCCCCCATGGTGGGGACGGTCTTCAACACCCAATCGACCAGGCTGTCCGAGGGGTTGAGGATGACAAATTTGGATTTGTTCTCCGAGCCGCCGCCCTTGGCCGCCAGGGTCACTTCGACTTTATCGCCGGGAACGATTTCATAATGGATCACCGCCGGGGTGTTGTCGCGGGTGTTCTTGCGCGCGCCGGCGGGGTCGGCCACCACTGAGGCGCGCAGCACATTGTCCGGGTTCGTGTAGGCGCGGCGGACTCCTTCGTTGACCATGTCGCCGACGCCCATGGCGGCATCCCAGCGGACATTCATGCCGACCTTGACGAAGGCCGTCACGATGCCGGTATCCTGGCAAATCGGCCGGTGGCCCTGTGCGCTCATGCGCGAGTTGGTGAGGATCTGGGCAATGGCGTCGCGGGCGGCGGGCGACTGTTCCCGTTCGTAGGCCTTGCCCAGTGCCGTAATGAAGTCGAGGGGGTGATAGTAGGAGATGTATTGCAGCGCATCGGCAACGCTGGCGATTAAGTCTTCTTGATGGATAGTGGTCATGGTGATTTTTTTCCTTTATGTTCGAAGTTGCAGCAGCAGATCGGCTTCAACCTGGTGCGCCGTTTTCGGATTTTCGAGTTCTTCTCCGGTGATTAGAAAGGTGTCCTCGGCGCGTTCGCCGAGTGTGGTGATTTTCGCCGTATGCAGGTGGATGCCGTGTTTCAGCAAGGTCTGAGCGATGCGCGACAATAGCCCCGGCCGATCTCCTGCGGTGACCGACAGAATATAGTAAGCGTTTTTTTCGTCCGGTTCGATCGAAATTTCCGGCGTAATCGGGAAATGCTTGAGATGGCGGCTCAACCGTCCTTGCAGGGGAGGGTCAAGCGGCGCCGCATCGATCAGCCGCTGCAATAGTTCGTGATTGATGAAATACAGCAGGTCGCGGTAACGGGCGGAACGATTGGCTTCGTCCAGCACGACGAAGCTGTCTAGCGCGTAGCCATGGCGACTGGTATGCACCTTGGCATCGACGATATTGAAACCGTTGCGTTCAAAAAAACTGCAAATCCGGGCAAACAGGTCGTCCCGGTATGGGGTGTAGATCATCACCTGGATGCCTTCGGGGCTCGGGCGCGCCTTGACGATGGCCTGACCGGCGTTGGCCTTGCCGTAGAGGTTGCGGCTGTGCCAGACGATTTCCTCGGCGTCGTGGCGCAGGAAATAGGCCGGTTCAAGTTGAGCCCACAGCGCCTGGATGGTGTCGTGGTCGAAGTCATAAAGCCGGAGAATGTTGAGCGCTTCGGCCTGCCGTGTCAGCAGATGCGTTTCCAGCGTGGCGGTTCCGCCCGCAAGGTGGCGATGCGTCGCCTGGAACAGGTCTTCCAGCAGCTTGCCTTTCCAGGTATTCCACACGTCCGGGCTGGTGCCGCGAATATCGGCCCCGGTGAACAGATAGAGCGCGATCAGGTGGCGTTGGTCGCGAACCCGGATGGCGAATGCCTCGATGACGTCCGGATCGCTGATGTCCTGTTTTTGCGCCGTGGCCGACATGACCAGATGATTTTCCACCAGCCAGACCACCAGTTCGGTATCTTCTTCCGCGAGATTGTGCAATTTGCAGAAGCGGAGCGCTTCCTCGGCGCCCAGCACAGAGTGGTCGCCGCCCCGTCCTTTGGCGATGTCGTGGAACAGTCCGGCCAGATAGAGCACCTCGGGACGTTCGAAAGAGCGGATCAGTTCGCCGCACAGCGGAAATTCGTGGGCGAACCGGGCTATCGTCAGGCGCCGCAGATTGCGGATCACCATCATGATGTGTCCGTCTACCGTGTAGACGTGGAACAGGTCGTGCTGCATCTGCCCCACGATCCGGCCAAATGCCGGGATGTAGCGGCCCAGGATGCCAAGCTGGTTCATTCTGCGCAGTTCGTGGGTGATGCCGTGAGGTTGGCGCAGGATTTCCATGAACAGTGCATGGTGGCGCGGTTCGCGGCGAAAGCGGCTGTCGACCTCCGGCACTGAACGCCGTAGCGCGCGCAGGGTGGTCGCGCTCATGCCGCACAGCTTGGGGTGCTGCTGCATGAGCAGGAAGCTTTCCAGAATGGCGCCAGGATCGCGCTGGAAGACGTTGTCGTCGGTGATGTCGAGCAGCCCGTTGCGTGCCTGGAAGTTCGGGTTAATCGGGGTGGCAAACTGCGAATCGACGGGAAAAATGCGTTTACGCAGGGTTCTCAGCAGGATTTCGTTGAGCAGGCCGACCGCCTTGGCGGTACGGTAATAGCGCTGCATCAACTGCTCGCCGGCCATGCGCTGTACCTTGTGGTGCCCTTTTGTTACCCCGGTCAGTCCATATTGTTCGGCAAGCGGCGTCTGGTAGTCGAACAGCAGCCGATCCTCGCGCCGCCGCGCCAGGTAATGCAGACGGATGCGCAGATTTTCCAGCAACCGTTCGTGGCGTCGGATTTGCCGGGCCTCCTGGGCGGTGATAACGGATTCGCTCACCAGTTTTTTCCATGAATCCCTTAGCCCCATGGCGCGGCTGATCCACAGAATATTATGCAAATCCCGCAGTCCGCCCGGACTTTCCTTCAGGTTCGGTTCCAGGTTGTTGTCGGTGTCGTGGAAGCGGGCGTGACGCTGTTGCTGTTCCAGCAGTTTCGCTTCGTAAAATTCGCGCGGATCCAGGTTTTTCTGCACGGCAGCTTCAAGGTCGCGGAAAAGCTGGCGGTTTCCGGCCAGAAAGCGCGCTTCGAGCAGGTTGGTCTGGACGGTGATGTCTTTGGCTTCCACGATGCATTCCGGCACCGTGCGCACGCTGTGCCCGACATCCAGACCGATGTCCCAGAGCAGGCCGACGAGCTGCTCCAGATTTTGACCGTGAGCGGCATCCGGATTGTCCGGCAGAAGGATCAGCAGATCGATGTCCGAACCGGGATAAAGCTGTTTGCGTCCATAGCCGCCAACCGCGATGAGCGCGATGGCGTGTGGCAGGGATAGCTGCCACCAGATTGCGATCAGCAGCTTGTCCACCAGCCGGCTCAGGCCGCGCAGCAGGGCGGCGGCATTGCCGTTTTCCAGATAGCCCCGGCGCAATGCTTCACGACCGGTTTGGAGTGTTGCGCGAAAGCCATCGGCATCAAGGGCGGGAAAGTTCATTAAAATGAGAACCTGGTTTTTGCTTCATAATCCTAAACCGGACGAGCCGGAACCAAAAGAGGTAGGGCCGATAAAACGCGTAGCGTGTATCCACCCATCCGCCGAAATAACCCGTTGGTGGAAACGCTACGCTTTTTCCACCCTACATTTTCCACCCTTGACTATCGTTCGCCATTGCTTCTGCTCGATAAATGCAAAATTCTTGTCATCTTTTGAGATCATTTGACTGCTAAGTGACTAAAAACGGCAATTGCTTAATTGATTTTTTAAGGATCATTCAAATGGGTTAATCAACTCAAGGCCGCAATCCTCGAAGTCCTTGATATTTCGCGTGGCTATGGCAAACCCGTGGGCGTGGGCAATGCTTGCGATTTGCCCGTCCGGCAGGCTCATGGGGTGGCCCACTTCCTTGCGATGCCCCATGATTTCGGCATAAGCACGGGCGGCAGAGGCGGTAAAATCAAGCACCCGCTCCTCGAACGCTTGCGCGATGAACTGCTCGAAGCGGCTTTGCAACTGCCAGCGTCGTTGGCCTTCCGGTAAAATGCGCAGGCCGTAGCCGATTTCCGCCAGTGTTACGGTGGTGACGAATAACCAGTTGCCATCCTGGGTATTCAACCACTTCAGAACCGATGCCAAAGGCTGCGGGCGCATGGCTTCTGAAATCACATTGGTATCGACGATCATCAGGCGAAGCTCGGCGGTTCGTGTGGCGCATGTTGGGGAAGTTCCAATTCAACTCCGAACTCGGAACCAAAGAACTGCACGGAAAGGTCGCCCAGCTTTTTTGGAGTGGCGACCGCTTGACGAAGAATGCGGCGCGCTTCCTCTTCCATTGAAACGCGGTGATGGGCGGCACGGACGCGCAGGCGCGTGATGGTATCATCGTCCAGCTTGCGGATGCTCAGATTAGCCATTTTATTTCCTCTGGTCTGCTATCACATGCAGGCATTGTATGCTCGCGCTTGCATGTGGACAAGCCACAGTTGCCCGGTCTCACCCCATTTTCACACCCATCATGGACGCCACAAACAAGTAGAGACGCAATCTATGCGTCTCTACAGGTAATTACTCCGTCCGAACGATGAGTTGTCCGGGCGGTTTTAGCGAAGCAGGCTGCCGGGTTTAACCGATGGCTGCCAAGGCCGCATTGAAGGTTGCGCTGGGGCGCATGGCCTTTGATGTCATTTCAAAATCGGGCAGGTAGTAGCCACCTATATCCACCGGTTTCCCTTGAGCAGCCGTCAGCTCGGCAAGAATCTTCGCCTCGTTGTCTTCAAGGGCCTTCGCCAGGGGTGCGAAACGCGCCTGAAGCGCCTTGTCCCTGGTCTGCCCGGCCAGCGCCTGCGCCCAATACAGGGCGAGGTAGAAATGGCTGCCGCGGTTATCCAGCTCGCCGGTCTTGCGGGACGGTGACTTGTTGTTATCCAGGATTTTGCCGGTGGCCTGATCGAGCGCATCCGCCAGAACCTGGGCTTTCGCGTTGTTGAATTTCTGGCTCAGGTGTTCCAGCGATACCCCCAGAGCCAGGAATTCGCCCAACGAATCCCAGCGCAAATGCCCTTCTTCCAGGAACTGCTGGGCATGTTTGGGCGCGGTGCCGCCGGCGCCGGTCTCGAACATTCCGCCGCCCTTCATGAGCGGCACGATCGACAGCATTTTTGAACTGGAACCCAGTTCAAGGATCGGGAACAGGTCGGTGAGATAGTCACGCATCACGTTACCCGTGACAGAAATCGTGTCTTTCCCCGCCCGGATACGTTCGAACGAGAACCGTATGGCTTCTTCGGGCGTCATGATGCGGATGTCCAGCCCGCTGGTGTCGTGATCCTTCAGGTAACGCTCCACTTTCCGGATGATCTGGGCGTCGTGCGCCCGATTCTTGTCCAGCCAGAATACGGCGGGCGTCCCGGTGAGTCTTGCCCGGCTGACGGCCAGTTTGACCCAGTCCTGGATCGGCTCGTCCTTTGCCTGGCACATGCGGAAGATGTCGCCTTGCTCGACCTTCTGCTCAAGCAGCGTCTTGCCCGCCGCATCTACCACGCGGACCGTGCCGTTGCCGGCGATCTCGAAGGTTTTGTCATGGGAGCCGTATTCCTCGGCCTTCTGCGCCATGAGGCCGACGTTGGGCACGCTGCCCATGGTTCTCGGATCGAAGGCGCCGTGCTTCTTGCAGTCCTCGATGGTTTCCTGGTAAATCCCGGCATAGCAACGGTCGGGAATCATCGCCATGGTGTCGTGCAGCTTGCCGTCCGGCCCCCACATTTTCCCCGATTCGCGAATCATGGCGGGCATCGAGGCATCGACGATCACGCTGTTGGGCACATGCAGGTTGGTGATGCCCTTTTCCGTATCCACCATTGCCAATTCCGGCCGGGACTTGTAGCAGGCCCGGATATCGGCCTCGATTTCGGCGCGCTGAGCGTCCGGCAGACCGGCGATTTTCGCATAAATGTCGCCCAGGCCGTTGTTGGGGTTGATGCCCAGTTCCTTGAAGAGGGCGGCATGTTTGGCAAAAACATCCTTGAAATAGACGGAAACGGCATGGCCGAACATGATGGGGTCGGATATTTTCATCATGGTGGCCTTGAGATGCAGGGACAACAGCGTCCCCTCCCTTTTCGCATCCTGCATCTGCTGCTCGTAAAACGCGCGCAGGGCGCGACGGTTCATCACGCAGGCATCGATGACCTCGCCAGCCTTGAGCGCCGCCGGCTCCTTCAGCACCGTAATCTTGCCATCGTCGCCGACCAACTCGATGCGGAAACTCCCGGCCTCGGCGACCGTGGTGGATTTCTCGCTGCCATAGAAATCGTCAGCGTTCATGTGCGCCACATGGGTCTTCGAGCCGGCAGTCCATGCGCCCATCTTGTGCGGGTTATTTCTGGCATATTGCTTGACCGAGGCCGCCGCCCGGCGATCCGAGTTGCCTTCCCTCAGCACGGGGTTGACGGCGCTGCCGAGCACCTTGCCGTAGCGCGCCTTGATCGCCTTCTCTGCGTCTGTTTTCGGGTCCTCCGGGTAATCCGGCACCTTGTAGCCTTTCGATTGCAATTCCTTGATGGCGGCTTTCAACTGGGGCAGGGAGGCGCTGATATTCGGCAGCTTGATGATGTTGGCTTCCGGTTTCAGCGTCAGCGCGCCCAAATCGGCCAGGCCATCGACGGCTTTTTGTTCCTCGGACAGATTTTCGGGAAAGTTCGCGAGGATTCTGCCTGGAAGGGAAATACTCCTCGTTTCGATCGTGACACCGACCGCCTTGGTAAAAGCCTGGACGATAGGAAGAAAGGAATACGTCGCCAGTGCGGGGGCCTCATCGACCAGCGTGTAATAGATTTTGGGGTTTGTCATGATTCTTCCTCTTCAATAAGAATTCCGGATGTCATAGGCTGGTGGTGAGCAACGCGAACCCAGCACATTTCTGGTATCACCAAACGCTGGGGTTCGTGCCTCACCGCCAGCCTACAAAGCGATAAGTTTCCCTAAGCCGCCATCTGGCTGGCGAACAACGAAAGCGCGCCGCCCGCCCGAATCATGGGGATGTCTTCCTTCCCCTGCGCAAGCTTGAGAGGAATCTCTCCGACGCCGCTAACCACCAGTTTGAGCTGACCGCTTTCCAGACCGGAGGTGTCGAGCGCGACTTTGGCGCCTTGCTCGATGCGCTCAAGGTCGGCCGGGTTCTCGAAGGTCAGCGCCAGGATGCCGAAGTTGGCGAGGTTGGCCAGATGGATGCGCTCGAAGCCCTTGGCCACGATGGCGCGCACCCCCAGGATGCGCGGGCACAGCCCGGCATGCTCGCGAGAACTGCCCATGCCATAACCGTCGCCCGCCACGAGGAAACCGTGGCCACCCGCGTCGCGCAGGGCGGCCGCTCGTGCGCTGAAGGTTTTGTCGGCCTGGACGAAGGTGGCCTGTTTGGCATATTCGTCGGCGTTGGAGCGCAGGGACAGATACTTGCCGGCAGGCTGGATCAGGTCGGTGGTGACTTCGTCGCCGAGCTTGAGCAGAACTTCTCCTTCCAGTTTTGCGGGTAGCCCTGCCAGCGTCGGCAGGGGAGCGATGCCGGGGCCGTAATGCATCACCACCTTGGCGGCCTCGGCAGGCGGCAGCGGCGCCTGATAAGAAGCCATATCCACCACTGGCGGGACTTGCTTGTAGGCGAGATCGCCGCTGATGAGATCGCGCGGGTCGGTCAGGCAACCCATGACGGCGCTGGCGGCGGCGGTAACCGGGCTGACCAGATGAACCTGGGCGCTCTCGGTGCCCGAACGACCGGCGAAATTGCGGTTGGCGGTCGACAGCATCACGCCGTTGCTGGGCGGGCTGAAACCCTGGCCGATGCAGGCGCTACAGGCGTTCTCCATGATCCGCACGCCGGCGGCGTAGAAAACCTCCATATAACCGGCTGCGGCCAGTTGGCGGGCAACGGTCTGCGAACCGGGGGCGATGGCGGTGTCGACTTTGACCCTCTTGCCGCGAAGAATCTCGCCGACGCGGGCCAGGTTGGCGTAGTTGGCGTTGGTGCAACTGCCGATGAACACCGCGTCGATGGGCATCCCGGCGTGGTTGGCGACGGGTTCCATGGCCTTCAGGCGCGGGTAAAGCGCGATGGTGGGGACTAGCGACGACAGGTCGATCTCGACAGTGCGGCTATAAGTTGCGCCCGCATCGGCCAGCAGGGGCTGGAAGTCTTTCGCGCGCTGCCGGCCTTCGAGGTAGGCCTGGGTGACTTCATCCGAGGGGAAGATCGAGAAGGCGACGCCGCCCTCGGTTCCCATGTTGCAGATGGTGGCGCGGTCGGTGACATTCAGGCTCTTCAGACCCGGCCCGGTGTACTCCAGGCAGATGCCCTTGTTGCCCTTGATGCCGATGACCTTGAGTACGTTCAGGATCACGTCCTTGGCCAGGACGCCCGGATGCAGGGAGCCGGTGAGATGGACCTCCACCACATTCGGCATTTCGATCTTGTAGGAGGTGCCGGCCATGGCGAAGCTCACGTCCGTGCCGCCCGCGCCCAGCGCCAGCATCCCCATGCCGCCGGCGTTGGTGGTGTGGGAATCGGAGCCGAGCACCGACTTGCCGGGAACCGCGAAGTCCTCCAGGAACACGCTGTGGCAGATACCGTTGCCGCCGCGCGAGAACCAGCAGCCGTATTTCTTGGAGAAGCTTTCAAGATAGCGGTGGTCGTCGCCGTCGATGTAGCCGACTTGCAGCGTCTTGTGATCCACCACGATGACGGCGGTGGTCTTCACCCGATCCACGCCCATCTTTTCGAAAGCGAGCGCGGCGGCCGTGCCCGTGGCATCCTGGTAAAGGGTGTGGGTGAATTGGATCTCCAGTGGCTGCCCCGGTTCGGGCAGTTGAGCGGGTTTCCCGGCCGCGTTGGCCAAGAGGATTTTCTGTGCAACGTTAAGTGCTTTCATAGTCTCCACCATTGTGAATAGGTTGGTTGATTTTGTAACCGCTCAGGTCGCGTATATCTCTTGGGTTCCTCTTCCGCCCGTGGGGAGAGGAGGGTGAGCGTTACGACCTAAATGGCTACCGATTTTTTTAACCCGGACATTTCATAAATCCGATCAACCCCATTGTAGGAGCGGCCTTGGCCGCGATTCCAGCGTTGGCAGCCGTTTATCGCTACAGGGACACAGCCATTTTTATGAAACATTCGGGTTAAAACATGATTACGTGAATTATAAATAATAATGGGGGTGTTAACCATGGTTTTCGTCATCAAATCGAATAAACAAGTGCCCCCTATTATCCGATAATGACGGCATCCTGATTCAGGTAGAGTAGAAGAGTGCAATAAGCGAAGCGAGTTGGAAAATACATCACGGCGCAATGCGCTTCGCTTATTGACACCCTACGCCTTACGCGGGTTGAAAAAATGCTACTTTGCTAGACCCGTGCTTCGTTCCGAGATCGGGATATTCAACCAGGAGCTTGGCGACACGTTCAAATTCTTCGAGAAAACGCTCAGCAACCACAAGGCCAGCTTGCTCTTTGTAAAAATCCAGAGCGTTGGCAATATCATGCTCCGCTCCAGAGTGGAGCGAGTAGGTCATCGCGTAAGTCTTGCCCGAAGCCGGGCGATGGCTTCCTGCCCTGAAACTGCCGAGATCGAACCGGATTCCAGTTCGGCTTCCCTGCGATCAGCTTCTCGCTCCCAGGCTTCCTCGACTTCGGGGTCTGAATCAAGGCTGGTGATTAGCCGCTCAAGCAGGTGTGATCGTTCAACAGGGGGTAACTGCAGGACTTCGGCTTCCAGGATTTCCATGTTCGTACTCACGCTGACCTCCAATGCGGTAGATGCTGACAGTTCATAGTTTATCACAGTGAGTGGTGCTCACTGTGGCGCGACCGCTGCGCTTAGGTCTGCGATGCCCAACGTAGAAGTGACCGGCGCGGAGCCGCGCTTTTCGGCGAAGCGTCCGAGTTGAACGCCAGGTTAGCGGCCACGTGTGCGACCGACTCAATAACGGGGTTTACGGGAATTATGTGAGGTTGCAAAAATGACAATGCCTTCACCCTCTTGTCGGTAGAAAAGCGAGAAAGGAAAACCTTTGAGAAAAACGCGCCTCGTGTTTGAAGCTGACGGTGTCCCTGATAACGGGAAAGCCAATGCTCTGGCAGCTGCTTTTTCGACGGCTTCGGTAAAGCGAGTTCCTAAGCCAGATTGTGCTTCGTTGTAATAAGCGACATTCTTGACGAGCTTCTGCGACAAAACGTGCTCGCTTCACTGGGTCATACGCCTTGCTTCAGCAAATACATCCTCTGCCGGGTACGTCTGTAGCTCACCTCTGTCGAAAGCTGCGACACGTTTTTCAATTTCTCGTTCCCACTCTGTTTCGATTTCAGATAGTGGTGAGCCATGCAATGACTCAAGAAGAACCTCGGCAAGATGTGCCCGCTCCTCAGGCGGGAGTGAACATGCTTGTTGCTCCAACTCGGCTAGTATCGCTGACATGGTGAATACTCCTTTTGCTGTGATTGGGGCATATTACTCTTGGCGTGCCCGGTTGTCCTGATTTGGTCGCTAACGGCAAAAGGGGCCAGGCTCACTTTAACTATTCACTCCCCGGCCTCTGCACCTTGGGTCTTCCGCGTGGTTTGGCTTCGCGCCGCTGCCCGGT
>PFJY01000216.1 GCA_002784065.1 Hydrogenophilales bacterium CG_4_10_14_3_um_filter_58_23 | reverse complement strand
CGCAACCGCGCCATAACATCCAGTATCCACTACAGGTGGCTCACTACGTGAGCCACCAACACGGTTTGCGAAAAGAGCCTTTATTCTTGATTGTTAGCGTAATTATGGGGAAGAATGTCGTTTCACGCAATGGAAAGCCCTTTCTGCGGCATGATTCGACTTGGTTATATAATGGGGCAAAAATGACCTCCCATTCAAACAACTCCGCCATGCGCGAATTCCATTTCACGGCACAGGATTTCGAGCGTATCCGCAAGCTGATCTACGAGCGCGCCGGCATCGCGCTCTCCCCGGCCAAGCAGGACATGGTCTACAGCCGCCTGGCGCGGCGCCTGCGTGCGACCGGAACGGACAGCTTCGCCGCCTACCTGGCTCGCCTGGAGCGTGGCGACGAGGTGGAAATGGAGGCTTTCACCAACTCCCTCACCACCAACCTCACCGCCTTTTTCCGCGAGCAGCATCATTTCCCGCTCCTGGCCGAGCACGTCAAAAAGCGCGGCGAGAAGCACCCGATCTCGCTCTGGTGCTCTGCCGCCTCTACCGGCGAGGAGCCCTATTCCATGGCCATGACCATGGTGGACCTGTTCGGCACATTCACGCCGCCGGTGCACATCCTGGCAACGGACCTGGACACCACGGTATTGCAAAAGGCCCAGGAAGGCGTCTATCCGCTGGAGAAACTGGAAAAGGTGCCGGAGGAAAGGGTGAAAAAGTTTTTTCTCAAAGGCACCGGAGAGCAAGAAGGGCAGGTCCTTGTACGCAAGGAATTGCGCGACATGATCACCTTCAGGAAAATCAACCTGCTCGATGAATCCTGGCCGATGCGCGGGCCATTCGATGCGATTTTCTGCCGCAATGTGATGATCTATTTCGACAAAAAAACTCAATACGATGTGCTGAAGAAGTTCGTCCCGCTGCTGCACAAGGACGGCTTGCTGTTTGCCGGCCACTCGGAAAGCTTTTATCATGCCGCCGATTTGTTCAAATCGCTGGGCAAGACCGTTTACGAATTGTCACCCCAGGCCAGGGAGCATGCCTGGCATGGATAAGCTGATCGTCGTTGGCGCCTCCACGGGTGGAACCGAGGCGATCAAGGACTTCCTCATCAAATTGCCACCCGGCTGCCCCGGCATCGCTATCACCCAGCACATGCCGGAAGCCTTCACCAAATCGTTCGCCCAGCGGCTCGACAACCTGTGCAGGATTTCGGTGAAAGAAGCTGAAAATGGTGACCGCATCCTGCCAGGCCACGCCTTTATCGCGCCGGGACATTCCCACTTGCTGGTAAAACGCAGCGGCGCCAATTACGTCTGCGAGCTATCCGACGGCCCGCCCGTCAATCGTCACCGTCCCTCGGTAGATGTCCTGTTCCGTTCCGCTGCGAACCATGTCGGCAAGAATGCGATCGGCGTGATTCTTACCGGCATGGGCAAGGATGGCGCCAAGGGGATGTTGGAGATGAAGCAGGCAGGCGCCTTCAACTTCGCCCAGGATGAAGCCAGTTGCGTGGTGTTCGGCATGCCCAAGGAAGCCATCCTCACCGGCGGCGTCGATGAAGTCGTGCCACTGCAGGGCATGGCTGCGCGCGTGATGGCATACCTGGCAGCCTGTCTGACTTGAAGGAGATTATCGCTCATGAGGGTCTGTCATTGGGCAGATATTTTATCGGGTCGACCGGCTTGCCAAACCGCCGTATCTCGAAATGCAGCTTGACCTGATCGGCATCGGAATCACCCATTTCGGCAATTTTCTGGCCCCTGGTCACGTTCTGCCCTTCCTTGACCAGAATCTGGCGATTGTGCGCGTAGGCGCTCAGATAAGTCTTGTTGTGCTTGATGATGACCAGTTTTCCATAGCCGCGCAGCCCGCTGCCGCTATAAACCACTTTGCCCGATCCCGCAGCGAGAACCGGCTGGCCACTCTTCCCACCGATGTCCAGGCCCTTGCCGAAACTGGATGTCTCATTGAACGGCGCGATCACCTTGCCCGTAGCGGGCCAGTTCCAATCGACCCGCTCGTCGTCCTCGGCCGGGATGCCGTCTTTTTTCTCTGCCGACAATTCAGTCGGCGCTGATTTTTCCTGGGGTTCCGCCCTGGCAATGGAAACCTTCTCGGCCTGCTCTGAGTAAGGCAGTTTGACCGCCTTGGGCTGGGTCTTCAGCAAGATATCCTCGCCGGCTTGCCGGGTTTCCACCACCGGCCCGACTTTCAACGGAGTGACCACTACCGTCTGCGGAGAGGCGTTAAACTTTACAGACTGGCCGATGCGAATGGTGTAGGGCGGCATGATGCCGTTCCACTCCGCCACTTCCTTGTAGTCGAAGCCATGCTCCAGCGCGATGCCATACAAGGTATCGCCCTTCTGCACGGTATAAGTCTGGGGACGCCCGTCCCCGTCCTTACTGATTTTGGCGGGTGCCTTTTGGGCCATGGAAGCACGCTCGACCACAGGCGCACCCAATTTTGTCGATGCGCAACCTGCGACCAGCAAGGTCAATGCACAAGCGGCCAGAACGGCACCAGGATTCATGCCGGATTGCCCATTAGCCCAAACCAATGAATTTCCCTGTAGGAGTGTCACAATTTTCACCAAACGCTGATGGATAATCCGGAGTCATGCCAACCCCGGCAATAATGGCACGAATTTCACTGCTTCCAGCGTTGTCTGACGATATTCTTCAGCAGCATGTTCTATCAGGCAAAGGCGCTGCTCGCCGGCTCCAATCGGGAACACCAGCCGCCCGCCCACGGCCAGTTGTGGCAGCAGCGCCTCCGGCACATGGCTGGCCGCCGCAGTCATGATGATGCCGTCGAACGGCCCCAGTTCTTCTAACCCGAGGGAACCGTCGGCATGTTTGACCTTGATGTTGGCGGCACGAAGTTCGCGCAGATGCCCCCGCGCCTTCATCAGCAGCGGTGCGATCCGTTCAACCGAATACACTTCCTGCGCCAGGCGTGCCAGCACGGCAGTCTGGTAGCCACAGCCGGTGCCGATTTCCAGCACTCGGACCAGGGTTCTGCCACCGCGCAACAGCTCGGTCATGCGCGCAACGGTTTGGGGGTTGGAAATGGTCTGGCCAAAACCGATCGGCAGCGAGCAGTCTTCGTAGGCGCGGGAGGCCAGTGCCTCGTCCACGAAAATATGGCGCGGCACGGAAGCCATCGCATCGAGCACCACCTCGTCCTTGATGCCCTGGCTGCGCAAGCGCTCCACCATACGCACCCGGGTTCGCTGCGAAGTCATGCCGATGCCGCTGAGTTTAGCACTCCTCACAACCACCCTTTGATCACGTCAATCTGCCCATAATGAGTCAAGTCGATCTGCAACGGCGTCACAGAAACCATGCCGCGCGCCACGGCGCCAAAATCCGTACCGGCACCGGCATCCTGCGCAGCACCGGCCGCACCCACCCAGTATACCGTTTCGCCACGAGGGCTCTCCGATTTCACCACTGGTTCCGCCTTGTGGCGCCTGCCCAGCCGGGTGACTTCCCGGCCCTGAATCTGCTCGTAGGGAACATCCGGCACATTGACGTTCAACAGCACCGGGCTGGTGAAGGGCCGATCCTGGTGGCGTTTGACAATCTCGGCAACCACGCGCGCTGCGGCGGCGTAGTTGCCGGCCCCCTTGCTGACCAGGGACACGGCGATGGAGGGGATGCCCAGCAGATAGCCTTCGGTTGCCGCCGCCACCGTGCCGGAATAAACCGTGTCGTCGCCCATGTTGGCGCCGTGGTTGATGCCCGAAATCACCATGTCCGGCAGATGGTCCAACATGCCGGTCACGGCAAGGTGGACGCAGTCGGTGGGTGTCCCATTAACGTAATAGAAACCGCTGTGTGCTCTGCGCAAGCTGAGCGGGCGATCGAGCGTGAGCGAGTTACTGGCGCCGCTGCGGTCGCGCTCTGGGGCGACTACAGTGATATCGGCAAGGGAGGAAAGTGTTTCGGCAAGACAGGCCAGGCCAGGAGCGAAATAACCGTCATCGTTACTCAACAGAATACGCATCGTTGATTTTTACGGTTGGCCAGTGAAAACCCGAAGCGGCAAACCCATTCTGGCTTCCGCTTCGGTTATTGGTTGGTCGGGGCGAGAGGATTTGAACCTCCGACCACTTGCACCCCATGCAAGTACGCTACCAGGCTGCGCTACGCCCCGAGAAACGGCATTATAGCCGAAACCTCCGGGCTCGGCTACATTCAGGCTAGATTTGAAGCAGTTCCAGCACGCTTTTTATTTCCCGCCTTAGCAATGCCATATCCATAGCATTGCCTGCATCAGGCATAATACCTGCGACCACCGCTGGCGCTACCCGCTCACCCGCTTCTTCCAGGCGGTGGCGCGCGCCGCTGATGGTGAAACCCTGTTCGTACAGCAGGTCGCGGATGCGGCGCACCAGCAGCACCTCGTGATGCTGGTAGTAGCGGCGGTTGCCGCGCCGTTTCACCGGCTTGAGCTGGGTGAACTCCTGCTCCCAATAGCGCAGTACGTGGGGCTTGACCCCACACAACTCGCTCACTTCACCAATCGTAAAATAGCGCTTTGCCGGAATCGGCGGCAGATCAGGCTTGCTTGCGGGTTCCGCCATTTTCAGCCTCAGATTGACTGGTTTCTTCCACCATCGCCTTCAGCTTCTGGCTGGCATGGAAGGTCACCACACGCCGCGCGGTGATAGGAATTTCTTCCCCGGTTTTGGGATTGCGACCGGGACGTTCGGGCTTGTCGCGCAGCTCGAAGTTGCCGAACCCGGACAACTTGACGCCATCCCCTTTTTCCAGGGAAACGCGGATCTCTTCAAAGAAGGATTCCACCATGTCCTTGGCTTCCCGTTTGTTCAACCCCACTTTTTCGAACAGCAAATCTGCAAGTTCAGCTTTTGTTAATGTCATGCTCATTCCTCAATCACGTAACTTCGCACCGAAGCGGGAAGTCAAAACTTCAGCAAGTTGCGCGGTCACCGCGTCTACTTTTTCATCGGTTAGAGTCTGCAAAGTATCTTGCATCGACACCCGGAATGCAAGACTTTTTTTACCTAAATCAATGCCTTTGCCACGATAGACATCAAACAACACGAGCTCGGCCACGACGTCCGGCAAGCACTCACTCATGCCGTCAAGCAAGGCCTGCACGCTGACACCCTCATCCACGACCACCGCGATATCGCGGCGCACCGCCTGAAACTTCGATAACTCGACAAACGCCGGAACCCTGCCACGCAGCAGCACAGCCAACTCCAGCTCGAATAATACCGGCGCGGCCGGCAGCTCGTATTTCTGCTGCCACTTCGGATGCAGCGTGCCTATCCAGCCGAGAAATTCACCCTCCAGCCACACCTTTGCCGCCTGGCCGGGGTGTAACGCCGGATGCGAGGCGGCCTCGAAGCGGGGAACCGCTGGCCAGAAGAGGGCTTCCACATCCGCCTTGGCGTCATAAAAATCCACTGCGCGCACGACCTCGCCCCACTGCTCCGGCTTGGCGTTGCCGTAGCACAGGCCAGCGAGTTTTTCAGGCTGGTTAAAGCCGTCTGCCAATCGGTTGAAGCAGCGCCCGGTTTCAAACAGGCGCACGCGTTCCTGCTTGCGGTTGAGATTGAAGCGCAGGTTGTCGATCAGCCCACCGAACAGGGTCGAGCGCATCACGCCCATCTGGCTGGCAATCGGGTTCTTTAGCGGCAGCGGACTGTCGTTGCCGGCAATATCGCGCTCCCACGCCGCGTCGACAAAGCTGTAATTAATCACTTCCTGGTAATCGCGCGCGGTCAGCAACGCCCGCAACGCATCCCGCCCCCGAGCCGCTTCGGACTGGGCCAGCATGTTCAGGCTGCCTGTGGGTGGCAGTGCCGGGATATTGTCGTAGCCGTAAAGCCGTGCCATTTCCTCGATCAGGTCGGCCTCGATGGCCAGATCGAAGCGATAGCTCGGCGGGGTGACCTGAAATACCCCGCCGTCTTCGGCAAAATAGAATTGCAAACGGGACAGCAGCGCCGCTATCTGGGCTGCGCTCAAAGCGATGCCCAGCACCTGGTTGACGCGTGCCACCCGCAGCCGGATCGGCGCACGCTGCGGCAATTCTGCGGTTACTTCGGTAATTTCGCCTGCCGCGCCACCGCAAATTTCCAGCAGCAATTGCGTGGCCCGCTCCAGCGCTGCACGCGTTGAGGCGAAATCCACCCCACGTTCGAAACGATAGGAAGAATCGGTGGAAAGAGTCAGCCGGCGCGCCTTGCCGGCGATCGTATCCGGGCTGAAGAACGCGCTTTCCAGGAAAACATTGACAGTCGCATCGGACACCGCGCTCGCCTGACCGCCCATCACGCCCGCCAGCGCCAGAGCCTGGGCCCCGTCGCTGATGACCAGCATGTCGGAATCCAGCGCTGCCGTCTGCCCGTTGAGCAGCTCCAGTTGCTCTCCGGGACGAGCGAAACGCACGCTGATGCCGCCCTGAATTTTCGCCAGGTCAAACGCATGCAGAGGTTGCCCCAGTTCCAGTAAAACGTAATTGGTCACGTCCACGATCGCGCTGATCGGGCGCAGTCCGCTTCTTTTCAGGCGGCGCGCCATCCATTCCGGCGTCCCCGCTGCCGCATTCAGGCCTTTCAGCACCCGGCCGCAGTAACGCGGGCAAGCCGCTGGTTCATCCACCGCAACGGCGATCCGGTCTGGAATGGTGGCAGGCACGACCACCGCGTTCGGCAAATTCAACTCTGCACCCGTCACCGCCGCCACTTCGCGCGCCACGCCGGTCACGCTCAGGCAGTCGCTACGGTTGGGAGTGAGCTTGAGGGTGTACAGCTTGTCGTCGAGGCCGAGAGTGTCGCGGATCGACTGCCCGACCGTCGCATCGGGCGGCAACAGCAACAGGCCGCCGCTTTCATCGGCCAGCCCCAGTTCAGTCTCGGAACACAACATGCCGGAGGATTCGACGCCACGCACCTTGGCCAGCTTGATCGCCATCTTCGGCAGTTGCGCACCGACCAGTGCGCACGGCACCTTCGCCCCGGCGCGGACATTGGCCGCACCGCACACAATCTGCAACGGCTCGCCGACACCGGCATCGACCCGGCAGACATTCAAACGGTCGGCATCGGGATGCTTCTCCAGCGACAGCACTTTTCCCACCACCACCTTGTCGAAGGGGGGCGCGACCGATTCCAGCGCCTCCACCTCCAGCCCCGCCATGGTCAGGGCATGGGCGAGCCGGTCGCTGTCGAGATCGGGATTGACGTAGGCACGCAGCCAGTTTTCGGAAAATTTCATAATTAGCTGTCAGCTATCAGCAGTCAGCTATCAGCTGTTGGCGGCCATTTATACTGACCGCTGAACACTGATAACCGAGGACTAATTCAGTTAAATTGCCTTAAAAATCTCAGATCGCTCTCGAAGAACAACCTCAGATCGTTCACGCCGTAACGCAGCATCGCCAGGCGCTCCACACCCAGGCCGAAGGCGAAACCGAGGTATTTCTCGCTGTCCACGTTGACGTGGCCGAGCACGTTGGGGTGCACCATGCCGCAGCCCAGCACTTCGAGCCAGCCGGTATGGCTGCACACGCGGCAACCCGCGCCGCCGCACATCACGCAGCCGATGTCCATTTCCGCCGAAGGTTCGGTAAAGGGAAAGAACGAGGGGCGAAAGCGCACCTTGAGGTCATCGCGCTCGAAGAAGCGCTGCATGAAATCGGCCAGCACGCCCTTGAGTTCGGCGAAGCTCACCTGCTCGTCCACCCATAGCCCCTCGACCTGGTGGAACATGGGGGTGTGCGTAACGTCGGAATCGCAGCGATAGACCCGGCCCGGCGCGATGATCTTCAGCGGCGGCTGATGATTCTGCATGTAGTGCACCTGCACTGGCGAGGTATGCGTGCGCAGCACGTGCTGGTCGTCCACATAGAAGGTGTCGTGCATGGCGCGGGCGGGATGATTCTCGGGAATATTCAGCGCGGTGAAGTTGTAGAAATCGCTCTCGATTTCCGGCCCTTCCGCGACGCTGAAACCGATGGAACGGAACAAGGCCTCGATGCGCTGTAGCGTGCGCGTCACCGGATGCAAGCCGCCCACACTCAAACCACGGCCCGGCAGCGTCACATCGAGCGCTTCCTGCGCCAGTTGCGCCTGCAACAGACGCTCCTGAATCGCTACACGCCGATCTTTCAGGGCCTGTTCCAGCAAGTCCTTCGCCTGGTTGATGCGTGCGCCCGCTTCACGGCGCTCTTCCGGCGGCATTTTGCCGAGCTGCTTGAGCTGCTCGGTGAGCGCGCCACTCTTGCCCAGATAGCGCGCCTTGGCCTGCTCCAGCTCGGCCGGATGATCTATTCCGGCGAAGGCGGCCTGGGCTTCTTTCAGGATATCGTCAAGGTTTAACATTCAATTTATATCGGGGGTACGAGTAGGATGGGCGGAGCGTAGCGATACCCATCAATCATCACCGCAAAACGATGGGTATCGGCGCAAGCGCCTCAACCCATCCTACGCGCCGTGTGCTCTGTGGCTAGACCCAAATAAAAAAAGGAGGCCATTTAGCCCCCTTTTTCTTTACTGCTGGTCAGGCAGCGAGGCGGGCTTTTACCTGATCCACGATGTGTGCAAAAGCGGGCTTGTCGAACACCGCCAGATCGGCCAGAACCTTGCGGTCCACTTCGATTGCGGCTTTCTTCAGACCGTTCATGAACACACTGTAAGTCAAACCCAGCCCGCGAGCCGCCGCGTTGATACGGACAATCCACAGTGCGCGGAATTGACGCTTCTTCTGGCGGCGGTCGCGATAAGCATACTGACCGGCTTTCATCACCGCCTGTTTGGCGATGCGATATACGTTCTTGCGGCGACCGCGGAAACCCTTGGCCTGTACCAGAACTTTCTTGTGGCGCGCGCGCGCCGTTACACCCCGTTTAACTCTTGGCATTTTTCCGTCTCCTTACGCGTAGGGCATCATGGCGCGAACCGACTTCATGTCGCTCGCACAAACCATCGAAGTACCGCGCAGCTGACGCTTGCGCTTGGTGGTTTTCTTGGTCAGGATGTGGCGCAGGTGGGAATGGGTGCGCTTGATGCCGCCGCCACCCAGAGACTTGAAGCGCTTGGCAGCGCCGCTCTTGGTTTTCATCTTAGGCATAACAACTCCTTTGGTTTTAACATGACGTCGGGCGTTTCCCGAGGGGAAAACTTGATAGCCTGAACATCACTTGTTTTAAACATGTAGGTTGGATTAGGCCGCAGGCCGTAATCCGACGTTCGGATTATCGGATTACGCTGGGCTAATCCAACCTACATGAGTTCCTACTACTACTACTTCTTCTTCGGCGACAACACCATCACCATCTGACGGCCTTCCATTTTCGGGAACTGCTCGACCGTACCTTGTTCGATCAAATCGGCCTCAATACGTTTGAGGAGCCGCAAACCGATCTCCTGGTGCGCCATCTCCCGACCGCGGAAACGCAGCGTAATTTTACACTTGTCGCCCTCTTCCAGAAAACGAGTCAGATTGCGCAGCTTGATCAGGTAATCGCCCTCGTCCGTTCCAGGACGGAACTTCACTTCCTTGACCTTGATCTGTATCTGCTTCAGCTTGGCTTCGTGCTGCTTCTTGCTTTCGCGGTACCTGAACTTGCCGTAATCCATCAAACGGCACACCGGCGGCTGGGCTTGCGGAGCGATCTCGACCAGGTCGATCTCGGCCTCTTCCGCCATTTTCATGGCCTCGGCCAAGCTAACTATGCCAAGCGGTTCACCTTCCACACCGACCAAACGAATCTCTTGCGCAGTAATCTCGCCATTGATTCGTGATTCTTTTTCCTGAGCGATAGCAAAAACCTCCAAGTCAAAAAATTAAACCGCGCCTACCCTCTAGCCCGGATGTTTCATAAATTAACGTGCGCCCTCGCTGGTTTTTTGATTGATATGAAAGATTTTACTCAGTCGGGTGTATGAATAACTACACCGCTCCCTCGCAAAACTTCCCTATCAATCAAAATCCTGCGCGATCATCACACGAATTTACGAAGCATCCGGGCTGGCAACCTCGCCCTTGAGCCGCTGAATCAACGCTTCCAGCGGCATCTGGCCCAGGTCTTCGCCCTTACGGGTACGCACGGCAACCTGTTTTGAAGCCACCTCTTTGTCCCCCACGATCAGGAGGTAAGGCAACCTTTGCAAACTATGTTCCCGTATTTTATAGGTTATTTTCTCATTTCTCAAGTCCGCCTCGACGCGCAGACCCTTCTTTTTGAGTTCGGCCACCACCTCACGCACATAATCCGCCTGGGCATCAGTGATATTCATGACTACCATCTGTAGTGGTGCCAGCCACATCGGGAATGCCCCGGCGTGGTGCTCGATCAGGATACCGATGAAGCGCTCAAGCGAGCCAAGAATGGCGCGGTGCAGCATCACCGGCGTCTGTTTGGCGCTCTCTTCATTGATGTAGGTTGCGTCCAGTCGGCCAGGCATGGAAAAGTCCACCTGGATGGTGCCGCACTGCCAGACGCGATTCAGGCAGTCGCGTAGCGAAAATTCGATCTTCGGCCCGTAGAATGCGCCCTCGCCGGGTTGCAGTTCGAATTCCAGACCCTTGCGCTTGAGCGCCGTTTCCAGAGCCGCCTCGGCCTTGTCCCACACCTCGTCAGCGCCGACGCGCTGCTCCGGCCGGGTGGATAGCTTGACGACGATGTCATCGAAGCCGAATTCGGCATAGACCTTTTGCAGCAGATCGATGAAAGTCGCCACTTCATCCTGAATCTGCGCTTCGGTGCAGAAAATATGGGCGTCGTCCTGGGTGAAGTTGCGCACCCGCATGATGCCGGCCAGCGTGCCGGACGGCTCGTTGCGGTGGCAGGAGCCGAATTCCGCCAAGCGCAGGGGCAGATCGCGGTAGCTCTTCAGTCCCTGGTTGAACACCTGGATGTGGCACGGGCAGTTCATCGGCTTGACCGCGTAATCACGATTTTCCGAGTGGGTGGTGAACATCATCGCCTGGAACTTGTCCCAATGACCGGATTTCTCCCACAGGCTACGGTCCACCACTTGCGGCGTGCGGATTTCCAGGTAGCCGTTGTCGCGAAACACGCCGCGCATATACTGTTCGATAATCTGGTACAGCGTCCAGCCCTTGGGATGCCAGAACACCATACCCGGTGCTTCTTCCTGGGTGTGGAACAGGTCCAGCAGCTTGCCGATCTTGCGGTGGTCACGCTTTTCGGCCTCTTCCAGACGGTGCAGATAGGCTTCCTGGTCTTCCTTCTTCGCCCAAGCCGTGCCGTAGATGCGCGTCAGCATTTCGTTCTTCGAATCGCCACGCCAGTAGGCGCCAGCCACCTTCATCAGCTTGAACACCTTGAGCTTGGCCGTAGAAGGCACGTGCGGGCCGCGGCACAGGTCGGTGAAATCGCCCTGGGTGTACAGCGACACATCTTCGTCGCTGGGAATGGATTCGATAATCTGCGCCTTGTACTGCTCGCCCAGCCCCTTGAAGAAGGCGATAGCGTCGGAACGCGGCAGCACCTTGCGCTCGACTTTCAGATCAGCTTTGGCGAGTTCCGCCATTTTCTTTTCGATGGCCAACAGATCATCCGGCGTGAACGGACGCTTGTAAGAGAAATCGTAGAAGAAGCCATCCTCGATCACCGGGCCGATCGTAACCTGAGCATCGGGGAAGAGGGATTTTACGGCTTGCGCGAGGAGATGCGAAGTGGAGTGGCGGATCACTTCCAGGCCTTCGGCATCCCGGTCGGTGACGATAGCCAGATCGCTATCGGCCTCGATGCGATGGGAGGTATCCACCAGTTTGCCGTCAACCTTGCCGGCCAGCGCCGCGCGAGCCAGGCCCGCACCGATGCTGGCGGCCACTTCGGCTACCGTCACCGGCTGATCGAATTTGCGCTCGGAACCATCGGGCAAGCGAATAACAGGCATAACAACCCTACCAAAAACAAAAGTGCGGCATGCCGCACTTTTGAGAAGCTGGTAGGCGCGATTGGACTCGAACCAACGACCCCCACCATGTCAAGGTGGTGCTCTAACCAGCTGAGCTACGCGCCTACAGAAGCTGCGAATTATAAAGAAATTTTCTTCGGTGTCAACCGTAACAGCTCTTAAAACCAAACGCTGTCGGTCATTGACGCTTTTCCTACCCGGAGCAATGTAGTCACCGGCCTTCAGGCCGGTGTGTTTTGGTTTGGAAGGGGTATGCACCCCTCCCAAACCCGCGCCATTGAAACCCCGGCCTTCAAGCCAGGGTAGACGCTCCTATCGGCCTGAAGGCCGAGGTTTTAAACCAGCAAGGTGTTTGGATAAATTATTACGTTTGACCACTGTTATCGGGCGCTTATTCGGGGGTGGTGAATAAGCAAGCAATGCTTGAAAAACCGTCATGGCCCAAATCTGGCCCACCCATGGCCCGTCCATGGCCCATTTCGTCCATACCC
Organism: Hydrogenophilales bacterium CG_4_10_14_3_um_filter_58_23; assembly: GCA_002784065.1. Lineage (GTDB taxonomy): Bacteria > Pseudomonadota > Gammaproteobacteria > Burkholderiales > Sulfuricellaceae > Sulfuricella. Next base: position 2,623 of record PFJY01000216.1, on the reverse strand, counting down.
ACGGCGTTGTTGCATGGATGCGTGAAAGGACGAAGTTGCACCTACCCCAACTTACCTTATGAAGCCATTTGCGAACGGCGGACGGAGGCGTTTCTTGGTATAGCCTGCTTTGGGAATATGATGCCGACGTGGTTCGTTGTATTTGTTGGGCATGGCGCGGATCGCTTCAGTTCTCTAATTTCGCCAGCTTATCAGAACTCACGGGTATCCATGCAACAACGCCCATTAGCATGGGATGTTGGCTTATTGCTGGCCACTTGCATTCAATACGGCAATATAATATCAATAGTATATTGCCATTTCTATATATTATGGATAACATATTGCCAATATGACAACACCCATGAGCACACTAGAATTATTTCTTCAGGGCCAATGGCAACCGGTGGCAACGCTGGAAATCTTGGCAGGGATTGAGCGCGGAACGGAGGCAGAAACGCGCGTGGCCTATCTGATTGAACATGTGTTGGGTGCACAAGGCCGACGAGACGCAGCTGCCTTATCCGCGACATTTCCTGTGTCCCTCGAGTTTACACGGCTTCATACTTGGCCTGCTTTCGCGGTTGACTTGCTTCCCCAGGGCTATGGGCGCCAGGAATTGGCGCGCCGGTTGAATATTCCGGCTTCCACCCGACACTCCGACTGGGAGCTATTGATGGCGGGTGCAGGCAATCCTATCGGCAACTTGCGGGTCAGCGAGGCTTTCTCTTACATCAGAGAGCATGCCACCGCAGCAAGCCGAGGGTTTACCCGTGACGAGATCCTTTCTCGCTCCGATACATTCATGGAGTACCTGGCTACCGAAGGCTACTTCATTTCCGGATCCAGCGGCGTTCAAGGCGAGTGGCCAAAAATCCTGCTGACACAGGATCGCGCAGGGTATTGGCATCTTGATCACCTGCTTCCAGACCAAGATGCCGCCTCGCACTGGATAGTCAAATTTGCACGGGGAGACAACCCCATATTCAGAACTATTCTGGCGGTTGAAGCGACTTACTATGCCGTCGCATCAGAGCTCGGACTGCGGGTAGGAAAGCCGCTGATTCATGAGAATGGCGTCCTGTTCATTCCTCGTTTCGACCGTTCTGTGACCCATGGCGGTGTTGACAGGTTTGGGCAGGAAAGTCTGTATTCCCTGACCGGGCGAGCGGGTTTCGAAGTGGCACTAACGCATAACCAGGCGATTTCCGCGATGGCCAAGCATTGCACTGATCCCGTGTCCGATATTACGGAATACGTGCTGCGAGATGCCCTGAACATTGCCTTGGGGAATAAAGACAACCATGGCCGGAATACCGCTTTTCAGCGCTTTGATAACGGCCGCATTGCGCTGGCTCCCCTGTTTGATTTTGCGCCAATGTTCTTGCATCCGGAGGGGATAGCCAGGCGTACTCGCTGGGAACGCGACGATGCAGGGCAACCCAACTGGCGGAGCGTCGCGGAACAGGCCGCCTCCGCAGGAAATATATCCGCCGATGCACTGCGCCAGCGGATGGGGGATTTTGCAGAATCGGTAGCGCGACTGCCAACCTTGCTGCTTGAATACGACATGCCGGCCGAAATAGCAGATCGGTTACGCCCGGGAATTGATACGACTGCTCGCGGACTGGAAAACGCGGCACAAAATGGCTGACCTTAATGGATAAACGATACAAACCCCTATCGCCCGCCGAGCAGATCGCGCTGCGTCAGTCTCTTTACACCGAACTTGAGGCCGTGCCGGGCACGCCATTGAAATATGTCATCTCTCTCATCCGCAAAAAATTGCGCTTAACCCTACCCGATTTAGCCAAACTGACCGGGGTGTCCGAGCGGTTTTTACGGGACATAGAAGCCGAAAGGGGAAATCCGTCGATGGCTACCGCGCAAAAAGTCCTGACCCCCTTCGGCCTTCAAATGGGAGTGGTCATCGCCAAGCCTAAGGAGTAAGCCGAGCGCTCGGGGCCAGATTCCACACGAATCCGCGAGGTCGACGTCCACAACTTCCGGGCGGCCTCGAACCGTAGAGTAAAATCGTCGACAGCCGATAGCCTCAATGCAACAAATATTCAATATATCGCAGGTCAAATCTGTCGACTTCGATTCCGACCTGTTACAAATAATCCCAAAAACCGCAGGCCAAAATTGTCGACACTCAGCAGATCGAAGGGCAAAAACTGGAGGGGTGAATTGTCGACCATAGATGTCGAGGACAGAAAATCGCCATCAAAAACCGTAGGCTTAATTTGTCGAGGTTTGTTTCCCAACGGTTGCGACGAGATGCTCAAACCGTAGGTCAGTTTTGTCGACTTGCGCAACTCCGTTGCACTTCAGCGCACGCACGGTGGTATTCAAAAACGCAGCCGAATTTTGTCGACGTCAGACGTGACTTGGTGCGCGTTTTGTTGGAAATTTTCGAGGTGTTGTCCGGTGTTATATGGCGCTATACGCCTAACCAGATGTTTGATATGACTTTGTTAAATATCGGTTTTCTCAAGCCAACCATGTCAAGGTAGTGTTCTAACCAGCCGAGCTACGCGCAAAAAAAACGAAACGGCATTCTATACCGAGAAACGCCACAATTTACATTAACTAATTACTACAATTCACTGTATTATAGGTGTTGTCGAGTTGCTTATCGAGG
>PFJY01000048.1 GCA_002784065.1 Hydrogenophilales bacterium CG_4_10_14_3_um_filter_58_23 | reverse complement strand
TAACATCCAGTATCCACTACAGGTGGCTCACTACGTGAGCCACCAACACGGTTTGCGAAAAGAGCCAAAAATAATGGGTCAAGTATAGTCGTGCGTTGCCGCTTTTGTCACTATGCGGGGCATTCGATTCTTGGATGGAAGGATAAAAGCATTTTGTCATCCTGGTGGAAGGCGCAAACAAATCAAGCCGTTCGCGGGTATAATTGCGTACCGTTAAAAAGGAATCTCACCCATTCATGCAAGCGCAATACTTACCCGCCGAGATCGAGCGTCAGGCCCAGGCTTTCTGGGATCAAAGCAACGCCTTCAAGGCCGTCGAAATTCCCGGCAAGCCCAAATACTACTGCCTGTCGATGTTCCCCTATCCCTCCGGCAAGCTGCACATGGGACATGTGCGCAACTACACCATCGGCGACGTGCTGGCGCGTTATCACCGTTTCCAGGGGTACAACGTGCTGCAGCCGATGGGGTGGGACGCCTTCGGCCTGCCGGCGGAAAACGCGGCGATCCAGAACAACGTCGCCCCGGCGGCGTGGACCTACTCCAACATCGACTATATGCGCGGGCAGCTCAAGAGCCTCGGCCTGGCCATCGACTGGTCGCGCGAACTGGCCACCTGCAAGCCGGACTACTACAAGTGGGAGCAGTGGCTGTTCACCCGGCTGTTCGAAAAGGGCCTGATCTACAAGAAAACCGCGCCGGTTAACTGGGACCCGGTGGACATGACCGTGCTCGCCAACGAGCAGGTGATCGACGGTCGCGGCTGGCGCTCGGGCGCGCCGGTGGAAAAGCGCGACATCCCGATGTACTTCATGAAGATCACCGCCTACGCCGAGGAACTGCTCGCTGATCTGGACAACCTGACCGGCTGGCCGGAGCAGGTCAGAACCATGCAGAAGAACTGGATCGGCAAGAGCTTCGGCGCCGAGGTGCATTTCCCCTACGCGGATTCTCCTTACCCCTCACCCCTCACCCCTCACCCGGTCTTGAAGGTTTACACCACCCGCCCAGACACCCTGATGGGCGCGACCTACGTGGCGGTAGCCGCCGAGCACCCGCTCGCCACCGAAGCGGCCCAGGGCAACCCGAATCTCGCCGCCTTTATCGAGGAATGCAAGCATGGTAGCGTGGCGGAAGCCGACATGGCGACGATGGAAAAGAAGGGCATGCCCACCGGCCACTGCGTGGTGCATCCGCTTAACGGCGAGAAGCTGCCGGTGTGGGTGGCCAACTACGTGCTGATGGGCTATGGCGAGGGCGCGGTGATGGCCGTTCCCGCCCATGACGAGCGCGACTTCGCTTTCGCCGCCAAGTACGGGCTGCCGGTCAGGGCCGTGATCCGCATCTCGGCGGGCGATGCCACCCCCGCGCCGTGGCAGGATGCCTACGCCGAGCACGGAGTCTGTGTTAATTCCGGCAAGTACGACGGGCTGGATTTCAGCCAGGCCTCCGACGCCATCGCCGCCGACCTCGAAGCCAAAAACCTGGGCGCCAAGCGCACCCAGTTCCGCCTGCGCGACTGGGGCATCTCGCGCCAGCGCTACTGGGGCTGCCCGATCCCGATCATCCACTGCGCGAGCTGCGGCGACGTGCCGGTGCCGGAAAAAGACCTGCCGGTGGTGCTGCCGGAGGACGTGAAGATCGACATCGGCTCGCCGCTCAAGAAAATGCCGTCCTTCTACGAAACCACCTGTCCCAAGTGCGGTGGCAAGGCCGAGCGCGAAACCGACACCATGGACACTTTCGTCGAGTCGTCCTGGTATTACGCCCGCTACACCTGCCCGGACAATGACCGGTCCATGCTCGACGAGCGCGCCAACTACTGGCTGCCGGTCGATCAGTACATCGGCGGTATCGAGCACGCCATTCTGCACCTGCTTTATGCGCGCTTCTTCAACAAGCTGATGCGCGATGTCGGTCTGGTGAATTGCAGCGAACCCTTCACCCGGTTGCTGACTCAAGGCATGGTGCTCAAGGACGGCACCAAGATGTCCAAGTCCAAGGGTAATACGGTAGACCCCCAGGCGCTGATCGACCGGTACGGTGCCGATACCGCGCGCCTGTTCATGATGTTCGCCGCGCCGCCGGAGCAGAGCCTGGAGTGGTCCGACGCCGGGGTGGAAGGCGCGTTCCGCTTTCTGAAAAGACTGTGGAAGGCGGTGTACGATCACGTCGAGAAATCCCCCCATACTCCCCCCTTTGCCAAAGGGGTGGCAGGGGGGGATTTAACGCCCGAACTCAAGGCGCTGCGCTTCCAGTTGCATGGCACCATACAGAAAGTCAGCGACGACTACGGCCGGCGCCAGCAGTTCAATACCGCCATTGCCGCCGTGATGGAGCTGATGAACGCGCTCGGTAAAATCGGCGACGACAGCCCCGCCGGGCGCGCCGTGATGCAGGAGGCGCTGGAGGCGGCGGTGCAACTGCTCGCGCCGATCGTGCCGCATGTCTGCCAGGCGTTGTGGGCTGAACTCAGGGACGGGGCCAACCTGCTCGATGCGCCTTGGCCCACGGTGGATGCTTCCGCGCTGGTGCAGGATGAAATCGAGCTGGTGTTGCAGGTCAACGGCAAGCTCAGGGGCAGCATCACCGTTGCCAGGGACGCCTCGAAAGAAGCGATCGAGCAACTGGCCCTGGCCAACCCCAACGTGCAGAAGTTCATGGAAGGCAAGCCGGCGAAGAAGGTCGTGGTGGTGCCGGGCCGGCTGGTCAACGTGGTGGTGTAAGTGAAATACGCAAACTCGACGACAATCACCCTGTTACATGGCGATGCCGCCACGGAATTGAAGGGTCTCCCCGACAACTCCGTGGATCTGGTTGTGACTTCACCGCCTTATGCGGACCAGCGCAAGCAGACCTATGGAGGCGTTTCGCCCGATGAATATGTCGCGTGGTTCCTTCCTATATCGGCGGAGCTGCTGCGCGTATTGAAGCCAACTGGCACGTTTGTCCTCAATATCAAGGAACGGGTCGTCAACGGTGAGCGGCATACTTATGTGCTCGAACTCATTTTGGCAATGAGAAAGCAAGGATGGCTGTGGACCGAAGAGTTCATGTGGCACAAAAAGAACTGTTATCCGGGAAAATGGCCCAATCGCTTCCGGGATTCGTGGGAGCGTCTGCTCCAGTTCAATAAGCAGCGCAAGTTCAGTATGTTTCAAGAAGAGGTCATGGTTGAAATGGGTGACTGGGCGAAAAGCCGTCTGCGAAACTTGAGCAACACCGATCTGGTGCGCGATGAATCCCGCGTCGGCAGCGGATTTGGCAAGAAAATTGCCAATTGGCTGGACAGAGACAAAGCATTTCCAACCAATGTCCTGCATATGGCAACAGAGTGCGCCAATCGCGACCATAGCGCAGCATTTCCAGAAGCGCTGCCGGAGTGGTTCATCAAACTTTTCACGGAACCGGGGGACACGGTGTTGGACCCTTTCATGGGTTCCGGCACAACCCTTCGAGTTGCAAAGAGGTTGCACCGCACTGCTATCGGCATAGACATCCACGCGGACTATATCAACAAGGCGCACGCTGAACTTATGGGGCCAGAGAGGCAGTTAGTCTTGCTGCAAAAAAGGAAAAAATATGTCGTCTCTTGATTGGACTGCCCTCACCGCTTTTGCGGAGGATCGAATCGCCACCTTTCACCAGAAACGCCTGGATAATTTGCACCGGCTTAAACTTAAGACGGCGCTCAAACGCAAGAACCCTTATTTATTCAAGGCAAAAAACCTGCTTACCGCCGGCGATCTGGTAAAAACCCTGTTGGATGCTCACCTTTCTTCGCAGGAAGAGACTATCTTCGGTGATTTTCTTGAGGAATTGGCAATCTATATTAACGCCCAGGTTTTCGGAGGGCGAAAATCTTCTTCTGAGGGCATCGACCTTGAGTTTGACCGTGATGGCATTCGCTATATCGTTTCTATCAAGTCTGGGCCGAACTGGGGAAACAGTAGTCAAATAAGAAAGATGCTGGATACCTTTACGAAGGCGCAAAAGGTTTTACGGACAGGCAACAGCAAGTTGCATGTTCAAGCTGTCAATGGCTGTTGTTATGGCAAGGATGGCCGACCGGATAAGGGCGCATACCTGAAATTATGCGGTCAGCGATTTTGGATGTTTATTTCCGGTGATGATAGTCTTTATACAAAACTGGTCGAACCAATTGGCCATCGAGCCAAGGAGAAGAACGATCATTTCCAGAAGCAGTATGCCAAAGTGATCAATCTGTTTGCTCAGGAGTTCATGCAGGATTTTTGTGATAACGGCGAGATAGATTGGGCTAAATTAGTAGAGTTCAATTCCGCAGGGACGGGTGAATGACTATGAAACGATTTGCCGTGCTGCTCATCGTTGCCTTGTCGCTTGCCGCTTGCGGTTTTCAGTTGCGCGGCGTGGTGAACCTGCCGTTCGAGTCCCTGTATGTGGAGGGTGGCGGCAATCCTGAACTGGCGGCGGAGATCGGCCGGGCGATTCGTTCCGGGACCGAGACCAGGCTAACCGACAAGGCTGCCGACGCGCAGGCGGTGCTACAGGTGCAGGGGGCCGCAAGGGAAAAACGTATTCTGGCGCTGAGCGGCGCTGGGCGGGTCAGGGAATACGAGTTGATTTACCGCGTGGGCTTCCGCTTGCTGGATAAGGAGGGCCGTGACCTGATCGCTACCCAGCCGATCGAATTGAGGCGCGCCATACTCTATGACGATGCCCAGGTCTTGGCGAAGGAGCAGGAAGAAGCGCTGCTCTACCGCGACATGCAGAACGATGCGCTCGGCCAGCTAATGCGGCGTCTGGCCAAGGCGAAGCTTCAACCGGAAGATGTCTCGACTCAACGCTGATCAGCTGGGCGCGCATTTGCAGCGCGGCCTCGCGCCGTTGTACCTGATTTACGGCGACGAGCCGCTGCTGGCGCTGGAGGCCGCCGATGCGATCCGCGCCAAAGCCCGGCAGGAGGGCTACGCCGAGCGCGAGGTGTTTACGGTTGAGCCCGGTTTCAGCTGGCAGGCCTTGCTGGCTAGCGGCAACAGCCTGTCGCTGTTCGCGACGCGGCGACTCATCGAAATTCGCATCCCCACCGGCAAACCGGGCACGGAGGGCGGCCAGGCGCTGCAGAACTATTGCGCGCGGTTGCCGGATGAAACCATCACCGTGGTGACCTGCCCCAAGCTCGATAAGCAGGCGCAGGCAACGAAATGGTTCAAGGCGCTGGAGCAGGCCGGCACGGCGATACCGGTTTATCCGGTAGAGCGGTCGCGACTGCCGCAATGGATAGCGGTGCGGCTGGCGGCACAGAAACAGCGGGCCGATGCGACGACCTTGCAGTTTTTGGCCGACCGCGTCGAAGGCAATCTTTTGGCGGCGCACCAGGAAATCCAGAAGCTCGGTCTGCTGTTCCCCGCAGGCCCGCTGAATTTTGACCCGGTTCGCGAAGCGGTGCTGGATGTCTCGCGTTATGATGTGTTTAATCTTTCCGATGCCATGCTGGCAGGAGATGCAGTGCGCCTGGCGCGAATTCTGGAAGGACTGGAGGGCGAGGGCGTGGCGCCGACGCTGGCGCTGTGGGCGCTGACCCAGGAAATCCGCACCCTGACAAAATTGAAGTTGGGGCAACGTAAAGGCGCAAATCTGTCGCAGATGTTCCGCGAAGCGCGGGTATGGGAATCCCGCCAAGGCTTGGTGCAACGCGCACTGGGCCGGCTGAGCGAAGCCCGGCTGGTGGCCGGATTGAAGCAGGCTGCGGCGCTGGATCGGATGATCAAGGGGCTGGCGCACGGCGACGTGTGGGATGAATTGCTGCAATTGGGGTTGGGAATAGCGAGTAGTCAGTCACGTTGAATTCGCACCTACAGTACGCGTAGGATGGGTGGAGCGTAGCGATACCCATCAATTATTACCGCAAAACGATGGGTATCGGCGCAAGCGCCTCGACCCATCCTACGGGCTACATAACTGAGCAAGAAAAGGAATTCAAAATGGACATCAAAGCTTATATGCAAACCGTCGGCCAGCAGGCGCGCGCCGCTTCCCGCCTGATGGCGAGGGCCGACACCCATGCCAAGAACAAGGCGCTGACGGCGATGGCTGGCGCGATTGCCCGCGATGCGGCCAAGCTGCTGGCGGCCAACGCCCAGGATCTGGCCGAAGCCAGGGAGGCCGGTCTGGATGAGGCCATGCTCGATCGTCTGACCCTGACCGAAAAAGGCGTCGCCGGCATGGCCGAGGGCCTGCTGCAAATCGCCGCCCTGCCCGACCCGGTAGGCGAGATCACCGGCCTCAACTATCGCCCTTCCGGCATCCAGGTCGGCAAGATGCGCGTGCCGCTGGGCGTGATCGGCATCATCTACGAGGCCCGCCCCAATGTCACGGCGGATGCCGCCGGGCTGTGCCTGAAGGCCGGCAACGCGGCGATTCTGCGCGGCGGTTCCGAGGCGATCCACTCCAATCAGGCGATTGCCGCCTGCGTGCGCGAGGGGCTGGCTGCGGCCGGCCTGCCGGCGACGGCGGTGCAGGTGATCGAGACCACCGACCGCGCCGCAGTGGGCGAGCTGATCACCATGAAGGACTACGTCGACGTGATCGTGCCGCGCGGCGGCAAGGGGCTGATCGAGCGCCTGATCGCCGAGGCGCGCATCCCGGTCATCAAGCACCTGCACGGCGTGTGCCATGTCTATATCGACGACAAGGCAGACCTGGACAAGGCGATCCGCATCGCCGACAACGCCAAGACCAGCCGTTACGGCACCTGCAACACCATGGAAACCCTGCTGGTGGCCGAAGGCGTGGCAAAACAGGTGCTGCCACCGCTGTGCAAAATTTACCTCGACAAGGGCGTGGAGCTGCGCGGCTGTCCCGCTTCGCGCGCGATCATCCCGCAGATGAAGGAAGCCACCGAGGAAGACTGGCACACCGAGTACCTTGCGCCTATCCTTTCGGTGCGGGTGGTGAAGGATCTCGATGCGGCGATCGAACACATCAACACCTACAGCTCGCAGCACACCGAGTCGATTGTCACCGAGGACTACAGCCGGGCGCGCCGATTCCTGCGCGAGGTGGATTCCAGCTCGGTGATGGTAAACGCTTCGACCCGCTTCGCCGACGGCTTCGAATATGGGCTGGGAGCGGAAATAGGCATTTCCACCGACAAGATCCACGCGCGCGGTCCGGTCGGGCTGGAAGGGTTGACCAGCCAGAAATTCATCGTGCTGGGCGACGGCCAGATTCGCGGATAAAAACACATTTTTACTTGGGGAACAGCATGACGACCAACATTTCAGAAACTCAGGCCGAGTACGACGAAACCCGGATCGTCGAACGACCGGACGGTTTTTACTGGCAGGACAAGGAAGCCGACAAGGTGTTCGGGCCATTCCCGACGCTAATGGATGCGGTGCAGGACATGGAATACAACGCCGACTCCGATTACGAGCCCGGCGAGTCGCTGGCGGAAGCGGAGGCGGAAATCGGCATCGCGGACTGGAATGACCCCGATACCGGCCTGCCTGCCGAGGAAACGCATCATATTGAAGATCATTAAAAAGGTAGGGGGGGCACGGTTTTGTGCCCACGCGGAAATAAGTCACGCTTACCGCGTGGGCACAGAAATCGTGCCCACCCTACACAACATCACCCGATGACCTCCCCCATCGGCATCCTCGGCGGCACCTTCGATCCCCTGCATTTCGGCCATTTGCGGCTGGCGCAGGAACTGGCGGAGGGGTTGGTTCTGGGCGAGGTGCGCTTCATTCCGGCTGGGTTGCCGGCACATCGCGCCCCGCCCTTCGCCTCGCCGCAACAGCGGCTGGAAATGGTGCACCTGGGCATGGACGGCAACCCGTTGTTCTCGCTCGATGAGCGGGAAATTTTCAAGCCGGCGCCCAGCTACACGGTGGAAACCTTGCTGGATTTGCGCCGGGAGCGGGGCGCGATGCAGCCGCTGTGCCTGTTCATGGGCGCGGACGCTTTTCTCGGCCTGGCTACCTGGCATCGCTGGCGCGAGTTGTTCGACCTGGCCCATCTCGTAGTGGCGCAGCGCCCTGGTGTGGCGGGCATTACCCGGGCCGCTGCAACCTTGCCTGCCGAGCTGCTGGATGAACTCGACCGGCGCCTGGTCAATGAGCCGGAAGCTATGCGTGATGCCCCGTCCGGCGCCATCCTTGTGCATCCGGTCACGGCGCTCGATATTTCCGCCACACAAATTCGCCGCGAGCTCGCAGCCGGGCGCAGCCCGCGTTATTTGCTCCCCGACGCGGTTCTCGATTATATTCGGACAAACGGACTCTATAAGGACACCTATGGAACTTGAAGCGATGAAACAGGCAGTGGTTGATGCGCTGGAAGACATCAAGGCGCGCGATATCGTGGTGATGGATGTGCATAAGCTCACCAGCATGACCGATTACATGATCGTCGCCAGCGCCGATTCCAACCGCCAGACCCGCGCCCTGGCCGACAACGTGCAGAAAAAGCTCAAGGAAGCCGGTGCGCGTGTGCGGGGCGTGGAGGGCCTGGGAACCGGCGAGTGGGTGCTGGTGGATCTGGGGTCGGTGGTCGTTCACATCATGCAGCCCACGGTACGGGAATATTACAATCTCGAGCAATTGTGGGGTGGCCCGGCGATGGGCAAAAAACCCAAATTGGCGGAATCCACAGTTCATCCGTGAAACTGTTTATCCTGGCGGTGGGCCACAAAATGCCCGCCTGGGTGAACGAAGGCTTTGCCGAGTACACCAGGCGCATGCCGCGCGAGGCCCACATCGAACTGGTCGAGATCAAACCGGAAAAGAGGGCCGGAGGAAAAACCCGAGAGCAGGTTCACGAGGCGGAGCGGAGCCGCATCGAGGCCGCCCTGCCGGTCGATTGCGTGCGGGTGGTGCTGGATGAACATGGCAAGGACTGGAGCACACTGGAACTGGCCGATGAGTTGAAAAACTGGATGCGTGGCGGGCGCGACGTGGCCTTCGTCATCGGCGGCGCGGATGGCTTGCACCCGGAGGTGAAGCGCCAAGCCAACCGGCTCTGGTCCCTGTCCCGTCTGACGCTGCCCCACGGCCTGGTTCGGGTGGTACTGGCGGAGCAGTTGTATCGTGCCGTGACGGTAATCCAGAACCACCCCTATCATCGGGAGTAAGGATTTGATTTTATATAAAAAAATTTACCTTGCCTCGCGCTCGTCGCGGCGGCGCGAACTGCTGAAGCAGATCGGCGTAAACTTCGATCTGCTCATCCCGGATGTCAACGAGGCGCCGCTGGAAAAAGAAGCGCCGACGGATTACGTTTTGCGCATTTCGCGCATCAAGGCGGAAGCCGGCTGGACGCTCGTGGCCGGGCGCAAGCTGCCGCGTTTCCCCGTGCTGGCGGCGGATACGGTGGTGGTGTCGGGGCGGCAGATCATCGGCAAGCCCTCCGGACGCCACGAGGCGATGGAGATGCTGCGCCTGCTTTCCGCGAGCAGCCATAAGGTGTTGACCGCAGTCTCGGTGGCTCACGCGGGTCGGCTGGAACAGCGCCTGTCGGTATCGAAGGTGCGGTTCAAATCGCTCACGGAGCATGAAATCCGGCGCTATGCCGCCACCGGCGAACCGCTCGACAAGGCTGGCGCTTACGCGATCCAGGGCCATGCGGCGGCGTTTATCGAGAAAATTGAGGGCAGCTATTCCGGCGTGATGGGGCTGCCGCTGTACGAGACGGCGGAGCTGCTGGCGCAGTTCGGCATAGAAGTGTTGTAAACGAGCTGGTAGGTCGGGCACGCTGTGCCCGACAAATCCGAACTCGCCACACATTCAAATTATTTGTTGGGCACGGAGTGCCCAACCTACAAATATGAGCGAAGAAATTCTGATCAATGTCACCCCGCAGGAAACCCGCGTGGCGGTCATGCAACAGGGCGTGGCCCAGGAAATCCACATCGAGCGCATCAGCAGCCTCGGCCTGGTCGGCAACATTTATCTTGGCCGGGTGTGCCGGGTGCTGCCGGGCATGCAGTCGGCATTTGTCGAGATTGGCCTGGATCGCGCCGCTTTCCTCCATGTGGCGGACATCTGGCAGGAGCATGAGGATGGGGAAACCCGGCTGATCGAGAAGATGCTGCGCGAAGGGCAGACCTTGCTGGTACAGGTCATCAAGGACCCCATCAGCACCAAGGGCGCGCGCCTTTCCACCCAGATCAGCATCGCTGGACGTTTCCTGGTGTTTTTGCCGCAGGAGACCCACATCGGCATCTCCCAGCGCATCGGGGACGAAGCCGAGCGCGAGCTGCTGCGCGACAAGTTGCAGCATCTGTTGCAACCCGACGCGGGCGGCGGTTTCATCATCCGCACCATGGCGGAAGCGGCCTCCGACAGCGAGCTTGGCGCCGACATCGAGTACCTGCGCAAGCTGTGGCGCGACATCAACGACAAAGCCAAAAGCGCCAAGCCGGCTACGATGCTCTACCACGACCTGGATCTCCCGCTGCGGGTGTTGCGCGATTTCGTCAACGAGGAAACCATCCACATCCGGGTGGATTCGCGTGAGACCTTCCAGAAAATGCAGGGTTTCGCCCTGGAATACACCAGCAACGTCGTCGGCCTGCTCGAACTTTACGTCGGCGAGCGTCCGCTGTTCGACCTGCATGGCGTGGAAAACGAGATCGAGAAGGCGCTGGGGCGGCGCGTCGACCTGAAGTCCGGCGGCTATCTGATCATCGACCAGACCGAGGCGTTGACCACGGTGGACGTGAATACCGGCGGCTTCGTCGGCGGCCGCAATTTCGACGATACCATTTTCAAGACCAATCTCGAGGCGGCGCAGGCGATCGCCCGGCAGTTGCGGCTGAGGAACCTCGGCGGCATCATCATCATGGATTTTATCGACATGGACAACGAGGAGCACAAGACCGCCGTGCTCGCCGAGTTCAAGAAGACGCTGGCGAAGGACCGCACGCGCATGACGGTGAACGGATTCTCCTCGCTGGGCCTGGTGGAGATGACCAGGAAGCGTACCCGCGAGAGCTTGGCGCACATCTTGTGCGAGCCCTGCTGCACTTGTCAGGGGCGGGGGGTTCTGAAGACGGCGCAGACGGTATGCTACGACATCCTGCGCGAGCTGGTGCGCGAGGCGCGCCAGTTCAGCGCGCGCGAGTTTCGCATCCTCGCTTCCCAGCAGGTGATCGACCTGTTTCTCGACGAGGAATCGCAAAGTCTGGCGCAACTGGGCGATTTTATCGGCAAACCGATTTATCTCCAGGTGGAAAATCAGTACAGTCAGGAGCAGTACGATATTGTGCTGATGTAAGGGGACGCGAGGGTGTAACCCGCCCAACGATGTCGTCGCATTTTATGGCCAAATAACCGGATTACACAACAAAGTCAGCTACCCACCATGACCCATCACTCATCACCCATGACCCATCACCAAAGCAAAGGCATCATCCTCGCCGGCGGTTCTGGCACCCGTCTGCATCCGGTGACGCTGGCGGTTTCCAAGCAACTGCTGCCGGTGTACGACAAGCCGATGATCTACTATCCCCTGTCCACGCTGATGCTGGCCGGGATACGCGACATTCTGATTATTTCCACCCCGCAGGACACGCCGCGCTTCGAGCAGTTGCTGGGCGACGGGTCGCGCTGGGGCTTGAATCTTTCCTACGCGGTGCAGCCCGAGCCGAAAGGCATCGCTCAAGCGTTCATTATCGGCGCGGACTTTATCGGTAGCGACCCGTGCGTGCTGGTACTGGGAGATAACATTTTTTATGGCCACGAGCTGGCCGGCGATTTGCAGAAAACCGCGAAATCGCAGCGCGGGGCGACAGTGTTCGCCTATCCGGTGCATGACCCCGAGCGCTACGGCGTGGTGGAATTCGATCAGCAACGCAATGCGGTCAGCATCGAAGAGAAGCCGCAGGCGCCCAAATCGCGCTACGCCGTGACCGGCCTGTATTTCTATGACAGCCGGGTAGTGGAAATCGCCCGCCGTCTCAAACCCTCCGCGCGGGGCGAGCTCGAAATCACCGATGTGAACCGCCATTACCTGGAACAAAAGCAGCTCAACGTCGTCGTGATGGGGCGCGGCATGGCTTGGCTCGACACCGGCACGCACGAATCCCTGCTGGAGGCATCCCAGTTCATCGAAACTATCGAAAAGCGCCAGGGCCTCAAGATCGCCTGCCCGGAAGAAATCGCCTACCGCATGGGCTACATCACGGCGGCGCAACTGGAAGCGCTGGCCATGCCCCTGGCCAAGAATGGCTATGGGCAATATCTGCTCAACGTGCTGCGGGAAGAGGTGTTTTGATGAAGGTCATCCCGTCCGCCATTCCTGAAGTGCTGATCCTCGAACCCAGAGTATATGGCGACGAGCGCGGCTTTTTCTTCGAGAGCTATAATGAAAAGGTGCTGGCCGAGAAAGCGGGGATCACGGCGCATTTCGTCCAGGACAACCATTCCCGCTCGGCAAAAAACGTCCTGCGCGGCCTGCATTACCAGATCAAACAGCCGCAGGGTAAGCTGGTGCGCGTGGTGGCGGGCGAAGTGTTCGATGTGGCGGTGGATATCCGCAAAAGCTCGCCTACCTTCGGAAAATGGGCGGGGTTCAACCTGTCGGCGGAAAACAAGCGCATGGCCTGGATCCCGCCGGGATTCGCGCATGGTTTCGCGGTGCTGTCCGATTGCGCCGAGTTTCTGTACAAGACCACCGACTACTGGTCGCCAGAGCACGAGCGCTGTATTCTCTGGAATGACCCCGGCCTTGCCATCGACTGGCAGATACGGGAAAATCCACAACTTTCCGCCAAGGACGGCGCAGGCCAGTTCCTTGCCGACGCCGAGGTTTTCGAGTAAACATGAAAATTTTGTTGTTGACGATATTGCTGTTCGCCCTTGCTCCAAGCGCCGAGGCGGATATTTACACCTATACTGATGCCAGCGGGATCGTCCACTTCAGCAATGCCCGGGACAATAAAAACGATAAAATCGTCGTCGCGGCGCAACGGGATGAAAACAGATCGGAGCCGCCGCGCGGCCAGGTTCAGGTCAGCCAGGCTGGAAAAAGCCGCTACACGCCACTCGTGGAAGAAGCCGCCCGCATCTATCAGGTCGATGCGGCGCTGCTGCACGCGGTGATTTCTGCGGAGTCCGGCTATAATCCCGCCGCCGTTTCGAACAAGGGGGCGGTAGGACTCATGCAGCTCATGCCAGAAACTGCAAAGCGTTACGGCGTGAAAAACAGTTTCGACCCGGCGCAGAATATTTATGGCGGCGCGAAATATCTCAGCGACCTGCTGCAACTGTTCGACAACAATCTTGAACTGGTTGTAGCCGCCTACAATGCCGGGGAAAAGGCCGTCATCCGCTATGGCTACAGCATCCCGCCGTATCGGGAAACGCTGGCCTATGTGCCCAAGGTGCTGAAACTGCAAAAAAAATACCTCTCCGCCCTGTAGCCCGCCCACCATGAAAATTCTTCTCACCGGCAAGAACGGCCAGGTTGGCTGGGAATTGCAACGCACCCTGGCGCCGCTGGGCGAAGTCGTCGCGGTGGACCGGCAGGCGCTGGATTTGGCCAACCCCGACGCCATCCGGGCGCTGATCCGCGAAGTCAAACCCGCCCTGATCGTCAACCCCGCCGCCTACACCGCCGTGGACAAGGCCGAAAGCGAGCCGGAACTGGCCATGGCCGTCAATGGCATCGCCCCCGGCATCATGGCCGAAGAGGCGAAAAGACTGGGGGCGGCAATGATCCACTATTCCACCGATTACGTGTTTGACGGAACCCAAACCAGCCCCTACACGGAAAAAGACAGGCCCAACCCCGGTAATGTCTATGGCAAAACCAAGCTGGCGGGCGAGCAGGCGATCCAGGCGGTGGGGGTTCCCCACCTCATTTTGCGCACCAGTTGGGTATATGGCTCGCGCGGCAGGAATTTTCTGCTTACCATCCTGCGACTAGCCCAGGAGCGCGACGAATTGAAGATCGTGGACGACCAGATCGGCGCGCCAACTTCCAGCCGCTTGATCGCGGAAGTCACGGGACAGATTCTGGCGCAATGCTTTTCACCCCTCACCCCTCACCCCTCACCCCTCACCCCATTTAGCGGTCTCTACCACCTGACCGCCGCCGGCCAGACGTCCTGGCACGGCTTTGCCGCCGCGATACTGGCAAGCCGGGCCAGGGCCACGAGTGTCGTCGGGCCCAGGCTGACTCCGATCCCGACCAGCGCTTATCCTCTGCCTGCCACGCGTCCGCATTATTCGGTCATGTCGAACGCCAAGCTGCAGCGTGCGTTCGGCGTGACGGTGCCAGCGTGGCAAAGCGGGCTGAACTTGTGCATGGAAGAAATGTAACGTGCGCTCCCGCATCGTGAATTTTCAGTTGTGTTAAAATTCAAAACCTTATTTGCACACGGAAAGCCAAAGAATTGATCAAGCGCCTGGGAGAAATCCTTATTGAACGCGGCAAGCTGGACCCCGCCAATCTCGAGCGCGCGCTGCGCCTCCAGGAAGCGGATGGAAAAGAGCGCATCGGCGCCATCCTGGTCAAGGCCGGCATGGTGGCCGAGCGCGATATGATGGAAGCGCTCGGTTCCCGGCTCGATTTGCCCCTGGTAGCCGCTGCCGACTACCCCGAGCTGCCGGTGCTGGAAGAGCGCGTCTCGGTCAGATTCCTCAAGGAATCAAAAGCCTTGCCGCTGTATCGTTACAAGGCGGTAGCGCCGACCGGAGAATCCCAGGAAGGGGAAATGGAAGGCCTCGGCCAGTCCGCCGTGGTGGAGCGTCTCCAGGGAATGGGCCTGATTCCGATCCGGGTCGAGGAAGCGACCGCCAGCACCGGCGGCGGCAGTGCCGGGAAAAGCCTGTTCCGCAAAAACAGAATTTCCCAGGCGAACATCGCCGTCTTTACCCAGGAAATCGCCACCCTGCTGCACGCCGGCTTGCCGCTGGACCGCTCGCTGGGCATCCTGACCGGCTTGTCCGCCAACCCGCAAGTGCTGCAGTTGCTGACCCCAAGGTGAATTTGTCCTGATGAATTCCGCCTTTAAATACATTGGGTTGTACTCAATCCCGGTGGTAACCGAAGTGCCATGTGAAAACATATTGAAATACAATCAGTTGGCGGAGACGGCAGCCACTGGTCAAGAAAAATCAATGACTTACAAGTGA
>PFJY01000015.1 GCA_002784065.1 Hydrogenophilales bacterium CG_4_10_14_3_um_filter_58_23 | reverse complement strand
TCATGCGCGCATCACCGCGCTGCTGTTGACTGCGCCGTCTGCCGCCAACCTCTACTCCTTGCATTCAGGGCGAGTGCGATTTGTGCCTTATCAATATCGCCCTGTACTCAAGTTGTTGCGCGCGGATCGCCCACGTTTGCTGATTGCAGATGATGTGGGTGTCGGCAAGACCATTGAGGCCGGGTTAATACTAAAAGAGTTGCAAGCCCGCTCTGAAATCAAATCCGTACTGATTATCTGCCCGAAACCACTGGTGGCCGAAGGTAAGTGGCGCAGCGAGATGAAGCGTTTCGGTGAAGAATTTACCCATCTTGACGGCGAGACCTTGCGGCATTGTTTGCACGAAACAGACCTTGATGGCGAGTGGCCGCGCCAACACAGTCGAACCATTTTGCCGTTTTCCCTGATCGACGATGCTCTGCTCAATGGCAAGCCGCAAAAACGCGGCAAGAAAACCAAGGGGTTGTTTGACCTCGATCCGCCACCGCGCTTCGATCTGGTTATCGTGGATGAGGCACACCACATTCGCAACGCCAATACCTGGCTGCACCAAGGTGTGAAGTTTTTCTGCGACCACGCCGAGGCGGTGGTTTTTATGACCGCCACGCCCATCCAGATGGGCAATCAGGATTTGTTTACCCTGCTTAACGTGCTACGTCCTGATCTGGTGATAGATCGCCCCAGCTTTGAATTTATGGCTGAACCCAATCCACACATCCACGCGGCGGCGAATCATTTACGATCTGCGGCAGCAAACGGGCAGCAAAAGGCACGAGAGGAATTAATAACGGCGGCAGGATGCTTTTCTTTCATGGAAACACCTGATTTTCAGCGCGTGCTGGACACACTTGCCGAACCGGAAATCAATTCCGCCACACGCGTTGCCTTGATTCGTGAAGTCGAGCGATTTTCAACTTTCGACAGCCTCATCAACCGCACGCGGCGGCGCGACATCGGCAATTTCACCACACGCCAACCGGAAACAATTTCCGTTCCATTCACCGAAGCACAACGTGAATTTCACGACCAGTTAATCGCCACGGCAGCACGGATATTCGCGCAAAATCACGGGCGGACAGCCGTACTGTTCATGCTCTCCACCCTGCGACGGCAGGCGGCCAGTTGCCTTTATGCGCTGGCCCCGTTCATAGACCAATGGCTGGATGGCAAGCTGGACGATCTTGGTCTGGCTGAAATCAACGACGATGAAACGGACGAGATTGAAGTATTGCCGCCGGGAAGCTTGCAGGCCGACATCGAACAATTGCGCCAAGCCGCAAGAATGCTCGATCCCGCCGACCCCAAGCTGGATGCATTCCTCGCCATCGTCCGCGACAAACAAGCCTTGCCTAACAACAAGCTGCTGGTGTTCACCAGTTTCCGTCACACCTTGTTTTATCTGGAGCGTAATCTGCTTGCGGCAGGTATCCGCATCGGTGTGATCCACGGCGGCGTAGCGGACGAAGACCGCCGCGACATCCGCCAGCGCTTTGCTCAAGACAAGGGACAAGCAGACACGCTGGATGTGCTGCTCTCCACCGAAGTCGGCAGCGAAGGCCTAGACTTCCAGTTCTGCGACGGCATGGTCAACTACGATTTGCCGTGGAATCCGATGCGCATCGAACAGCGCATCGGGCGTATAGACCGCTACGGGCAGAAAAGCGAAGTGGTGGTCATCAACAACCTCATCACTCCTGGCACGGTGGATGCCGACATCTACGAACGCTGTCTGTTGCGCATCGGTGTTTTTCAGCAAGCGTTAGGTGCGAGCGAAGAAATCCTTGGCCAGATCAGCAAAGAATTACACGCCATTTCTGAAAGCTTTGATCTGACCCAGCAACAACGACAGGAACGACTGCAACAACTGGCAGACAACGAATTGCGCGAGATACAGGAACAGGAGACGTTGGAAAGTCGTGCTGCCGAATTGTTTGGTTTGAGCCTGCCCAACGATGATGAACTCACAACCCCAACCAGCGGCTGGCTCACGCCGGAAGCACTGCAATCAACAGCCAGCCTTTACCTGCGCGAACTTTCCGGCAAAGAACAGGAAGTCATACTGGGCAGCCAAGCCCTCAAAACCCTTCGGCTGGATGCCGATGCGCGTGCCCGTTTGCTGGAGGATTATCAGAAACTAAAAGCCGACAATCAGGAGGCGAGAACTTGGGAACGCTGGCTTAAAGGAAACACGCCCCATCTTGAAATCACCTTCGATCAGGATTGTGCCAGTGACAACAACAAGGCGGTTTTGCTGCACCCTGCGCATCCGCTGCTGCGGCAAGCCGCAGCTCATTTGCAACCCCGCCAGCCGGTTTACTTACAGTGTCGTGTGCAGTCGGCGGAATTGGAAGCGGGAATGTATCCCTTCGCCCTTTACCAATGGCACAAACAAGGTGTACGTGCAGATTGTGAACTGGTGGCGGTAGTAGAATCTCCGGAAATCGAAGCAAAATTGTTTACCCTGCTGCGCGATGCGCTTCCGGCAGAAAATATGGAACTGCCCGCGCAAGCCGTGTTCGATCCACTCGAAGCCCGCCACCATCAACGCTGGCGCGATTCACTCGCGAATCACAGGGAAGCCAACCAGCAATTGGTGGATTACCGCCTGAACAGCCTGACCGCCAGCACCAAGGCGCGACTGCGCCAAGTAAATGACCTGTTGAGCAAAGCTTCGGACGAAAAAATCCGCACCATGAAACAGGCGGAACACGACCGTATCAAAGCTGACTATTACCGCCGCAAGGAGAAGCTGGAAGCAGCCAAGGAAGCGGCAGATATTCGCGCCGAGGCGGTGGCGTTTGGGGTGCTGGAGATAGTGATATGAGCAATGATCTCGGGCAACTGACAGAGAAGCGCAAACGCTGGGTAGAAGCCAACCGCGAAAATGGGTTTGAAGACGGCATAAAGCGACTGTTGACCGAGCTTTATCCAGACAACGCGCACTTCATTTATGAATTGCTACAGAACGCTGAGGACACACAGGCAACGGAAGTGTGCTTCACCCTGAACAACAACGAACTGGAGTTTGAGCACAACGGCACGCGCCTGTTCTCGTTTGAAAATGTAGATTCCATTACCAGCATCGGGGTAAGTAGCAAGCGTGATGACCCCACCAGCATCGGCAAGTTCGGCGTTGGCTTCAAGGCAGTGTTTGCCTATACCAATACCCCGCAGATTCACTCTGGTGATTACCATTTTCGCATTGATGATCTCGTCGTGCCGGAACCTGTTGAACCTTGTCAGGTAGGCAGGCGAGCGACGCAATTTATTTTTCCTTTTAATCATCAAAAGAAATCAGTCACACAAGCCGAAACAGAGATTACTAAAGGATTGTGGGAACTTGGCGATAACACGCTACTATTTTTGAAGCACATCAAAAAAATAGAATTCTTATTGCCTGATGGTAGCTTGGGGCATCAAGAACGTATCGAACATGAAAATGGGCGCATTGAGATTCATACCCTGCGCCCTGATGGAGAAAAGCTGGTTTCCCATTGGCTGCGTTTCGAGAAAGTCGTAAACGTAGCTGATGAAGATGACAAAGGAAAAGATTGCCGTATCGCCATTGCGTACAGCCTGATGAACTCCGCAACTGACGATAAGCAGCCCGCGTGGAAAGTGACCCCGTTGGAACGTGGCCAAGTTTCCATCTTTTTTCCGGCAGAGAAGGAAACTTCAGGTTTGCGTTTTCACATCCATGCGCCTTTCGCTTCCACTGTGGCACGGGATAGTGTGCGTAATTGCGAAGCGAATAAAACACTGACTGATGCAATTGCTGATTTGACCGTGAATAGTTTGCTAGCCATACGAGATCAAGGTCTTTTCAATATCACCAGTTATACGGCATTACCACTTCGGGGAAGTGATTTTTCTCCTAATGAGCAAGGAATTCCTCACTTGTTCCGCTCTGTGTATGACAGGGTGCGTGAGGCAATCAAAACTGAGCCTCTCCTGCTTGCGCAGGGTGGCGACTTCATCAAAGCCGATGAGGCCAAGCTGGCTCGCGGTAAGGAGTTGGTTGAATTTTTTTCGCCGGAACAACTTGGCCAGCTATTTGGCAAAGAGCGGTTGGTCTGGCTGGATGCGACCATTACCGAAAGTGGAGCAACATCAGATTTGTACGCCTATCTGGTTGGCCTTGTTGATGGAATGCAAGTAACGCCAGAATCTCTCGCACCAAAACTGACTGACGACTTTCTGAGTAAACAAGCGATGGACTGGTTAATCCGGTTCATTCAGTACGCAATAGACGGTGCGCAAAAACTCAAAGAAGTGCCATTCATCCGTCTTGCATCCGGCGGGCACGTTTCTCTGCCCTCAAACAAAAGTACACCACCATCGGCATGGTTCTCGCCCAAGGATATGCCTGGGATAGATTTGTCCGAGTTTCCATTGATTCACGCCGAATTGTCTGCAAGCGAACCGATCAGGAAATTTCTGGAAGAAAAAGGCATTCGCGAAATTGATGCAGCGGCAATAGTCGGGAAGTGCATCTTGCCGCTATACAACGGCGTGGATACGCCTTTCGATGAACCCAACTACCGTGACCACCTGCGCCTAATTCGTCAGGCGTACACCGAAGCCAATGACGCAGCAAAGAAAGAGGAGCTGATAGCAAAGCTAAATGATGTCGCGTGGCTGGCCTGTGTTCATGCCAGCAGCAGTGCGCCAGATAAATTCGTCTGGAAAAAACCGGGGGCATCCGATGTCTTTGCGAAGTCTATTGAGCATGAAAAATGGTTTTATGGGCTGGAAAATATAGAGGCATATTTTCTGCATCAATCGGTGGGGGATGAACTCAATGGTGTCGTTACCAGCTTGGTTAAATTTCGCAGTTATTTATGGGAAACGAAGAAGCTATACCCCACCCCGCTGACAGAACCCATTGATCCTAATCGCACCCAGCTGACAGAACCCATTGATCCTAATCGCACCCATTCGATTCGACTCAAGTGGCTGCAAAATGATTACAAACAAGCTCAAGGAGGCTTTCATCCTGACGCAGAAATTTGTGGGTTATCAGAAGCTTTGCGTAACCCATCTATGGAACGCACCAAAATATTGTGGGACATTCTCATTAAGTCGCCTCATCTGATCCAAGGTGTGGTTTTGTGCGCAAAAACTGTAGGGGATCTAAGCAGCGCGCAGCGTATCCCTGAGTTTTCCAAATCAGGAAAGATTTTGGTAAAAACTGGTTGGCTGCCAGATCAAGCTGGCAACTTCCGCAAACCTAACGAACTTTTTCTGGCTGACCTTCCCGCGACGTTCGATATATCCTCTATTCGCGCCAAGGAGGTCGCAGAGAAACTGGGGATGAGAAAACCTGAAGTCGAACAGGCGGCAGAAACTTTATCCAAAGGCGATCCACGCAAAAAATTGTTACTTGAACAAATCGCTAATGCCTCTGATGATGATCTTGATAAGTTTGAGAAACTTATGCCGAGAACCGTTCCGCCTATGCCCGCGCCATCTTTTAAAGACGGCCTCGCAAATATGACAAGGCAGCAGCGAGGCACGCAATCAGGTGATGATGAGAATATCCACCGCTCTTACCCTGTTTCCAACCCAGACCATCGCCAAAACAATCTCAATCAGGCGGTTGCTGATGGCGTACAGGAACACGCGGCTACACAGAAAATAATCCGTTTCTCTCCGGTGCGTGATCAGCCGTCCAACAATGAAGCACGCAAAACTCTTTACCAAGAATATCAAGGGCGTTGTCAGGTGACCGGAAAGACATTTCCCAAAGCTTCGGCCAATGCCAATGGCGAGGCGGAAAACTACTTCGAGGTGTGCAGCCTGCTTCCCTACGGCAATGCCGATTATCTCAATGATGCGGGCAATATGCTC
>PFJY01000100.1 GCA_002784065.1 Hydrogenophilales bacterium CG_4_10_14_3_um_filter_58_23 | reverse complement strand
GCATCCCAATATGATAGGGAAAGACGCCTTATTTGTCCAGATTTATGTTGGGGTAAAGGGCAGTGCTAGGTAGCGCGATCTTCTTTGCCCTGCGAATTTTCCCCATGCGCGCCCTGCATCTGGCGGTAAACGAAATCAACGAGCGCCGGCGAACGGAGTCGTATCTGCAGCAATCCCTTTCCATCCTGGCGGCAACCCTGGAATCCACGGCAGACGGCATTCTGGTGGTGGATCGCCTAGGCAGGATCGCAAGCTTCAACGACCGGTTTATCGAAATGTGGCAAATCCCGGATCACATCGTCGCTTCCCGGGACAACAACCTGATCCTGGGCGCGATCACCAGGCAATTGTCCGACCCGAAGTGGTTCCTGGAAAAATTCAGGCAGTTCAGGGAAACGCTCCCCCAAAGCGGCGACGCTGGTCCGGAAGTCATTGACCTGACCGATGGACCCGCCTTCGAGCTGACCTCGAAGCCACAGTGGATAGCCGAACAAAGCGCAGGCTGGGTATGGAGCTTTCACGATATCACCGAACGCAAACGCACGGAAGCCCTCCTAAGCGGTGAAAAGCAGGTACTGGAGCAGATCGTCAGCGGCGCATCACTGCAAGAAGTGCTTGAAATCCTGGCGCACAACATCGAGGCGCAGTCCGGCAGAATGTTTTGCACCATCCTGGTCAGCGATGATCAGGGACGGCTGCAGCACGCCGGCGCCTACGGCATCTCGAAGGATTTCGTCTCGGCAGCAAAACGTCTCATCATCCCTCCCACTGCCGACACCTTCGCCAGAACCCGCACAACGGGCGAAGCGCATGCCAGTTTGGACATGTCCAGCGAACCGGCCTGGGCAGACTACCGCGATCTGGCATTGCGCCACGGACTGCAGGCCCGCTGGGCTGCGCCTATCCATTCCACCACCGGCAGCGTGCTGGGCTTGGTAGCGACCTATTACCGCGAGTACGACAACCCCGATCCCCACGACCAGCGTCTGGTAGAAATCGCCTGCAATCTCACCCGTATCGTCATCGAACGCAAGCACGCCGAAGCGCGCATGGAATTCCTGGCCCACTATGACTCTCTCACCGGCCTGCCGAACCGCACCCTGTTTCGTGACCGCCTGGCCCACGCCATCGCCCGGGCAGATCGCGACAACCAGATGCTCGCCCTGCTGTTTATCGATCTGGACCGCTTCAAGACCATCAACGACACCCTGGGGCACCATATCGGCGACCTGATGCTGAAGAGCGTCGCGGAGCGCATCAAAACCTGCGTACGGGAAGAAGATACGGCCGCCCGGCTCGGGGGCGACGAATTTACCGTGATCCTGGAGCAGATCACCGTGCCGGAGGATGCCAGCGGTGTCGCCCAGAAGATCATTGACGAACTCGCTCCCCCCTTCAACCTGCTCGGTGATGAAGCCTTCATCACTGCCAGCATCGGCATCAGCATCTACCCCACGGATAATACCGACATGGACGGTCTACTCAAGAATACCGACATGGACGGTCTACTCAAGAATACCGACGCCGCCATGTATAACGCCAAGGAAACGGGCCGGAACAATTTCCAGTTCTATGCCAAGGAAATGAACGTCAAGGCGCTAGGCCGACTAGAACTGGAAAACAGCCTGCGCCACGCAGTAGAGCGTGGCGAATTCGTCCTCTACTATCAGCCCAAGATCAGCCTCGATACCGGGCAAACCGCTGGCATGGAAGCACTGCTCCGCTGGGTCCATCCCCGCCGCGGCATCGTGTCGCCTATCGAGTTCATCCCGCTGCTCGAAGAAACCGGCCTGATCAACCAGGTAGGCGACTGGCTGATTCACACCGCCTGCATGCAAAACAAGATCTGGATGGACGCGGGTTTCCCGCCAATGCGAGTGGCCGTCAATCTCTCCGCCCGCCAGTTTCAGCACAACGACCTGCTCCAGCATGTCACCCGCGCCCTCGATGATTCTGGGCTTGACGGCGATTTTCTGGAACTCGAGGTTACCGAAAGCCTGTTGATGCAGGATCCCGAATACATCCTGGATGTTTTCCATGAAATGGGGGCTCTGGGCGTGGTTCGGATCGACATCGACGACTTTGGCACCGGCTATTCATCCCTGAGCAATCTGAAACACTTTCCCATCAGCACAGTCAAGATCGACCAGTCCTTCATCCAGGGCATCCCGCACGACGAAGAGGATGTAGCCATCGTGACGACGGTAATCGGCATGGCCAAAAGCCTCAAACTCAAAGTGATCGCCGAAGACGTGGAAAACGAGGCACAACTCGCCTTATTATGTGAACTGGGCTGCGACGAGATTCAAGGATTTTTTTTCAGCCGGCCGCTCCCCGCAGAGGGTTTTGCCAAATGGCTACGGCGGGGAAATGTCATGGACCAGATTGTTGCAGCCTGCAAGGGGAATAAGGCGATGCGCCCATAACGGCAGTATGGGCGCATCAATCCGCCTTCTTGCACCGCCATTTCAGCCACACCCGCAACCGCCTGAAATCTTCCGCATCGATTGCATCCGGAAGAATCACCAGATGTTTCGCCAGGCGGCTGCCCGCCGGTTTCAAATTCAGTACGGTCAAATGAGGGGCAACGAAGCTGCTGCCGAGCAGAACAGCTTCGTGCCATACCCCCGCGCGGGTCTGGAATTCGCAGCGGCAATCGGCGTCGAGCCGCAATGCAATCAGCGAATGCCGCAGCGTGCGGAAACCATCGCGCCGCAAGGTATGCCAGGCGCTGCCGAGAAACACCGCCATCAGCAAGATGGCGAGCCAATGCGGCAGTGGCGCCAGCCAAAACAGGGCGGCAGCAAAGCCATACATTCCCACGATCAAACCCGCCAACCGCCGGGACGGCCCGACTGCGATCGTCAACGTCTCCACATCAACCCTTGTAAAAATGGCTAAATAACCTTATTTTAACTAACATCACCTTCAAACTCCGTCAAAATATGAATCCCACCTGGAAAGACCATCTCATTAAAGCGGGCGCCACACTAGTAAACGATCATGCCATTGATTTCGGCAATCCGGGAAAAGAGTTGCTGGCCACACAGTCCGGCGCCATACTCACCGACCTCTCCCATCGCGGCATGGTCGGCATCAATGGCGAGGACAGTCAGACCTTTCTGCAGGGCCAGACCACCAACGATGTCAGGCTGGCCACCGACCGCGCGCAATACAACAGCCTGTGCACGCCCAAAGGCCGGATGTTGGCGAGCTTCCTGCTATGGCGCGAAGATGATGGTTATTTTCTGCAACTGCCCGCCGCTCTGCAAGCCGGCATCCAGAAGCGGCTGACGATGTACGTGCTGCGCTCCAAGGTCAAGGTGCGCGATGTCGGCGATGAATCGGTGCGTCTCGGCGTGGCCGGCATGGGCGCCGAAGCCTTGTTGCAGGCAGCTATCGGCGCATTGCCGCCGGACGTGATGGGCGTCGTCTGCCACGACAAGGGAACGATCATCCGGCTCGGTGCAACGCGCTTCGAGATCGTTGTACTCCCGGAACAAGGGCCTACTCTGTGGGAGGAATTAAGGAGGCAATCTACCCCGGTCGGCAGTGCCTGTTGGGAATGGCTGGAAATTCATGCAGGTATCCCCACCATCCTGCCCCAGACTCAGGAGCAGTTCACACCGCAAATGGCGAATTTCGAAGCCATCGGCGGCGTCAGCTTCACCAAGGGATGCTACACCGGCCAGGAAATCGTGGCGCGCACGCAATATCTCGGCAAGGTCAAACGCCGCTTGCATCTTGCCCATCTCGACGCGGACAGTGCGCCCCAGCCGGGAGATGAACTGTTCGGCGCAGAACCGACGGCAGGCATGGTGGTGAATGCCCAGCCCGCCCCCGCTGGCGGCTACGACCTGCTGGCGGTAATTCCCACCGGCAGCGTGGAAGCCGGCGCAGTGCACTTTAAAACCCCAGATGGCCCGGCCCTGCACTTCCTGCCCCTGCCCTACCCGGTCTAATTCGTAGGAGCGACCTCCAGGTCGCGAATTCGGTGGTTCGCGACCTGGAGGTCGCTCCTACCCGCCTCTACCAAAGGACACAAATGAAAATTTCCTTCCTCGGCGGCGCCCAACAGGTCACCGGCTCCTGCTACCTGATCGAAACCGGGGAGGTCAAATTCCTGGTGGATTGCGGCATGTTTCAGGGTGGCCGCGAGGCCGACAAGCTGAATGCGCAACCCTTCAAGTTCCTTCCCCGGGATGTTGCTTTTGTCTTGCTGACTCACGCCCACATCGATCACAGCGGCCTGCTGCCCAAGCTGGTTGCGGCGGGTTTTGACGGTCAGATTTACACCACGAACGCCACCGCCGACCTGCTTGGAGTCATGCTACCGGATTCCGCCCACATTCAGGAAATCGAAGCCAGCAGGAAAAACCGCCAGCAAGAGGAAAAACCGAGGAAGAAGTACAAACTCAGCGCAGAAGCCACTCCGCTGTACACCATGGCCGAAGCGGAAATCTGCCTGGGCAGACTGACGCCGGTTTCCTACGATACGCAGATATCCCCGCACCCATCCATACACTGCTGCTTTCGAGACGCCGGCCATATTCTGGGATCGGCCATTATCGAAGTCTGGGTCAAGGATAGAGACAAGCAGACCAAGCTGGTTTTTTCGGGGGACCTGGGGCAACCCGGTCAGCCTATCCTGCGCGACCCCTCCATAATCGAAGAAGCCGATATCCTGTTCGTCGAATCCACCTACGGCGACCGGCTACACAAAGACCTGCCATCGACCGCCGAAGAATTCGTGCATGCCATCAATGACACGCTGTACCGAAAAAAAGGCAATGTCATCATTCCCGCCTTCGCCGTGGGCCGCACGCAGGAAATCATCTATTTTCTTCATGAACTCACCCGCCAGGGTCGATTCAAGAATCTGACCGTCTATGTAGATTCGCCGATGGCGACCAAGGCCACGGATATCACCCTGCGGCACATGGAAATGTTCGACGAGGAGGCGAGGGATCTCACTGCCTGGCAGGCAAAAAGTCCCGTTCCGCTCAAGCTCGCTTTTACCGGTAGCGCGGAAGAATCCATTGCGCTGAACGACATCCATTCCGGTGCGATCATTATTTCCGCAAGCGGCATGTGCGATGCCGGACGCATCAAGTTTCACCTGTTGAATAATTTGGGAAAAAGGCAGAACACGATCCTGATCACCGGCTTCCAGGCCCAGGGCACGCTAGGAAGACGGCTGGTGGATGGGGCAAAAACGGCGCGCATTTACGGCAAGGAAATTCCCGTGCACGCGGAAATTTATACGATTGGAGGGTTCTCGGCCCATGCCGACCAAGCCGCCCTGCTGCACTGGCTCAAGCAGTTCAAACACCCACCCGCCCAAACCTTCGTGGTTCACGGCGAATTGCACGCTGCCCAAGCGCTGGCCGACTACATCAAAAAAATGAACTGGGAAGTATCTGTACCCGGCTTGGGGGACTCAGCCATCTTTGTAAAAGTAGCCGATGAAAAGCCATAACGCTTACTCAGCCGGAGGCGGATTGGCGCCACTCTCGTCCGGAGACTGATCCGGATTTTCCTGGGGCTGGGTTTTATTCAATTTCTGTTGTGCTTTTTCTTCTTTTTTTCTTTTCTTTTCAAGCTCTTTTTGACGCTTTTCATATTGAAAATTAGGTTTTGCCAAGTTATCACCCTTTAAGCTGGTATTCGTAATTAAGAAAGGAAATGAAGCCGGGCCTTGTAGCCGGACTAGCTGATCTAATATTGATTAGTTTAACAGAAACAACAGCACAACTGCGTCCTATCATCAGCACCAACTCGGACCATTGCATAACCCGGAAAGGTCATGAAAGGGTAAAATAGCATTTTATCCAAACACCTTGCTGGTTTAAAACCTCGGCCTTCAGGCCGATAGGAGCGTCTACCCCGGCCTGAAGGCCGGGGTTTCAATGGCGCGGGTTTGGGAGGGGTGCATACCCCTTCCAAACCAAAACACACCGGCCTGAAGGCCGGTGACTACATTGCTCCGCTTGACCGCCCATGCCATCCCCATCCGCTCAGCAAACCCTCCACGACGTTTTCGGCTACTCAAACTTCCGCGACGAGCAGCAAGCTATCGTCGAGCATGTCACCGCAGGGGGCGACGCGCTGGTACTGATGCCGACCGGCGGCGGGAAATCCCTGTGCTACCAGCTCCCCGCCCTGTTGCGGCAAGGTGTCGGCATCGTGGTGTCGCCGCTGATCGCGCTGATGCAGGATCAGGTGGACGCCCTCAAGCAGCTCGGCGTCAAGGCCGCCTTTCTCAACTCCAGCCTGAATGCCGAAACCGCCCGTGAGGTGTTTGGCCGCCTCATGCGCGGCGACCTGGATATCCTCTACGTGGCCCCGGAACGCCTGCTGATGGCCAATTTCCTGAGCGCGCTGGAGCAAGTGCAAGCCGGCCCTGGGCTGGCGCTGTTCGCCATCGACGAGGCGCACTGCGTGTCGCAGTGGGGCCACGACTTCCGCCCCGAATACCGGGAATTGACCGTGTTGCACGAGCGTTTTCCGGCGGTGCCGCGCATCGCGCTGACGGCCACGGCGGACGCCCCGACCCGGCGCGAGATCGTCGAGCGCCTGACGCTGGAACAGGCACGCCAGTTCGTCTCCAGCTTCGACCGCCCGAACATCCGCTACCGGGTGACGCTGAAAGCCAACGCGCGGAACCAGTTGCAGACGTTTCTGGAAGCCGAGCACGCCAACGATGCCGGCATCATCTACTGCCTGTCGCGCAAAAAAGTCGATGAAACCGCCGCCTGGCTCAAGGAAAATGGCTGGGACGCGCTACCCTACCACGCCGGACTCGACGCCGCCACGCGGGAGCGCAACCAGCGCCGCTTCCTGCGCGAGGAAGGCGTGATTATGGTCGCCACCGTCGCTTTCGGCATGGGCATCGACAAACCCAACGTGCGCTTCGTTGCCCACCTCGACCTGCCCAAAAGCATGGAAGGTTATTATCAGGAAACTGGTCGCGCCGGTCGCGATGGCCTGCCTGCGGACGCCTGGATGACCTACGGCCTGGGCGACGTGGTCTCGATGCGTCAGATGCTCAGTTCCGGCGACGCCCCCGCCGAGCGCAAACGGGTCGAACTACAGAAGCTCGATGCCCTGCTCGGTTTCTGCGAAGCCACCGCCTGCCGCCACCAGACCCTCCTGCGCTACTTCGGCGAGGAGCATCCCGGCAACTGCGGCCAGTGCGACAACTGCCTCGAACCCGTCGACACCTGGGACGCCACCCAACCCGCGCAAATGGCGCTATCCTGCGTCTACCGCACCGGCCAGCGCTTCGGCGTCGTCCACCTGATCGACGTGCTGCTGGGCAAGGCAAACGCAAAAATCGAACAATTCAATCACCAGAAACTCAGCACCTTCGGCATCGGCCAGGCACTCACCCAAGTCCAGTGGAGCAGCGTCTACCGCCAACTGGTCGCCGCCGGTCTGCTCAACGTGGACATAGAAGCCTACGGCGGCCTGCGGCTGACCGAGGAATCCCGCCCGGTGCTGCGCGGCGAAAGGGCAGTCTGGCTGCGGCGCGATGCCGAACCGGTCAAAAGAAGCCGAACCAGCAAGGCCGAACGCGGCGCCCGCGCCCGCGAAGCCTTCGCCGGCGCCAATGAAGAACCGCTATGGCTCGCCCTCAAAACCAAACGCACCGAACTCGCCCGCGAGCAGGGCGTGCCGCCCTATGTAATCTTTCACGACAGCACGTTACTGGAAATCCTCCACCGCCGCCCCGTCAGCCTGAGGGAAATGGGTCAGATCAGCGGGGTAGGGCAGGCCAAGCTGGCGAAATATGGGGATGAGTTTTTGCAAGTTTTGGAGAATGAGGCTGGGTAGGGCGGCAAAAGCTGCGCGCATTGCGCCGGGTGTTTCTCGAATACGGTTGAATATAAGCTGGTTATTGTGCCATACGTGGGCTGTAACGAACCAAGGAGTTCACCCTGCGGAATGCCGGTGAACGAATTCGCGTGATCTCAGCCATAGACATGCACCGAAAGGCGCGCACGATTTATGCGCAAACAGCTTAAAACGATTCCCCAGTTCGCGAGTGAGGCGGAAGAAAAAGTTTTCCGGGAAACACACGACTCCACGGACTATCTTGACTGGACGAAATCCCAGCGAGTTGTGCTACCCAACCTGAAGCCAACGACAAAAACCATTTCCCTGCGACTTACCCAGCATCTTCTGGACTCAATCAAGGCCGCAGCAAATTCTCGTGACGTGCCTTACCAATCGCTAATCAAGGTATGGTTGCAGGAAAAATCGCATAACCACTGATGTGGGTGTCGGCCATTCATCGACAGTGCAACAGATTTAATCTCTCCGGGTCTCTCCCCGCAGCTTGCTGCGTTTGTGCCAGCAATTTTCGTTGACATTAGCGCCATTTAAACCTAACATTCAAAAAAACAATTGAATACTTGATATACAGGCCTACAGGAGGAGACTGAAATGTCGTTGATCGAGACCATCGCCAGCCACGAGCAAGCTATACGCTTGGGGTTCTTTCTGGGGATTCTGACGATCATGGCTGTCTGGGAGGTGCTGGCGCCCAAGCGAGTGCTGACGGTTTCCAAGACGGTGCGCTGGGCCAACAATCTTGGGCTGGTGTTTCTCAACAGCTTCATCATGCGGCTGATTTTTCCTGCTGCGGCTGTGGGTATGGCTTCTTTTGCCGGCACCCATGGCTGGGGGATATTCAACTATTTCTCCCTGCCACCGTTGCTGGCCATTGCGCTCACCGTAGTGGCGATGGATTTCATCATTTATCTGCAACATGTGCTGGTTCACGCCGTGCCGGTATTGTGGCGCCTGCACCGGGTTCATCATGCATATCTGGACTACGACGTCACAACGGGCGCGCGCTTTCACCCGATCGAAATCATCCTCTCCATGCTGATCAAATTCGCGACCATCGTCGTGCTTGGCGCGCCGGTGGTGGCGGTAATCATTTTTGAAGTGCTACTCAATGCCATGGCGATGTTCAACCACGGCAACGTGGGGCTGCCACATACGCTGGACAGGGTGCTGCGCTGGCTTATTGTGACGCCGGACATGCACCGGGTACACCATTCGATCGAAGACGACGAAACCAACAGCAACTTCGGTTTCAATCTGAGTATCTGGGATCGATTGTTCGGTACCTGGCGGGAGCAGCCGCGCGGCGGCCATCAGGGCATGGTCATCGGTATCCGCGAATTCCGGGCGCCGAGACAGACCGCCTGGATTGATGGCATGTTGGCCATGCCTTTTATCGGCAAGGCAGGCGCTTATGCCATCAATCGTCGCGCTGGGTTGGGAAAATCAATCCCGGACAAGTCCAATTCTGGAGATGGCCAATGAAAAAAACATTGCTACTGCTGTTATTGCTGGCAGGGATAGGAGCGGTCGTGGTTTTTCGGGATCAATTGAACGCGCAGACACTCGGGTTGTGGATAAAGGATGCAGGTGCGGCAGCCCCCTTGCTGTTCATGGCGATCTACACGATAGGCACGGTATTCTTTTTGCCGGGTTCCTTGCTCACCCTGCTGGGCGGCGCGCTGTTCGGGCCGTGGCTGGGCAGCTTCTATAGTTTGACGGCAGCCACCGCAGGCGCGATGTTGTCTTTTCTGGTCGCCCGTTATCTGGCCTCGGAATGGGTGGCGAAAAAAGCCGGGGGCAGGCTGAAGCAAATTGTTTCCGGCGTGGAAAATGAAGGCTGGCGGTTTGTGGCGTTTACCCGCCTGGTTCCCCTGTTTCCGTTCAACCTGCTGAATTATGCGCTAGGGTTGACGCGCATTCCATTCGTCCAGTACAGCATCGCAACCGCGATCTGCATGTTGCCCGGCGCGGTGGCTTACACCTGGCTGGGTTACGCGGGCAAGGAAGCCATTGCGGGCGGAGAGGGGGCCGTACAAAAAATAATGCTGGCAATCGCCCTGTTGACCGTGGTCAGCTTTTTGCCACGACTGATCGGCATAATGCGCCGCCCCACCATGATCGAAGTGCCGCAATTGAAACAGCGTCTGGATAACAAAGAAGATTTGCTGCTGCTGGACGTGCGCCCGAGTGATGCCTATAACGGCGAACAGGGACACATAGCCGGCGCGACCCATATCCCGCTGAGCGAGTTGGCGCAACGGATTCAGGAGCTGGATGCCTGGAGGGGAAAGCCCGTCGTCACAATTTGTCGCACGTATCGCATGTCCAGCCAGGCGGCGCAACTGCTGACGAAGAAAGGTTTCAGCAATATTCAGGTGGCAAAAATGGGCATGACCGGATGGCTTAAAAACGCTTATCCCACCGAGTGAGGAGATCAACAATGCCCCCTGCCAAAAAGCGCCCTACCAAAAGAGCGGCCACGTGATGGCTTTCTAAGAGGGGATCATGAGCACAACTGCCGCACCCGTACCGATTTGCCATGCGCCCCGCGCTTCGTCCGGGGCGCAGCAGGATCTCATGCCCCGGCGCTATAACCTGGGCGTGCAAGCGCTCAGCATTGCTGCGTTTACGCTCGCTTTCGTTGGCTGGCTCAACGAAACCTGGCTGATGTGGTTCGACAATCCTATCTGGCTCAACCGTTATACCGAATACGCCATTATCCTGAGTTTTGGCATCTGGCGGATTATCGCGGAAAATAACGCCTATACCCGCAAACGCCTGATTATCCTGGTTAGCATGGTCACGCTGTTCTGGTGGCTGCTGCCCTGGCTTTTCCCGTTTTATGAACCCTATGTCGGATTTCTTTGGGCGCAGCCGGTATTTCCCTCCGTGCATGTACCGGGCGCACTGACCTTTTTTTTGATACTCGGCCTGGTCTTTCTGTTTGGCAGGCGCATCATCTGCGGCTTCAACTGTCCCTGCGTGGGCATCCGCGAAACGGTGGGTTTCGCCTTCCGTGATCGTACCTTGCGCAGCAACTGGGCCTGGGCCTTGCGCCACTCCAAGTGGGTGTTCTTTCTCTACTACGTCGGCGTGATGGTGGTGACCCAGTTCCCGCCGAATTCCTGGACAGTCACTTTCGTCGGCGGCTTCTATCTGGTTGTCGCCATGACTTATTTCGGCTCCTTCTATCTTGCTCCGCTGGTAGGCAACCGATTCTATTGCCGCTACCTGTGCCCCTACGGCGCGACCTTCGGTCTGCTCAATCATGCCGGTTTCTACGGCATCAACATGGACAAGGACAAGTGTAACGATTGCCGTCGCTGCGAACAGGTCTGCGACATGGGTATTCCGGTCTGGAAACAGGGCAAGGATTCGGGGCGCGTTACCGCGCTGGAGGACTGCATGGGTTGCGCCCGCTGCGTGGTTTCTTGTCCCACGGACGCGCTGGAGATCCGCGACGTGCGCAACCTGTTCAAAAAGTCGATGAAACAGAATGCCAGCTACCTGTTGAAGCGCGAACCTCTCGTGGATGTTTCCCGAAAAGAAGCCTCCATGCGCCCGGTTGAAGCGCGCAAACTAGACTGGGCAGAAATTGCGGTCAAGCCGATGCTCGCAGACATTCAGGCGCAGGCCAGCCGGTGTCTGGATTGCGGCGTGCCCGGATGCAGCAATGCCTGCCCGCTGCACAACCGTATTCCCGAATGGATGGAACAGATCGCCGCAGGCAACATCCGCGAGGCGGCGCAAATCGCCCACAGCACCAGCAACCTGCCGGAAATTTGCGGCACGCTCTGCCCGCAGCACCGTTTGTGCGAGGGGGCCTGCACGCGTGTCAAAGAGCGGGGCGGCGCGGTGACTATCGGCATGGTCGAGCGCTATTTGACTAATGAGGCGCTGGAACAGAACTGGCAGTTGGCTCAGCCGCCACAGCGTAACGACAAATATATCGCCGTTATTGGTGCGGGCCCGGCGGGCATGACCTGCGCGGACGAGCTTAGCAAGGCGGGTTGTCAGGTCGAGGTGTTCGACAAGAATCCGAAAATCGGCGGCTTGATGGAGAATGGCGTGCCATCTTTCAAACTGGACAAATCCTTCCTGGTCCGCCGTCAGCGCCTACTGGAACAGCAGGGTGTCGTGTTTCATGTGGGAGAGGAAATTGCCGAAGGCAAGCTGCAACAGCTTTTGCTAAGCCACGATGCCATTTTCCTGGGCACCGGCGCGCAATTTCCGCGCGACCCAAAACTGCCGGGGCAGCAACTGAGCGGCGTAAGCGATGCGCTGGCCTGGCTGACCAACAGCCAGCCTATCGAGAACCAGCGCGTCATTGTGCTGGGCGGTGGCGACAGCGCCATGGATTGCGCGCGCACCGCCATCCGGAAAGGCGCAAGCACCGTCACCGTGGCTTACCGCGATACCGAGCAGGCCATGCGCGCTTCACCCAAGGAAAAAAAGGCCGCACAGGAAGAAGGCGTAGCTTTCCTGTTCGAACACAAGCCAGTCGCAATTCAAGGCGAAGGCGCTGTCACGGGAATCAGCTTCGATGCCCACTGCGAAACGGTTCTGCTGCCCTGCGACAAAATCATTATCGCTATCGGGCAGGTGAACCGAACGCCGGACTGGCTGAAACGGCTGGGTATTGCTGCCACCGAAAAGGGCGCAATGGCGGTTGATAAATTGGGTCGCACCGGGCACCCCAGAATCTATGCGGGCGGCGACAATACCCTCGGCCCCGCACTGGTGGTGACGGCTGTCGCCGCTGGACGCCGTGCCGCGCAAGGCATACTCAAGGATTTGCGGATCAGGACAAGGAGGCTTTCATGAAACGGTATCTCGGATTGATCGCCATCAGCACGCCTGCGCTGGCGCACCATACCAAGGAACACACCATGGCTATGCAGCCACCCCGGCAGATCATCGCCGAAACCAGGCAGGGCGAGGGCGGTGAAGGAATGGGGTGGCTGTGGGTCGTTGTCGTGCTGGTATTCGGTCTGGGGCTCTGGAACTGGCTGAAAAAATGAGCAAGCCGCCCCGCTATTTCTGGATTCCGCTGATTCTGTCACTGATACTGGTGCCTGCCGGGTTCTGGTATGTGGGGTGGAGCAAGAGCGGGGAAGGTGCGGGGCTGTACTCCCGGCAATGGGTGCCGGACGCCATGTTTGCTTACTGGAACCCGACAGCCTTTTACAAGCCCGTAGATACCATTGTCGGTAAATTTGAGGGGGAACAGTGTGTTGCCTGCCATACCTCAGTGACACCCGGCATCGTCAAGGACTGGCAGGCGTCGCGCCATTCTCATGCTGAAAAGAAAGTGTATTGCAGCAACTGCCACGGCAACGATCACCAGGCCTTGCACATGCCCACCCCGGATATCTGCGCGACTTGCCATGCCACCCAGCACAACCAGTTCGAGGATGAAAAACGCTTCGGTTTCCCCAGCCACGCCTTGGCCATGGAGCGGGCGCTGGATGCCAAACATTTTGTGGATAAACCCAAGGCGGAAGTGACCGCGTGCCTGCACTGCCACTCGGTCGCCAGCAAATGCGATTCCTGCCACACCCGGCACCGCTTCAGCGCCGCCGAAGCGCGCCGTCCGGAAGCATGCATCACCTGCCATAGCGGCCCGCCGCATCCGGACGATGAAACCTATTTCCATTCGAAACATGGCCAGCTTTATCTGGCCCAGGGCGCTCAATGGGATTGGTCGAAGCCCCTGAGAAAAGGCAATTACCCTGCGCCGACTTGTGCTTATTGCCATATGCAGGACGGCAAGCATCAGGTTGCCGACAAATCGATCTGGAAGTTTGGCATCCAGAAAATCAATCCCCTGAGCTCGGGGAATGAAATCAAGCGCAAGCAATGGATCAAATTGTGCAGCGATTGCCATGAGCCGGAAATGGCCGCCAAAAGTTTGACCGCGCTGGACCAGGAACGTAAACGGGCATGGGACAAGCTGTTTCAAGCCGAATCATTGCTCAAGGGGCTGCGTCGGAAAAGCCTGCTCTACCCTTCCGCCAGGCAACGGCCACCCTATCCTGGCGATGCGCCGGACAAATTGTGGCCGCGCGAGGCCATCGGTTTCCTCGAGGGACAGTCTTCCGCCTTTTACAATGTCTCGCCCATTGAGCGGAATTATTTCGAAATGTGGTACTTCTCCAACCTCGGCGCCTACAAGGGCGCCGCGCACGGCGACGCCTCCTTTGTCGCCAAGGGGCATCAGGCCATGGAGCTAAGCCTGGAGTCGATCAGGAAACAAGCCGAAACCCTGCGCACTCTGGGTAAAACCCAACCGACTAATATCTGGTTGAACGGCGAGTACACCGACTATAACCGGGAGCATAACTGATGCGGCGGATTCTCCTCTTGATGCTGCTAATGTTGCTCAGTCCGGCTATTCATGGCAGTGGAAAGCAGCCCCCCAAGACCGTAATCGGCACTGACAAGGAATGTATTCAGTGTCATCCGAAACAGTTCAAGGAGTGGCAAGCCAGCGCCCATGCCAAAAAGCAGCCGGTGGCCGGGTGTCTTGCCTGCCATGGCGGACTGCATAGCGAGACCGCCAGCCGTTCGCGCCGCGACCGGGTATGCGTTGCCTGTCACGGCGGGAAAGAAGGCGCTGTCGTGCATAGTTACGCCAGTTCCAAACATGGTGTCCTGATGCGGCTGGAAGAAAACGGGTATGACTGGACGAAGCCGCTCGCCATGGCGAACTACCGCGCCCCCGGTTGTGCCTATTGCCACCTGCACCAGAGGAATCACGATGTCAGTGCCGGAGTGCGCGCCGATGCGATGAACAGGGAACGGCCCGTGCCAGACGGGATGCGTGCAGTATGCCGGGATTGCCACGCACCGCGCTATACCGCCCGACTGTTCGATAACGGCGATGCCCTGCTGGAAATCGGGCGCAAAAAATCCCGCGAAGCTGAAGCGCTCGTTCAAGCCGCGCCTGAACTGGGCCGCGAAGATCAGGCAGCGGTCCAGCAACAACTGCAAAAAATGCATCAGCATTTACAGAACGTCCGTTTGGGCGCAGGCCACCAGTCGCCCGATTACCAGTGGTGGCATGGCCAGCCCGCGCTGGATGGCGACCTGTTGCGTATCCGTGGCATGATCGACGAATATCGGCGGAAACATCCGGTTCAACCCAGGTAACCCATTAACATGAAACTCGCGAAGCGACTCGTTTACCCCCTCGCCCGCTCGCGGGAGAGGGTTGGGGTGAGGGAAATGGACATGGCGAGACGGGTTCGGTCAAATCCAGTACCTCGCGCTGGACATCGATGACATGGAGCGCCACCCGGTGCGGTCAACTGCGGAATCCAGGCTGATTATGATAAACGGCGCAGAAACCACCACTCGAACAGGCGCTTCAGGCCATGCATCCAGGAAAGCGGAGGCAGCACCACGCTGGTCCTGGCCGTGCGCCAGACAAACATGCCCGCATCGAGCGAATCCACGATGCAGATCAACTCGACCTTGAAAGTTTGCACCGGCGCCCGCCCGCTCAATTCGGCCAGCAAATTGGCGGCTGCTGCCATGGCTTGAAGATCGGCCATGTGCGCCTGCTTCGGCATCCAGTCGGGGCCGGGGAAACTGCCGGAATCGCCTGCCACGTAAACCTTGTCGCACCCTTCCACCCGGCAGTATGGGTCGGCCTTGAGCAGCCCGCCGGGAGAGCGCGGCAGGTCGGTATTGTCGAACCAGGCGTTGCCGGTCATGCCGGGCATGAACAGGATCAGGCCGGCGGGGATGTCGCCGCCCCCGGTCATCACCTTGTCCGCCGCGAAGCCCTTGATCTTGTGGCCGAGATGGGTTTCGACGCCGCGCGACGCCATGGCGGCAAGCAGCCCTTTCACCGCCTTGTCGCCAAGGCGCTTGCCCGGCTCCTTCATCGGGTTGAAAAATACCAGCTTGAAACGGTCGCGCCGGCCTTCTCGCACCAGTTGGGTGTGCAGGCCGAAAAGGAATTCGAACATCGGCCCGCCGCGCATGGCGGAAGGCTCGTTGGGGTTGCCGCCGAAGCCGACGGCAATCGTGCCACCCTGTATTTCCCGCAGCCGGTCACGAATCCTGATCGCCGCCGCCACACCCTCGCACGGCGTGATGGCGTGCTCGATGCCGGGCAACTTCTTGATGAAGCGCCCGCCGCTGGCGATGATTAGCCCATCGTTCGCGACTTCTCCGCTATCGGTGAGCACCACTCGCCCGCCGTCCCTGAGGCCGGTCGCCTCGCCGGCGTGGAACTTCACCCGCATGCGCCGGAAATAACTGTCCAGCGGCACAACCAGGTCTTCCGGCCGACGCAGGCCAGAAGGAATCCAGATCAGGCTGGGCAGGTAAACAAACTCGGCCTTCTTGCCGATGACGGTGATTTCCGCCCCGGCGTCCTGGGCACGCAGCTTGCGCACTGCGGCCAACGCGGCGAAGCCGGTGCCGATAATCGTGATTTTTTTCATGCCCCCTCCGCCACCCAGTGCCCCGACTTGCCGCCCTGCTTCTCCAGCAGGCGGATGCCGTCCATCCTCATGCCGCGATCCACCGCCTTGCACATATCGTAGATCGTCAGCAAACCGACGCTCGCGGCAGTCAACGCTTCCATCTCGACGCCGGTGCGCCCCAGGGTTTCCGCCATGACGATGCACTCGATCGCCGCATTGGGCTCGTCCACGTTGAACTCCACGCCGACCTTGGTGAGCGCGAGCGGGTGGCATAGGGGAATCAGTTCGGAGGTGTGTTTCGAAGCCTGGATCGCCGCGATGCGAGCGACGCCGAGCACGTCGCCCTTTTTCGCTCCGCCCTCCAGAATCAGCCTCAGAGTAGTGGGCTGCATGGTAATTTTGCCGGTTGCGCGGGCGATGCGGAGAGTTTCAGATTTTTCCGCCACGCCCACCATGTGCGCCTGTCCAGCCTCGTCAAAATGGGTAAATCCGCTCATATTTGGCACCTGGATAATGAACTTATATTTCAAAGCGATTATCATAGCACCATGAATTTACGCCACCTAGTTTTACTCATCCCTCTGCTGTCCCTGCCGGCGGTGTTGGCCGATGGCCTGCCCGACTTGGGCGAGGCATCGCAAAGCGGGTTCTCCCCGCAAACCGAGCGCCGCATCGGCGAGGCCATCATGGTTGACGTCCACCATGACCGCAGCCTGGTGGACGACACCGAACTGACCGACTATCTCAACAACCTCGGCTATCGGCTGGTGGCCTCCAGTGAGGGGAATCGCCAGGATTTCGAATTTTTCGTGCTGCGCGACAGCACCCTGAACGCCTTTGCCCTGCCAGGCGGGTATATCGGCGTACACACCGGACTAATCCTCGCGGCACAGAGCGAATCCGAACTCGCCGCCGTGCTCGCCCACGAAATCGCCCACGTCACGCAGCACCACCTGGCGCGCATCATCGCCAAGCAGGAACAAAGCATGGTGACCACGCTCGCCGCGCTGGCGGTAGCGATCCTGGCGGCGCGTTCCAGCCCGCAAATGGCCAATGCCGCCATGGCGACGGCGCAAGCGACTTCTATCCAGACCCAGCTCGACTTCACCCGCGAGCACGAGCGCGAGGCCGACCGCATTGGCATACAAACGCTGGCCCAGGCCGGGTTCGACCCGCGCGGCGCGGTTTCTTTCTTCGAACGGCTGCAAAAATCCAGCCGCTTGTACGAATATAACGCGCCGGAATACCTGCGCACTCACCCGATCACCAGCGAACGCATCGCCGACCTGCAGAACCGCCTGGAAAACAAGCCCTATCGCCAGGTTCCCGACAGCCTGGAATTTCAGCTGGTGCGCGCCAAACTGCGCGCCGACGAGGGGACGCCGCAGCAAGCCATCGCCCACTTCGAGGAAGCGCTACGCGAAAAGAAATACAGCAGCGAAGCCGCCAGCCGCTACGGCCTGGCGGTCGCCCTGCTACGCGCCAAGGAGACCGCGCGCGCCGAGCGGGAACTGGCGCAATTGCGCAAGGCCGCTGCGCCCAATGCAATTATTGAAAATCTGAGTGCTCGGATCAAGGTTGCCGCCGGTTCGCAAGACGCCGCCCTCGCCCAGTACCAGACCGCTCTGAGAAGTTTCCCCAATCACCGCGCGCTGGTGTACGGCTATGCCGAGGCTCTGCTGCAGAACCGCCACGGCAACGATGCGCTGAAGCTGGTCGGCAACCGGCTGCGCCGCTTCCCCAACGACAGCCGACTCTACGAATTGCAGGCGCAAGGCTATGCCATGCAGGGCAAGATGCTGCTCTCTCACCAGGCACAGGCCGAAGCCTACACGCGCCAAGGTAATCTGGTCGCCGCCATCGAACAATTGCAGCTCGGCTTGAAGACAGGCGACGGCGATTTCTACCAACTTTCCATTGCGGAGGCTAGACTCAAGGCATTGCGCATCGAACATGCCGAGCTCACCAAAAAACCATAGCTGGGTAGGGCGGGCACGGTTTTGTGCCCACGCAGCCAGCGGAGTTCTCCGCGTGGGCACAAAAACGTGCCCGCCCTACAAAATTCACCGACAGCGTCAAGATAACTCTAGTATGCTTAAAGGAAGCGCATGGGTAGCAAGCATCAAGAAACGCCGGTACTGGAAACGGCAAGAGTAAGAAGCAGGCTGAAGTCCCCGCCGCTGTTCAACGTCATACTGCTGAACGATGACTTCACTCCGATGGAGTTTGTCGTCGAGGTGCTGCAGCAATATTTTTCCAAGACACTCGAACAAGCGACCGTAGTCATGCTCAAAGTACATACTGAAGGCGCTGGCCTATGTGGGGTGTACCCCAAGGACATCGCCGCAACCAAGGTGGAACAGGTCGTGGCCTTCGCCCGGCAGCATCAACATCCGCTGCAATGCGTGATGGAGGAAGTGAAATGATCGCACAGGAACTCGAAGTCTCATTGCATTTGGCTTTCATGGAGGCGCGCCAGAAGCGCCATGAGTTCATTACCGTGGAACATCTGCTGCTGGCCATGCTGGACAACCCCAGCGCGGCCAAGGTGCTGCGCGCCTGTGCCGCCGACATCGACGAGCTGCGCAAAACTCTGGCCGACTTCGTCGCCGCCCAGACTCCCACCCTGGCCGGCTCGGGCGAGGTGGACACGCAACCCACCCTGGGTTTTCAGCGCGTGATCCAGCGCGCCATCCTGCACGTCCAATCCGCCGGCAAGAAAGAAGTGACCGGCGCCAACGTGCTGGTGGCGATTTTCGGCGAGAAAGATTCCCATGCGGTGTATTTCCTCAGCCAGCAGGGCATTTCCCGTCTCGACGTGGTGAACTATATCTCCCACGGCATCAGCAAGGTGGCGGAAGGCGCGGCGGCCCGGCCCGAGGCAGAGCAGGAGTCCAAGCATGAAGCCGCTCCCGCCGGCGCGCTGGACAACTTCACCCTGAACCTGAATGTCCAGGCTCTGGCCGGCAAGATCGACCCGCTCATCGGCCGCGAACTCGAACTGGAGCGAACCATTCAAACCCTGTGCCGCCGCCGCAAGAACAACCCGCTGCTGGTCGGCGAGGCGGGCGTCGGCAAGACCGCCATCGCGGAAGGGCTGGCGCGGCGCATCGTCGAAGGAGAGGTGCCCGAAGTGCTGGCCGAGAGCAAAGTCTACTCGCTCGACATGGGCGCGCTGCTGGCCGGCACCAAGTACCGTGGCGATTTCGAGCAACGCCTCAAGGCGGTACTCAAGCAGCTCACCGAGGATCCGCACGCCATCCTGTTCATCGACGAGATCCACACCCTGATCGGCGCCGGCGCCGCTTCCGGCGGCACGCTCGACGCTTCCAACCTGTTGAAGCCCGCCCTGAGTTCCGGTCGGCTGCGCTGCATCGGCGCCACCACTTACAACGAATATCGGGGCATCTTCGAGAAGGATCATGCCTTGTCGCGGCGCTTCCAGAAGATCGACGTGCCCGAGCCCAGCGTGGAAGAAACCATCGCCATCCTGCGCGGCCTGAAATCCCGCTTCGAGGCCCACCACGGCGTCAAGTACACGGCTGCGGCGCTGACCACGGCGGCGGAACTGTCGGCGCGCTATATCAACGACCGCCACCTGCCCGACAAGGCCATCGACGTGATCGACGAAGCCGGTGCCGCGCAGCGCATCCAGCCGAAATCGAAGCAAAAGAAGACCATCACCCACAAGGAAATCGAGGAGATCATCGCCAAAATCGCGCGCATTCCGCCGAAGA
The DNA here is from genome assembly GCA_002784065.1 of Hydrogenophilales bacterium CG_4_10_14_3_um_filter_58_23. Taxonomy (GTDB): domain Bacteria; phylum Pseudomonadota; class Gammaproteobacteria; order Burkholderiales; family Sulfuricellaceae; genus Sulfuricella. The sequence continues at coordinate 1,110 of PFJY01000100.1, read as the reverse complement.
GCATTTCCAGCGGCGATCGCACCGCGCTCAAGACCCTCGACCGTGACCTCAAGGCCATGGTATTCGGCCAGGACAAGGCGATTGACGCCCTCGCCACCGCGATCAAGATGGCGCGATCCGGCCTCGGCAACCCGCAAAAGCCGATCGGCTCCTTCCTCTTCTCCGGCCCGACCGGCGTCGGCAAGACCGAAGTGGCGCGGCAGCTGGCCTACACCCTTGGTATCGAGCTGATCCGCTTCGACATGTCCGAATACATGGAGCGACACGCGGTATCACGCCTGATCGGCGCCCCGCCCGGCTATGTCGGCTTCGAACAGGGTGGCCTGCTGACCGAGCAGATCACCAAACACCCTTATGCGGTGCTGCTGCTCGACGAAATCGAGAAAGCCCACCCCGACATCTTCAACATCCTGCTGCAGGTGATGGACCACGGCACGCTCACCGACAACAATGGCCGCAAGGCGGATTTCCGCAACGTGATCATCGTCATGACCACCAACGCCGGTGCCGAATCACTGACCAGAAGCAACATCGGCTTCACCACCGCGCTGCAGCAAGGCGATGAAATGGCAGAGATCAAACGGCTGTTCAGTCCGGAATTCAGGAACCGCCTCGACGGCACTATTTCCTTTGCGCCGCTCAGCCGCGAGGTCATCCTGCGCGTGGTAGACAAATTCCTGATGCAGCTGGAAGAGCAGCTCCACGAGAAAAAAGTGGATGCCGTGTTTACCGATACCCTTAAGGATTATCTGGCCAAACACGGCTTCGACCCGGCGATGGGCGCGCGACCGATGGCGCGGCTGATCCAGGACACCATCCGCAAGGCGTTGGCTGACGAACTGCTGTTCGGCCGGCTGACCCATGGCGGCAAGGTCGTGGTGAATATCGACGAGCGGGAGAATGTCCGGCTAGAATTTGCCGAGAACAGCGAAAAAGCCGTCAGCGTTTAGCTTGGCTGCAAATAACAAAACCTGATTAGTTACATTCCTCAGCTAGGCGCAACCGGCCAGCTTTTGAAACGAAATCTAGTCAAAAATGATGGCTTACCCATCTTGTTCGGCCCTTTTTGGGGGTCGAAATACCCAATTGATGGGCTGGCTGAGGAATGTA
>PFJY01000166.1 GCA_002784065.1 Hydrogenophilales bacterium CG_4_10_14_3_um_filter_58_23 | reverse complement strand
CTTTCGGGCTTAGCTCGTCGGGCTCAACCTCGAGCAGCGCTTCTTCCAGCGCCGAAGGAGCCGCAGCCTGCGGCGTCTCGACGAACAAATCCCCCTGAATGCCGTTACTGATGCCTTGCTGCTCCAGTTGCAGCAGGTGTCTTTTCGCCGCCTGGATCACCGGCGCGGGTACGCCCGCCAGCGCCGCCACTTGCAGGCCGTAGCTCTGGCTTGCCGGGCCTTCCTGAACGCTGTGCAGGAATACGATGTGGTCGCGGTGCTCCATCGCATCGAGGTGGACGTTGGCGATCTGTTTGAATTCCTGCGTTAGCCGGGTGAGCTCGAAATAATGGGTGGCGAACAGGGTGTGGCAGCGCGTTTTCTCGATCAGATGGCGGACGATCGCCCAAGCCAGGGCGAGGCCGTCGAAGGTGGAAGTGCCGCGCCCGATCTCGTCCAGCAGCACCAGGCTGTTTTCGGTGGCGTTGTTCAAAATATCGGCCGCTTCGGTCATTTCCACCATGAAGGTGGAACGACCTCCGGCCAAGTCGTCGGATGCGCCGATGCGGGTGAATATCTGGTCAACAGGGCCGATTTTGGCGCTGCTGGCGGGCACGAAGCTGCCGCAGTGAGCGAGCAGCACGATCAGCGCCGTCTGGCGCATGTAGGTGGATTTTCCGCCCATGTTCGGGCCGGTAATCAGCAGCATCTGGCGGGCGCGGGAAAGTTGCATGTCGTTGGCGATGAAGTTGGCGGTCTGTGCTTCCACCACCGGATGGCGGCCGCCAACGATTTCGATCACCGCATCGTCGGTGAATTCGGGTGCGACCCAGCCCAGGGTCTCGGCCCGCTCGGCTAAGGCAGCCAGCACGTCGAGCTCGGCCACTGCGGCGGCGATCTCCTGTAGCGCCGGAATGTGCGGCGCCATCTCGTCCAGCAGCACCAGGCTGTTTTCGGTGGCGTTGTTCAAAATATCGGCCGCTTCGGTCATTTCCACCATGAAGGTGGAACGACCTCCGGCCAAGTCGTCGGATGCGCCGATGCGGGTGAATATCTGGTCAACAGGGCCGATTTTGGCGCTGCTGGCGGGCACGAAGCTGCCGCAGTGAGCGAGCAGCACGATCAGCGCCGTCTGGCGCATGTAGGTGGATTTTCCGCCCATGTTCGGGCCGGTAATCAGCAGCATCTGGCGGGCGCGGGAAAGTTGCATGTCGTTGGCGATGAAGTTGGCGGTCTGTGCTTCCACCACCGGATGGCGGCCGCCAACGATTTCGATCACCGCATCGTCGGTGAATTCGGGTGCGACCCAGCCCAGGGTCTCGGCCCGCTCGGCTAAGGCAGCCAGCACGTCGAGCTCGGCCACTGCGGCGGCGATCTCCTGTAGCGCCGGAATGTGCGGCGCCAGATTGTCCAGCAGCGACTCATACAGCATTTTCTCGCGCGCCAGCGCCCGTTCCGAGGCCGACAGGGCTTTGTCCTCGAAAGCCTTCAGCTCCGGCGTGATAAAGCGTTCCGCATTCTTCAGCGTCTGGCGCCGACGGTAGTCGTCCGGCACCGCATCGGCCTGGCTGCGTGTGACCTCGATGTAAAAGCCGTGCACCCGGTTGTATTCGACTTTTAGATTGCCGATGCCGCTACGTTCGCGCTCCCTGGCTTCGAGGGCCAGCAGGAACTCGCCGCAATTGCTCTGGATAGCGCGCAGTTCGTCGAGTTCGGCATCATAGCCGGTGGCGATAACACCGCCTTCGCGCAACACCGCCGCCGGCTCGGGCTGGATCGCCCGAGTCAGCTCGCTGACCAGCGTTTCCGGCGCATGGAGCTGATTTGCCAGTTGCGTCAGGCGCGGGCCGTCGAGCCGTGCCGTTTCACCGGCGATTGGCGGCAAGGCCGTCAGGCTGTTGCGCAGGCCGGCAAGATCCCTGGGTCGCGCTGACCTGAGTGCGATGCGCGCGGTGATGCGCTCGATGTCGGCGATCTGTTTCAGGCCTCGGTGGGCCTGTGCGTGGGCGGGTGCGTGGGCGGGTGCGCCGGATTCGCCGATTAGTCGGGTGATGGCGTCGAGCCTGGCGCGCAGCTCGGCGCTATTATGTGGGGCGCGCAACGGATGGTGCAGCCAGTGGCGCAGCAGGCGGCTACCCATGCTGCCGGCGGTCGCGTCGAGCAGGGAATAGAGCGTCGGTGCAGGTTCGCCGCGCAGGGTTTCGGAAATTTCCAGATTGCGCCGGGCGGCGGCGTCGAGCAATACATAGCCGCTTTCACGCTCGATCTGCAAGCTGCGGATATGCGGCAGCGCACCGCACTGCGTGCTTTTCGCGTATTCCAGCAAGGCGCCTGCGGCCTCGATAGCGCAGTGCAGATCATGGCAACCGAACCCCTGCAAATCCAGGGTGGCGAATTGTCGGCATAGTCCTTGCAAAGCCGATTCGTAATCGAACTGCCAGGGCGGCAGGGTTCTGCGCGGACATTTCAGGCTTTCCAGGGTGGCATTCGCGTAGCCTTCGGGGAGTAGAATTTCCGCCGGTTTGAGGCGCTCCAGTGTCGCGTCGAGGCGGTCCGGTCGAATTTCCGCGACACTGAAGTGCCCGCTGGCGAGGTTGAGCCAGGCCAGCCCCAGCATATTCTTTCCCGGAACCAGCGCGAGCAGCAATTGGTCCTGCTTCTCGTCGAGCAGCGCTGCATCGGTCAAGGTGCCGGGCGTGATGATACGCATCACCTTGCGTTCCACCGGGCCTTTGGAAGTGGCCGGGTCGCCGATCTGTTCGCAGATCGCTACTGTCATGCCGAGCTTGACCAGTTTGGCGAGATACTGCTCGGCGGCATGGTAAGGCACGCCCGCCATCTTGATTGGCTGTCCTGCTGTTGCGCCGCGGGCGGTGAGGGTGATGTCCAGCAGCTGCGCCGCCATCGAAGCATCGTCGAAGAACAGCTCGTAGAAGTCCCCCATGCGGTAGAACAGTAGCATGTCGGGGTATTCCGCCTTGATGCGCAGATATTGCTGCATCATAGGGGTGTGTTTCGAGAGGTCTTCCTGTTTTGTAAGCATTGGATTTCTATTATTTCTACTGTGGATTGGTCATCGGATAGTGAAAATAGCTCATCTCGCTGCTGCGCGAGCAGTACACCCCCGGATGGGCGGTCATGGTCCCCGCTACCGCAATTCAGTGCGGTGACCGTCCTGCCTGAATAATCGGTCGTGAGATCGGCCGTGTAATGGCGACTCGCTCCTCGAGATTATTTACGATTCTCAAAACTAATATTTCTTCAGCAGTGTCATGTTAGCCCCGTCCTGTTTGATCTCCAGCCTTTTCAGGAAGCTCATGCCGAGCAGCACGAAGGGCATACTGCCTTCCTGCACCAGGCCGTCCACCTGATTCAGCGTGAGATTCCCCACCCTCACCGTGTTGAGGGTAACGCGGTAGGCCGGAACCACGCCGTTGGCGGTGGAAACCGCGCCGCGTTCGCCGTTGAGGTAGGAAATTCCGAGCCGCTTCGCTTCATCTTTTCCCATTGATACCATGGATGCTCCGGTATCCACGACCATGCGCGTGCTGGTGCCGTTGATGCTGCCGGTGGTGACGAAATGGCCACGGAAATCGGCGGCCAGTACCGCGCTCTGGTTGCCGCCGCCATCGGCGGAAGGGATGGAGGCGCTCTTGCCCATGCCCAAATTCTGGCGTTTGCCGTCGATCTCCAGTACTGCGGTTGTGGAGTCGGCGCCGATGAGTTTGACGCCTTCCGGCGAGGTCTCGCCAGCGGCCATTACATGATGCTTGCCACCATTGATGCTGACCAATGCCTTGCCGTTGAACAGGCCGACCACGTTGACCTCGGTGGCATGGACATTACTTGCGGAGCATAGAAAAACCAGGCCGAGCAGGTTAGAATGGCGCTTTGCTAAACTCATCAGGACACTCCAGATCATGAAACCGGTTGCGATTTTTCGCCATGCGCCCAGCGAGGGGCCAGGCTATTTTGCCACATTTCTCGATAGTCACGACATTCCATGGCAACTGTTCAGGGTCGATGCCGGCGACACGTTGCCGGCAGACGCCAGACAGTTCAGCGGCCTGGTGTTCATGGGCGGGCCGATGAGTGTGAACGACGACTTGCCGTGGATACCCCATTCCCTGGAATTGATCCGGCAGGCGGCGCAGGCCGGCATTCCCGTGCTCGGGCACTGCCTCGGCGGACAGTTGATGGCCAAGGCCCTGGGCGGTGTTGTCGGCAGGAATCCGGTCAAGGAGATCGGCTGGGGCGAGGTGGTGGCGGCGGACAATGCCACGGCCAGGACCTGGTTCGGCGAGACCAGAAATTTCGACGCCTTCCACTGGCACGGCGAGACCTTCACGATTCCACCCGGAGCTACCGTCATCCTCGGTAACTCGCACTGTGCAAACCAGGCATTTGCCTTGGGCAAGAATCTGGCCATGCAATGCCATATCGAAATGACCGAAGAGATGGTGCGGGAATGGTGTGAACTGGGTATGGAAGAAATTGCCTCCGCCAGCACCAGCCCGGCAGTGCAGCAACCGGCAGAGATCATGGAAAACCTGGCGGAACGCGTGAATGCCTTGAATACCGCTGCGCAAAAAATCTATAAAAAATGGGTTGAAGGGTTGGTGCGCTAGAATCGCTTCATGACGTCCAGATGCAACTGCCCTTTCGGCAGGCCGTGCCGCTGTAGTAGTTCAACCATTCCCTCTGTGCTTGGCTCAGGTGCCGTGAGATAGACGTCGAAGCCGGCAAGATCAGGATGATCGGCGACGATCGATGCACCTGCGGCTTCCATGTCCCGCAGGCCCACCACCGGGTCGGTGGACGCTTCCCAGCTGGATTCGCCGGATAAATCATTCCCCGTCAGCGCCGTGTAGCTGAAGTTGTCTAGGGCGTCGAGCCAGGAGCGGCACAGGTTATTGAGGTAGTGGTTGCCGGGTCGATGCACCATCCAGTAGAGGTGCATGGGCTGTTCAAGCTCCAGGGCGATGGCGTGCTCGATAATGCTTTTGATCGGTGCGAAGCCAGTTTCGTAGGCGACAAAGATGATGGGCCGCTTTGAGCTTTCGTCCAGGGAGAAGTTGCCCCATGGCCCTTCGACCATCACTGTTTGAGAAATTTTTAGCTGGGTGAAAACGTATTCCGAGAACTGATCGCCCGGCACCCGGCGGATGTGAAATTGCAAGTGCATGGCGTTGCACGGGCAACTGGCAATTGACTTGTTGCGTGGCGGCATGTCGGCAATGGCGAGGCTGAGGTGCTGACCGGCGAGAAAGCGCAGCGTCTGCCAGCGCGGCGTGTGTAGGTGCAAGATCAGGGTGTCGTCCTGAACGCGCTCCATCTGCTCAACCTTGGTGGTGATCCGCTGGAGCGGGATATCTTCGATGCCGCCCGCCTCCTTGACCTCTATTTCCAGGTCGGATTGCGCAGCGGTGACGCACAAAAGCACATGGCCCTGGGCCTTCTGCGTGTCGGAGAAGTGGAAATCGTGTTGCCGGGTTTCGCGTACCTGACCGGACTTTATCCTGCCGCCGCAGCCACCACAGGTGCCCGTGTTGCAATTGTAGTTGAGTGCGATGCCGGAGCGAAGCGCTGCTTCAAGCACGGTTTCGTTTTTCTCGGCGGTGAACTCTTTGCCGCTGGGCAGGAGGCGAATTTTGAAACTCATGGGGCACCGCTGAATAGTAGTGTAATTTAGTCAAATATACACTATTTTGACTTTGGAATCATCAAGATAAAGTTTTACCGTCAGGATTCCACCGAACGAGCATAGCAGGGATGTCGCCCTTGATGATGAAACCTGCCATGCCCGTTCTCCTCACCCCAACCCTCTCCCGCGAGCGGGCGAGGGGGCAAACGAATCGCTGCGCGAGTTTCACGCTAACGCTGCAAGCCGGCTTCGACTTCGTCCCGTTGGGACTTCCCGGCCAACACCTCGACCAGTTCCAGGGCGAAATCCATCGCCGTGCCCGGCCCGCGCGAGGTGATGACCTTTCCGTCCCTGACCACGGGGTCGTTCTTGTAGGTGACGGTGGGCAGGTTCATCTTGTCGAGGAAGCCTGGATAGCTGGTCGCCGATTTGCCCGCCAGCAGGCCGGCTTCGGCCAGCACAGCAGGTGCGGCGCAGATGGCGCAAGTGTATTTGCCCTCACGGGCCATTTTTTGCAGCAGGGCGATGATACGGGGATCGTTCTTCAGATGGGTCATGCCGGGCATACCGCCGGGCAACACGATCATGTCGAACTCCTGCCCTAGCGCTTCGTCCAGCGTGGTGTCGGCGATCAGGCGGACGCCGTGACTGGCGGTCACCGGTTGATCGTCGAGCCCGGCGGAGACAACCTCGATATTGGCGCGGCGCAGCAGATCGATAAGGGTGACGGCTTCGACTTCTTCACAGCCTTGGGCGAGGGGAATCAGAACCTTGGGCATAGCGGTATCCTCGTGGTTGGGGGTAGGAGCGACCTCCCGGTCGCGATTTCCAATATCGCGACCGGGAGGTCGCTCTTACATCAGGCTTCTAATCCCGGAAATTCTGGAACTGGAGCGGGAAATCGGAGATGGACTTTTTTACCAGCGTGATGGTTTCCTGCAACACATCCCGCTTCGCTCCGGTGATGCGCACGGCCTCGCCCTGAATGCTGGCCTGGACTTTGAGCTTGGAATCCTTGATCAGTTTGACGATTTTCTTCGCCAGTTCGGTTTCCACGCCGGTCTTGACGGTAACAGTCTGCTTGACCTTGTTGCCGCTGATTTTTTCGATCTTGCCCTTGTCCAGGCAACTCACGTCGATGTTACGCTTGCCGAAGGTCTGGTTGACGATGTCAAACATTTGTTCCAGCTTGAAGTTGTCGTCAGCATAAATCGTCAGCACATATTCCGCCTGATCGACGCGCGAATCCGAGCCTTTGAAATCGAAGCGACCAGTGATGACCTTATTGATCTGGTCGACGGCGTTGCGCAATTCCTGTTTGTCTACTTCGGAAACGATATCGAATGTCGGCATGATGGATTCCCCTTAACCCGCGCAGCAGGTTGATTCGGTGATGAAATGGCAAACGTAGTCCAGCAACTCCACGGTTTCGATGTCGAAGCGGGTGTTGCCCGGCACGCTGAAGCTCTGGCCCGCCTTGTAGGTTTTCCAGTCCTTCTCGCCGGCGAGGCGCACCTTGCAAACCCCGGTATTGATCTCCATTAGCTCGGGCAGGCCGGTGTTGAAAGTGAGGCTGCTCGGGAAAATCACGCCGACGGTTTTCTTGCCGCCATCGGGGAACAGCACGGTGTGGGAAACGCACTTGCCGTCGAAGTAGACGTTGGCTTTCTTGACGATGGAGACGTTGTCGAATTGGGTCATGTTTTTTTCCTTAGTGGGTGGGTTCGTTGGTTTTAACGCCCCTTTTTGATGGTTCGTCTAAACGAGTGATTAAATCGCCGCGTCTGAAGGTGGCAGAGAGTTGCTGTAGTGAAATTTCTTGCTTTCCATATAAGCCATCCAGTGCCTCTTGTATGTCTGTACTGGCTTGCGTGAAGTATGTGTCGGATTGGGTCTCGGTAAGCAGCCTGGCCTGGGCAAAATTGCGGTGATCCAAGTTGGCCAAGTTGATATTCATTGCTTGGAGTAAATGTTTCCCCATTTGCATGGCGATAAAACAGGAGGCATAACGCACAAAAACAGGGTCGTTAGCGGCAGGACGTTTACGGCGATTTTCTGCAATGCGGTACAGCAGCACGGCTATGACAGTTTGCGCGCCATTGAGTGCGTCACTAAAAATCGTGTCGTAGAGTTTGCCAAAATGTTCGCGAGCTAAAAATTTGGCCTGATGCGGTGCGGTTCGCCACACCGATAAAATTGCTTCTGCCGCCACGCCTGATGTGATGTCGCTGGCTCTTAATGGCGTATCCATACGTTTGCGGCGATAGTTAAATCCTAATTCTTCAATGCTGTTTTGCAAGCGTTGCTGCTTTTCATCATTTGATTTCAGGTCTTTCAAGTCAACTGGATTCTGGCTGTTGGTGGCATGGGTAATTTGCAACACCATGTCTTCACTGTCTTTGGGGAGTTTGTATATCCTCACCAATACATAAGCCGATTCTGGAGTTGGCCTGTCTTGGGCGGACATTTCTTCCAGTGTTTTGAAGATGGTCATGCAAGTTTGTCCGCCATTGACGATTTGCAGATTTTCTACCTTGATTTGGTAATCGCCACCTTGCAATGCGTTATAAGAAAAGTCGTTGCAAACCAGCGTCAGCCCGTTGTTGAAAAAATAGAAGTCTGATGGATGATCGGATCGTAGCGTGGCGCGTATGCCCTCATTGACGCGGTTGCCATGCAGCCCTAAATAACTACGGATATTGCGTTGCAGCAATTTTTCGCCGTGTGTTTTCATCAATGCGGCAATTTCGCTAACGTTAATGCGGCCAATGCACACCCGACTGAAATTCATATCTTCAATCATCGCCTTGCCTATGAGGCGCAAGGTCTCGTCAACGGGTTTGATTTTTTGCAGGATGTTAATCAGCACATCGTGATTGACATGTTCCCAACTGACTTGCTCTCCAAAGCCCTCACGTTCGATGGCGGCCTGCGCGTTGGCGTTCCACTTGCTGCCATTGTTGCAAGCAATGGCGCGCACGCGGGGAATATAACCATCACGAATCATGGAACGAGCGGTTTCAACTTTGGCGAGTAAGCGCGCATTGATAGTGCCAAGTTCAGCAGACGGGTCAAAAATATGACGAATGGCGTTAAGCATTGCGTTAATCGCATTTTCGCCAAACTCAGCATCGCCATCGAGTTTGGTTTTGTATTTGGCCTGAAACAAAGTAACGGAAAATTCCCCATCAATTTCTTCTGTCAGGTGTATGGCGTCCACGCCAAAATCGCCACCGCCTTCAGTCAAGCAATCGAATGCTTCATCCATGTCTAAATCAAGCATGGTTTTGACGCACAGATAGACAAAGGCCAAAGATTTCAAACGCACCACTTCATTAATACCCAACTCGCTTTGCGCTTGTTCGCGGATTTCATCCTGAACCCCGGACAATCGTTGGTCAATGATGGATGCGTTAATATCCATGTCATATCTCCTATTTTCGGCTATTGAGTTTCGCCGCAATCCGCAGCCGCAGCGCGTTTAGCTTGATGAAGCCGCCCGCATCCGCCTGGTTGTAGGCGCCGGCGTCGTCCTCGAAGGTGGCGATGGTCGAGTCGAACAGCGAGTCGGTCTTGGAGTCGCGCCCGACCACGATGACATTGCCCTTGTACAGCTTGACCCGCACCCAGCCGTTGACGTGCTTCTGGGTGTCGTCGATCAGCACCTGCAAGGCTTTCCGCTCGGGCGACCACCAGTAACCGTTGTAGATCATGCTGGCATAGCGCGGCATCAGGTCATCCTTGAGGTGCGCCACTTCGCGGTCGAGGGTGATGGATTCGATGGCGCGGTGGGTCTTGAGCATGATGGTGCCGCCGGGGGTTTCATAGCAGCCGCGCGATTTCATGCCGACGTAGCGGTTTTCCACCAGATCGAGGCGACCGATGCCGTGCTTGCCGCCGAGGCGGTTGAGTTCGGTCAGCATTTGGGCGGGCGACAGTTTGTTGCCGTTGAGCGCGACCGGATCGCCGCCCACGTATTCGATGTCGAGGTATTCCGCCTGGTCGGGCGCCTTTTCCGGCGACACCGTCCAGCGCCACATGTCTTCCTCGGCTTCGGCGGCGGGGTTTTCCAGGTGACGGCCTTCGTAGCTGATGTGCAGCAGGTTGGCGTCCATCGAGTAAGGGCTACCGCCCTGCTTGTGCTTCATTTCCACCGGGATGCCATTCTTCTCGGCATAGGCCAGCAGCTTCTCGCGCGAGAGCAGGTCCCACTCGCGCCACGGCGCGATGATCTTGATTTCCGGGTTGAGGGCATAAGCGCCCAGCTCGAAGCGCACCTGATCGTTGCCCTTGCCGGTGGCGCCGTGCGAGATCGCGACCGCGCCGGTTTCATTGGCGATTTCGATCAGCCGCTTGGCGATCAGCGGACGGGCGATCGAGGTGCCGAGCAGGTATTCGCCTTCATAAACCGTGTTGGCGTGGAACATCGGGAAGACGAAGTCGCGGACGAAGTCCTCGCGCAGGTCGTCGATGTAGATTTGTTCCGGCTTGATGCCGAACTGCAGCGCCTTGTTGCGTGCCGGTTCGAGTTCTTCGCCCTGGCCGATGTCGGCGGTGAAGGTGACTACTTCGCACTGGTAGGTGTCTTGCAGCCACTTCAGAATGACCGAGGTATCCAGCCCGCCGGAATAGGCGAGGACGACTTTGTTGACGTTGCTCATTTAAAACTCCAGTGAGGAGTGAGGAGTGAGGAGTGAGGAAAATTCGCGAGGGGTTGACTCCTCCCTCCTCACTCTTCCCTCCTCACTTAATTGATTTTGCCCAGCAGCAGATATTCCATCAGCGCCTTCTGGACGTGCAACCGGTTCTCCGCTTCGTCCCACACCACGCTCTGTGGGCCGTCGATCACTTCCGCTGCGACTTCTTCGCCACGGTGGGCGGGCAGGCAGTGCATGAACAGGGCGTCGGGCTTGGCCAGGCGCATCATGTCGGCATCCACCTGCCAGTCTTCGAAATCGCGCTTGCGTTCTTCGTTCTCGGCCTCGAAGCCCATGCTGGTCCACACGTCGGTGGTGACGAGATCGGCGCCGCGCGCGGCTTCCATCGGATCCGTGAATTCCTCGTAATGGTCGGTGCCATACAGTCCGGCGCGCTCCGGTTCGACTTCATAGCCGGGCGGGGTCGAAACGTGGACGTTGAAATCCAGCACCTCCGCAGCCTGCAACCAGGTGTTGCAGACGTTGTTGGAGTCGCCGATCCATGCCACGGTTTTGCCCTTGATGTCGCCGTGGCGTTCGATATAGGTGTAGATGTCGGCCATGATCTGGCACGGGTGATATTCGTTGGTCAGGCCGTTGATCACCGGTACGCGCGAATTGGCGGCGAAGCGCTCGATGATCTCCTGTTCGAAGGTGCGGATCATCACGATGTCGCTCATGCGTGAAATGACTTGGGCGGCGTCCTCCACCGATTCGCCGCGACCGAGCTGGGAGTCGCGGGTGTTGAGATAGATGGCGCTGCCGCCGAGCTGCTGCATACCGGCCTCGAATGACAACCGGGTACGCGTGCTCGCCTTCTCGAAAATCATCACCAGCGTGCGGTCATGCAGTGGGTGGTAGGTCTGATAGGCCTTGAATTGTTCCTTGATCCGGCGCGTGTGTTCGAACAGGTGCTCATACTCGTCGCGGGTCAGGTCGTTGAATTGCAGGAAATGTTTGATCTGCATAGAGACCCCCTGGGGCGCATTATTTCTGCGCGAGAAAATCCTTGATCAGCGGCGCGAGCATGTCCACCACTTGCTGTGCTTCGTCCCGCTTCATGACCAGCGGCGGCAGCAGACGTACCACGCTGACCGCCGTCACGTTGATAATCAGGCCTTGCGCCAGCGCCAGCTTGACCAGATCGCCACAGGGCCGGTCCAGCTCGACGCCGATCATCAGCCCGGCGCCACGTACCCCTACAACGCCGGCCGTGCCTGCCAGTTGATTGTTCAAGCCGTCGCGGATGAGCGCGCCGATTTCAGCGGCCTGCTGGCACAGGTTTTGTTCCTCGACCGCTGCCAGCGTCGCCAGCGCAGCCGCGCAGGCCAGCGGGTTGCCGCCGAAGGTGGAGCCGTGGTTGCCGGGCTTGAATACTTCCGCCGCAATGCCTTTCGCCAGGCAAGCGCCGATCGGCACGCCCGAACCGAGACTTTTCGCCAGGGTCATGACGTCGGGCGTGATGCCGGTCTGCTGGAAAGCGAACATCGAGCCGGTGCGACCGATGCCGGTCTGCACCTCGTCCAGCATCAGCAGCCAGCCGTGGCTGTCGCAGATGCGGCGCAGCTCTTGCAGATAGCTGGGCGGGGGGATTTGGATGCCGCCTTCACCCTGCACCGGTTCGACCAGGATGGCGACGATGTTCTTGTTGTGCCCGGCGATCTGGTTGATCGACGCGATGTCGTTGTAGGGGACGCGCACGAAGCCGCTCACCAGCGGCTCGAATCCGGCCTGCACCTTGCGGCTGCCGGTAGCGGTCAGCGTCGCCATGGTGCGGCCATGGAAGCTTTTCTCCATCACGATGATGGCGGGGGTGTCGATGCCCTTGTTGTGGCCATAAAGGCGGGCCAGTTTGATCGCGGCTTCGTTGGCTTCGGCGCCGGAGTTGCAAAAAAACACCTTGTCCATGCCAGCCAGTTGCGCCAGCTTGGCGCCCAGTCGTTCCTGTTTGGGAATCTGGTACAGGTTGGAGGTGTGGATCAGCGTCTTCGCCTGCTCGCAAATCGCCTGAGCCAGTTTCGGATGGGCATGCCCCAGGCCGTTGACGGCCACGCCGGCGACCGCATCGAGATAGCGTTTGCCTTGTTCATCCCAAAGCCACACGCCTTCACCACGGGTAAAGGCGACGGGCAATCTGGCATAGGTGTTCATTAAATGTGACATATTCAGGTGAGCCGTTATTGCTTTAGAGTTGGACGGATGACCGCACGAAAAATATAAATGCACACGGCGGCATTCAGCCGCCGTGTATGGGTGCGCTCGAAAGCGTTATATTTAGCCAAACAACGAACACTTGCAAGAGAAATTTGCCCTTCAAGCCAAACTCAGGGCTTGGCAAGCGGGTTTAGCCAAGCCAAAACAAATGCCCGGCTAGCTAAAGGCTAGCCGGGCAAGCAAAACTGGCACGCGGCAGCTAGTGCTGCGGCGGGTCTCTTAGGCCATCGCTTTAACGGCTGCGTTCAAACGGCTCTTGTGGCGTGAAGCTTTGTTCTTGTGCACGATTCTCTTGTCGGCGATGCTGTCAATCACGCTAACCGACTCCAGGTAAACCGCCTTGGCAGCTTCCTTGTCGCCAGCTTCAACCGCCTTGATCACCTTCTTAACTGCGGTGCGGAACTCGGAACGCTGGCTGGTGTTGTGCTCGCGCTGCTTGTCGGACTGTCTTGCACGCTTTCTGGCTTGTGCGGTGTTTGCCATTGATGAAACTCCTTGGATATTACTCTGCGGGGCAGACGAAACGCGCAATAATACTTTTCTTTCGTTTGGTTGGCAAGGGCGGCGACAACTACTTGGTGTTGGCCATGTGCAATCAATGAGTTATTGATCTAATTATCAGACTTCGAGCGTCGCCGATCACCGTTCTCTTTGTTGTCTTGGCCGCGGTACACGCGGTTGGCCGGCTTGCCGGGCAGATCCGCAGCGGGGGCGCGTTCCACTCGCTCCCGCTGCGGGGTTGCCTCGGGGGCGGAGCGCGTCAAGCCTGGTGCTGCCTCACCCCTGCGGGGCTCCGGTGTTGCCCGCGCCCTTCCCTGTTCCTGAACTGCGCGCGGCGGGGCAATTTCATGCACGGCGCGCGGTGGCGTCGCCGCTTCTGGGGCAGGGGTGTGCGGCGCCCTGGGTTCGGCCCGGTCGGTCTGGGCGCGCTCCCGTATCACGTTGCCGGGGGCGATTGGTTTTGTTTCACGCATGGTGCGCGTTGGAGCCACTGTTTCAGGGATAGAGGTGCTGGGTGCCTTGGGTTCGGCCCGGTTGGTCTGGGTGCGCTCCCGTATCAAGTTGCCAGGGGCAGCAGGTTCGGCTTCACGCCGCTGTTCCTTGAAGCGTGGCTGAAGCGGCGGGGCGGCACGTTCCGCACCGGTTTGAGCGCCGAATTCCGGGCGCGGCAGGTCGTTGGATGAACGCTTGGGCATTTCGACGTAGCGTTGCTCGGGAGCGGTTTTTTTCTCTGACTTGGGCGCTTCGGTGCGCCATGGCAGTCTGGATTCGCTGGGCGCACGTGTGGACACCACCGGCCGCGACAGCATGCTTTCCGGCGGGCGAGCTCCCTTGTGGGCACCGGCTATCAAGCTTGCCGGGCCGGGTTTTATCGGCAGGGCGCCTCGGATATGCTCCAGTTCACGGGTTTGCGTCACCCGCACCGGCGCATCATGCACACGGCCTCTGCCGAAGTGCTCGCTGGTCGTGGCGACAACGGCATTGTCCACGCGGGTGTTGTGATAGGTAATGTTGGTCACGTTATTCACCACCTGCGGGCCATGCCAGCCGCCCCACCAGGGTCTGCCGACAAAACCGGGCCGTCCCCACCATGGGGTCAAAGGTTCGCCCCAGCCGAGCGCCACCCAGCCTACCCCCGAGCCGCCGATGCCGATGCCAACGGACACATGTGGGCTGACACCGAAAAACGCCACCAAGGCAGGGGCATACACCGCATATCTGACCACCGGGCCTGGGGTCCAAGCCCAGTAGCCGCCCAGGTAAACCCAGCGGCCGTAATGGAACGGAGCCCATCCCCACGGCGCATCGTCAATCCAGGTCCATTGGTAGTAGGGATCCCATACCCACCTGCCGGTGCTGTAGGGCGCCCATCCCGGCGAAACCGCTTGGGGTACCCAGACCGACCCGTAGTCCGGCACGACACGCCAACTGCCATAGCGGTCCAGGTCGGAAGCGCCGGCGATTCCGGAGGGAAGGTAGCGTTCGCTGACCGCATCGACCAGGCCTTCCGTGCGATCGTAATTCCATCGATCCCACTGGTCGAGCTCTGGCGCTGCGTAGGTTTTTGCCTGAGCCACGGCGTCACCCTGTACCACGATTTCCTCGGAGGGATGAATGCTCATAGCTTGTCCACCGGCCGGAACCATCATCGCCCGGCCACCGCGGCGGGTGATGAAGTGCACATCTCCATTCACGTCCACCCGGTAATAGCCGGGCCGATCAATAGTGAACACCGCGTTGGGCGTATCCACCTCCACCGAAAAGCCCATGGGAAGCGTGCGCAGATCGAAGGACACGCGGCCGGAAGTGATTTTGAACTGAACGAAATCGGCCGTCTGGTTGACGAGCGTGAGCTGCGTGTCGTCGTCGGCCCGGACAAAGGCCCGGCTCCCCATCTGGAGTTCAAGGTTGCCGTCCCTGCCGACATAGAGTGCATCGCCGGCGGCAAGCGGAGTATTCGTTTGCGCCACCACCCAATTTTCCGCGCCCAGGCGCGAGAAAGAGATATCCCCTTCGACGTAACTCAGGCGCAAGGGGCTGGCAGCCGCTTGCTGCTCATCTTCTTGAGCGAGGGCAGGAAGACTGCTCATGACGATGAGCAGCAAGATGGAAAGCGCAGTGGTCATTCTGGACAATGGAAACATGGACGTCGCCTTGGTTAGCCAGGACATTTTCCTGGAGTTGCGCGCCGTAAGCCTGGCGCGGGGAGATAGCAGAACAACGTTACAGCCCGGATAAAGTTGACGTTACGACAGGAAAACGGGTAATACAGTTCCGTGGCACAGGCGTAAAAAAGCCCCGGACATGCCGGGGCTTTTTCTTGAACTACTGCCGGTTTACGCAGCTTGAATGTTCGAAGCCTGTTTGCCTTTAGCGCCGGCGGTCACGTCAAAGCTGACACGCTGGTTTTCTTGCAGGGATTTGAAACCGCCTGCCTGGATCGCGGAGAAATGCGCGAACAAATCTTCGCTGCCATCATCAGGGGTAATAAAGCCAAAACCTTTTGCATCGTTAAACCATTTCACAGTACCTGTTGCCATTGTGTCACCTCAATATCAAGTTAATCCGGCTATGAAATAGCCGGGTGAAGACGGGCAAATGCCCAGCCCATCGAATATCAAGGAAATAACAGACCAACTTAATGAGGTGCCGCAATTGAAACTTGAATCCCAAAGACTTGCAATAAGTCTACAGCAAAAACAGATAAGTCCAATGTATTTTTTTCTGGATTCGTGGCGCGTGCGCTTCTGCACGACGCCAGCGATGATTTCCGTGCGTCAGCGCGAGCACCAGCATCCCTGTTTGCACAACCCCATCTGGCTTTCGGTCAGGCTCAGGGTCGAGCGCACTATCTCCTTGCGGGCATCGAACAGCACATCGAAGCGTGCCAGCTCATTCCACTCGTCGCAATAGCGCCATTCCCACACCAGCTCGTCGCGCGCCTTGAAATAAACTGTCCAGTCCGGCCACGACGGCCCCAGGATGCGCAGCACCTGCTGCTTGCTCATGCCGGCCTGGATGCGGGAAAAAGCGCTCCGGTCCATCACATTCTCGATGCGCTGCAGCTCGCCATCCGTCCCGATAAACGCCATATAGCTGTGAACGCCCATCGGCCCGCGCGGATAAGCCAGCTGCAGGGCACCGTCCGGCTCCTGCCAGCGCATCGCCGGCGGCCCCATCACGCGCAGCACATCCTCCAGCCTCGCCACGCTGGCCTGCCATGCCTCGGTGCGCGCCAACCGGAAACTGGCCGTACCGGAAATGAATGCCCTGCTACGCGAAATGGAGGCCACCGAGCGTGCCGACCAGTGCAATCATGGCCGTCCCACCTGGCGCGAGATTTCCATGGAAGAACTGGACCGGCAGTATTTTCCAATTCAGGTATGAGCCTGAAGCGGTGTCGATCCGGGTGATTCAATTGTTCAGATTGACCGGGTTAA
>PFJY01000195.1 GCA_002784065.1 Hydrogenophilales bacterium CG_4_10_14_3_um_filter_58_23 | reverse complement strand
ACACGGAATCGGCCCGAAACCCGCTCAGTGGCTCGCTATGGCGCTTGGCGGGGCGGCTTAACAACATGATTTGCGAAAAGAGCCTTTTGAAATGGCTGACCATTTCATGCAGATCGCCGGCCAGTTGCTCCATGTGGTGAGTGGCTGCCGTATTCTCCTGGATTGCCGACCTGTTCGCTTCAGTCATTTGCGCGATTCTTTCCACATTCTGGGCGATTTCGTGGCTGGCCGTTTTTTGCTCGTTCACGGATAGGGCGATATTGTCCACGCCCTCAGTTGACTGGGTCACAGACTGATTGGCCTCGCTCAACACCATGGCGACGTTTTCCAGGTAATCCTGGCTGCTTTGCAATGATTTCTGACTATGCTGGATCGCGTGTGCCACGGCGGCGGATTGCGAACCGAGCGTCATCGTGACTTGATCGATCTGGTTGGCGGATTGCGCCGATTTTTCCGCCAGTTTGCGCACTTCGTCCGCCACTACGGCAAATCCGCGCCCTTGCTCGCCTGCCCGTGCGGCCTCGATCGCGGCATTGAGCGCTAGCAGATTGGTCTGTTCCGCAATGTCCTTGACCTGCCGCGTCATATTGGTAATGGCTTCCGTGCTGCGGATGAATTCAGACACCGATGCGGCGATTTCTTCGACGGAAGACTCCACCGTGGTGATTTCCCCGATCAATTCGGACAGGCTTTCGTTGCCTTTTATGGTGTGTTCCATCCCGTTCCGGGAAATCCGGTTTACATTGTCCGCATTTTCCGCGACGGAGCTGATGCTGACGGCCATCTCCTCAACCGCCGCAGCCGTGGCTTCAGCTGCTTCGCTCTGCTGGTTGGAGCCGGAAGCAACCTGGCTTGCCGTGTCGGAAAGCTTGGACGCTGTGCTGCAGACTTCTGCCGTAATAAGGTTGACTTTGGCGATGATGCCGCCGAGGTCAATGCGAATTTGTTCCGAGCTGGCAGCAATCTTGCCGAGTTCGTCCTGGGTGGTTTGCGCAATGGGGGCGGTGAAATCGCCCGCGGCCAGACGGTACAGGTCATGAACCAGCTGGGTCGCGGGATTCTCGATGGTTTTCCTGACCAGCCAGAGAAAAGCAATGAAAGCTATCACCACGGCACATGCCATCAGCCCGAGGCTGATGAAAATGCCTTGATAGGCGCTCGCGATGGTTTCTCTGGAAGAATGTTTGGCGAGTTCGCCGATGCTGTTCCACGAAAGCCAGAAGCCGAAAAGAGATGCAGCAAGGAGGAGTGTGGTTCCGCCACCTGCTATCAATAAGAATTTGTTGCGAATGCTGTGCTTGATCCAGTCCATGACTTCTCTTCCTCTATGTATGCAGATGATCGAATTCTTTGTCTATGCCGGGTATTTATACCCTATGCGGAACATGTTACTCCAGTAATTTCACCGCATGTTTTGAGAAATTATTAGAAATGGCGGGTACCTTAAACTGTATTCAATTTCTTGGGGATTGTTCGCTGGTTATTCAAACCGGGTCGATTCATACAGCCACCGGTGCTTTGATTGCAGGGTGGGGATCATAGCCTTCGAGAGCGAAGTCCTCAAACTTGAAGTCGAAAATATTCTGTACCGCCGGGTTGAGCTTCATCGTTGGCAACGGGCGCGGCGCGCGCGCGAGCTGCTCGCGGGTCTGGTCGAGGTGGTTGAGATAGAGGTGGGCGTCGCCCAGGGTGTGGACGAAATCACCGGGCTTGAGGCCACACACCTGCGCCACCATCAGGGTGAGCAAGGCGTAGGAGGCGATGTTGAACGGCACGCCGAGGAAGATGTCGGCGCTACGCTGGTAAAGCTGGCAGGACAGCTTGCCGTCTGCCACGTAAAACTGGAAGAAGGCGTGGCAGGGCGGCAGCTTCATCTTGTCGATGTCGGCCACGTTCCAGGCGGAGACGATCAGGCGGCGCGAGTCCGGGGTGCGCTTGATCTGGTCGATGACCTGGCTGATCTGGTCGATGTGGCGACCGTCCGGAGTCGGCCAGGAGCGCCACTGGTAGCCGTAAACGGGGCCGAGGTTGCCGTTCGCGTCGGCCCATTCGTCCCAGATGCTGACGCCATTTTCCTTCAGGTAGCGGATGTTGGTATCGCCCTTGAGGAACCACAGCAGCTCGTGGAGGATGGATTTGAGGTGGCACTTTTTGGTGGTAACCAACGGAAAGCCGGCGGCGAGATCGAAGCGCATCTGCTGGCCGAACACGCTGATCGTGCCGGTGCCGGTGCGGTCGCTTTTCTGGTGACCGTGGTCGAGAACGTGCTGCATTAAATCGAGGTATTGGCGCATGTTATTCCGGTGTTGTCAGTTCTGATTGTTGAGAGCTTCCCTCACTTCAATCCTCTCCCGCAAGCGGGAGAGGAAGCAGATGGCTCGCTTCGCGAGTTTTGCGTTAAACGTTGCCAGCGGTTTTCAATCAGCCCCTCCAGCGGTTGGTAGTTGATCTTGTAGTTCATCTTGCGGCTGTGCTCGATCCAGTAGCCGAGGTACAGATAGGGTAGCTCCAGTTCGCGGCACAGCGCAGCCTGCCACAGGATGTTGTAAGTGCCGAAGCTGGCGCGGGGCAGGTCGGGGTCGTAAAAAGTATACACCGAGGAGAGGCCGTCTTTCACCCTGTCGATCAGGCTGACCATGAGCAGCGCATCGCCTTCGCGGAAATCGACCAGATAGGTGTCGACGCTGCTTTGCAGCAGGAAACGCTCATATTGTTCCCGGTCGTCCTGATCCATGCCGCCGCCGGCATGTCGCAACGATTGGTAGCGGCGGTAGAGGGCGTAGTGATCGGGGTCGAAGCGCAGCTCCCGCACCGCTGCGGTCATTGCGGCATGGGCTTTCCAGGCGCGCCGCTGGGTGCGGTTGCGCGCGAATTCATCGACCGCCAGCCGCACCGGGACGCAGGCCTGGCATTGGCTGCATTGCGGCCGATAGTTGTAGGCGCCGCTGCGGCGGAAACCGAGGCGGATCAATTCGCTGTAAGCCGCGCTGTCAACCAGCTCGTTGGGCGTGGCCACCAGCGAGCGCGCCATCCGCCCCGGCAAGTAGCTGCACGGGTAGGCGGAGGTCAGGGCGAACTGTAGCTCGCGCGTGGGAAAGTCATTCAGCAAGTTCATGGTCGAAGCGCCAAGCACCGTTTATTCCGGGAAAGTTTACCAGTTCCGACAGCTTTTGGCTGAATTCGGCGCGTGGAATCTCGCGCGCCCCGAGCGAGGCGAGATGCGCTGTCTTCATCTGGCAGTCGATCATGCCGAAGCCCCAGCGTTCGAGCTGCCTGACCAAGTGGACGAAGGCGATCTTGGAAGCGTCGGTGGCGAGGCTGAACATGGATTCGCCGTAGAACATCCTGCCCAGGCTGACGCCGTATAGTCCGCCGACGAGCTGGTCATCCATCCAGGTTTCGACCGAGTGCGCCAGGCTTTGCCGGTGAAGTTCGGTGTAGGCGGCGATCATGGCGGGGGTGATCCAGGTGCCACTGTGGCCATCGCGCGGCGCAGCGCAGGCTTCCATGACTTGACGGAAGGCGGTGTCGGCGCGCACTTCATAGGTGTGTCTCTTCAGAGTCTTGCGCAACGAGCGCGAGACTTTAAGTTCGTTGGGGAACAGCACCATGCGGGGATTCGGGCTCCACCACAGAACTGGCTCGCCGGGGTTGAACCAGGGGAAAATCCCTCTTGAGTGGGCGTCGATCAGCCGCTGCGGGGAAAGATCGCCGCCCGCCGCCAGCAAGCCGTTGGGCTCGCGCAGGGCGGAATCGAGCGGCGGGAAAGGGTCGTTCGGGTTAAGCCATGGAATCACGCTTTAAGGCTGTCGCGCACTCGTTCCAGCCGGCTTTTCACTTCTTTCGCCAGTTCTTCGACGTCGGGCTTGTTCACCAGTTTTAGCACCGCTTCCGGGTCCATGA
This sequence comes from Hydrogenophilales bacterium CG_4_10_14_3_um_filter_58_23, assembly GCA_002784065.1. Classification (GTDB taxonomy): domain Bacteria; phylum Pseudomonadota; class Gammaproteobacteria; order Burkholderiales; family Sulfuricellaceae; genus Sulfuricella. Next base: position 3,397 of record PFJY01000195.1, on the reverse strand, counting down.
AGGCGACCGTAATCTTGCCGTCGGCTTCTTCGCGCACCACCACGTTGCAGGGCAGCAGCAGGCCGATATCGGGATCGGCTTCGATGGCGCGGTGCGCCAGCGGCGGGTTGCAGGCGCCAAGGATGCGGTAGGGGCGACCATCGATGTTGAGCTTGGCTTTCATGGTGGCTTTCACGTCGATGTCGGTGAGAACGCCGAAGCCTTCCGTTTTCAGGGCGTCGATGGTCTTGGTCATGGCTGCGTCGAAAGGGATGCCGAGTTGGGTGCTGAATCCGTACATAATGGGTTCCTTAAGAGGGCAAAAGAAATAAGTCGAAGTTATAACGGATCGGGCAGGTTTCCGCCCAGATGGTGTGTCTCCCCCTGGAACCCGCTTCAACTCAATCCCTTGCCACCGTCGCGAACCGTCCATACGTGGAAATGCTGTCCCCACTTCTGGCCGACGCCAACCGCACCTTGGTCCAGGTACAGCGCCCATGCCCAATCCGGCTCGAAGGCGCTAGTGGTGGCCGACCAGTAGGCCGCTTGCACCTCTTCGAATGGATGTCCGGACGGCAGGGCGGGGCTGTGTCGCGCGCAATCCACCAAGGATTCAAGTTCATTGATGTTCGGCAATCGCCATGGCCCCTGCTCGCCGCCGGCACCCAGGTTCAACCCGGCGACGGCGGTCAGCGCCTCGTCCCAGCTCACCGGATGGCGGGTGATGTCCGCGTCGCGTCGCCAGCAAAGTCCAGTCAGGCGGTCAAGGACACTTTCTTTTCCGACCGCAAAGCGCGGCTGCGGCCAAGGGCGACCGATATGTAACTCCCCGTCCTGGCCGCTGCTGTGGCAGGGGATTTCCCGGCCCGCCGCATCGTAACAAAGGGCCTGGCCGGTGGCAGGGACTGCGCCGGTGCCAGTGCCGCGCACCGGCCACAGCAGGAATGACTGATCCTTGCCGCCGTAAAACATGCGCGCCCCCTCCAGGTGTACGTACCAGGCGTGGGCGGTGCTGATCGCCGCCGTGGTGGAACTCCAGTACCAGCCCGGAAAGACATTGACAAACGGATGTCCCTCCGGCAGTGCGGGCTTGCGGGTCTGGTGGCTGACGAGGCTGCGCAGCTCGCGCCGGTTTGGCAGTCGCCAGTCCCCAAAACCGAAGGCGCGCGCGCGATTCATCTGTCCCACGCGATCCAGGGCTTCCTGCCAGGTCATAGGGAATTCGCCGAGGTTGGCGTCGCGCGTCCAGAACAGACCGGTGAGCTGATCCAGGACGATTTCACCCTGTCGCTCGTAGCGCGGCTGCGGCCACGGGATGCCGCGCCGATATTCGGCGTCCTGGCCGCTGCCGGCGCAGGGGATCTCATGACCGGGGGTGTCGTGGCAGGTCACTTGGCCGGTGGCGAGATAACCCGGCCCATTCTTATCGTATAAAAACGTCATCACTCATAGGCTGATGCGCCGCAACCGTAAAGCATTGGTAATCACCGACACCGAACTGAAACTCATGGCCGCCGCAGCGATCATGGGCGAAAGCAACAGGCCGAAAAAGGGATACAACACTCCGGCGGCCACCGGCACACCCAACGAGTTGTAGACGAAGGCGAAGAAGAGATTCTGGCGAATGTTGCGCATGGTGGCGCGCGAGAGTTTTCTGGCGCGCACGATGCCGCGCAGGTCGCCCTTGACCAGAGTCACCCCGGCGCTTTCCATCGCCACATCGGTGCCGGTGCCCATGGCGATGCCGACTTGGGCTTGGGCCAGAGCCGGGGCATCGTTGATGCCATCGCCAGCCATGGCGACGATACAGCCTTCGGCCTGGAGCTGTTTCACCACCGCTGCCTTCTGGTCCGGCAGCACTTCGGCATGGATCTGATCAATATCCAGTTTCGCAGCGACCGCCTCAGCCGTCTTGCGGTTATCGCCGGTGAGCATGACAATCTGGATGCCTTCTTCGTGCAGCAAACGGATCGCTTCCGCCGTGGTCGATTTGATCGGGTCGGCCACGCCGATAAGACCGGCGGCGCGGCCATCGACACCCAGGAACATCACCGTCTGCCCCTCCGCGCGTAGCCTATCGGCTTGTGTCGGCAGATCGCCCGCATCGATGCCGAAATCCTGCAACAATTTGATATTGCCCAGGGCAATCTTGCGCCCGGCCACTACGCCAGTAACGCCCTTGCCGGTGACCGACTGAAAATCCTCTGCAGGCGCCAGTTCGACCGCGCGTTTTTCCGCACCGCGCACAATGGCGGCGGCCAACGGATGCTCGCTGGCGCGCTCGATACTGGCGGCCAGGCGCACGACTTCCGCTTCATCGAAACCTGCCGCCGGGGTGACGCTCACCAGTTCGGGATGGCCTTCGGTGAGGGTGCCGGTCTTGTCCACCACCAGGGTATCCACCTTGCGCATTACCTCCAGCGCCTCGGCGTTCTTGAACAGCACGCCCATCATGGCGCCCCGTCCCGTCCCCACCATGATGGAGACGGGGGTAGCGAGTCCCAGGGCGCAAGGGCAAGCAATGATCAGCACCGCGACAGCGTTGATCACTGCATGGGCCAGACGCGGTTCCGGCCCCCACACCCCCCACACCAAGAACGTAATCACAGCAGCGATAATCACTACCGGGACGAAATAACCGGAGACCACATCCGCCAGCTTCTGGATCGGCGCACGCGAGCGCTGCGCTTCCGCCACCATGTGGACAATCTGCGCCAGCAGGGTTTCGCTGCCCACTTTTTCTGCCGTCATCAGCAAGCCGCCGGTGCCGTTCACCGTGGCGCCGATGACCTTTGCGCCAGCGCGCTTTTCCACCGGGATCGGTTCTCCGGTCACCATGGATTCATCGACATGGCTCATGCCGTCGACCACTGCGCCGTCTACCGGGATCTTTTCGCCGGGGCGGATACGCAAGCGGTCGCCGGGCTGTACCTGCTCCAGCGGAATATCCTCTTCGCGGCCATCCTCGCGAACGATGCGCGCGGTCTTCGGCGCCAAACCCAACAGTAACTTGATGGCGGCATTGGTCTGACTGCGGGCGCGCAGTTCCAGCACTTGCCCCAGTAGCACCAAAGCGGTAATCACCGCAGCGGCTTCAAAATAGACCGGCACCACGCCCATCGCGTTGAACACCGCGCGCGGAAAGAGCCACGGCGCCAGGGCGGCCACCATGCTATAGCCCCAGGCCACCGCGACGCCGAGACCGATGAGCGTGAACATATTGAGATTGCGCGTTACCAGCGAGCGCCAGCCGCGCACGAAGAAGGGCCAGCCGCCCCACAGCACTACCGGTGTGGCCAGCAGCAGTTCCAGCCACTGGCGGGTGCGCGGCTGGATGATCTCTGCAAAGAGATCGGGCCAGAACTCCGCGCCCATGGCGCTGAACAGTACCGGGATAGCCAGCACGGTGCTGGCCCGG
>PFJY01000161.1 GCA_002784065.1 Hydrogenophilales bacterium CG_4_10_14_3_um_filter_58_23 | reverse complement strand
ACCGAACAGGCTATCGAGGTACTGCTTAACGAAAGAATCAAAAATGACAGGCGCAAAGGAACGCGCGAGGACAGACGAAAAATGGGACTTTTTTAACACGAAGATTGAGTCGAAAACTTTATTCACATAAGGAAACTAAAAATGGCAAACAACATGAAACGCAAAGTCGTCCGTCGCATCATTGAACGCTGCAAGACAGAAGAAAAGCGGGCAAGGGACATTGCTGGCGAGCTAAAAAATGCGGGCTACAAGGTATTTACTGCGTCTTTCTGCCTGTGTGAGGACGTGGTGTTTTTTGATACTCATGCAGGCTTGCAGATTCGCATCTTCGCTTAATCGGGAAACAAAATGTCCACTCTCGCTCACCTCACCACTGGCGTTGTCTCGGCAACGGTCACTATCGCAGTCTTGGCCGGATGGCAATATTTTCACCCCGCGCCCGCAATGGCGAAGGTGGACATTATCGGTATTGTCACTTCGCAACAAAAGAGATTGGCCGCGCAAATGAAGCCCGGCATGGATCAGACAGCGCAAACGGAAATCATTGAGTCCGCTTCGCGCTTTGGCAAACAGCTTGATGCCGCGCTTACCCAGGTAGCAGGCGAGTGCAGATGTACTCTCATCAACTCGGCTGCGATTATCAAAGATTCACCCGGCACCACCTACGATTACACACAGCGCGTCACTGAGCTGGCCTTGGGCAAGAAGTAACTCATGCGCCTGGCTATCCCAACTTTGCTTATTTTGATGGCCGCGTTAGTGCCGACCTCATCGTTCGCGCTGGAAGGACGAGATTATCCATCAGGCATGGAATATTCATCTGCATGGGCGTGTCATGGTCAGGAAAAGTTTAACTGGTACTGTGAAGAAGCAGCACGGCCAGTCAAGAAACCCAAAGAAATCAGCACACCTGAAGAATCGGTAAAGACCAAAGAAGCGCTCGCTGTCGAAGAGTTGGAAAAAATACGCAAAGACCTTGATGCCAAGCGCGCGCTGGCCGTGGTGCATCCCACCGCAGAAAACATCAAATCGTACATGGCCGCGCAGAAGGTTGAAATCGACCGGGCCAGCTATTTTGCGGATATATGGCGGCGTGTCCTGTGGCAAAACGCCGAGCTGAACTTTGAACTTAAAAATCCAATGAATAACTCCGCCATCAAGGTGGCAACGCGAGACCGGGATGCCAGGCAAAACAACACGATGGCCGACCTTGCCAAAGAGTGGGGGATATTCTTCTTCTTTCGGGGTGATTGCCCCTATTGCAAGCACATGGTGCCGACCTTGCAATGGATTACCCGCCAATACGATATGACAATTCTACCGATCAGTTTGGATGGATCAACGATTGACGGATTGCCTCCCTCGGTTAAAGACAACGGTTTATCCGCAAAGTTGGGGGTGGATGCCGTGCCGCTGTTTGTGTTGGGTAATGTCAAAACACACAAAATGGTCATTCTGGGTTCGGGCGTGTTGTCGTTGCAGGACTTCGTTGAGCGGATTTATGTGTTGACTCAAACCAAACCCGGCGATCTCTAAAAGGATTTCATCATGCGCTACAACAAACTGCTCATTTCCGTGCTTGCTGCCGCCTGTTTCATCTCCGCGCCTGCCAACGCTAACGTGGGAACAGGAATGCAGAGTTGGTTCGACAGTATGGGTGGGTACTCAAATGCCACACCGCCGTCGTCTTACAAGGGGCAGACGATGAACGGATACTCGGCGGGCGGCTTTTACGCCAGGTCACCCGTCAAGAACTACCAGCTCGTGCAGATGACACCGCCATCGCTGAATATCGGCTGCGGAGGGATTGATCTGACCGCAGGTTCATTTTCGTTTATCAACAAAGCTGCGATTACCGCGCTGTTCCAGAACATCGGCACTTCAATCAGCTACGCATTCCTGCTGGCTATCAAGTCGTCCATGCCTGAAATGGCAAGTCTGTTCGAGTATTTGCAGGATGTTGCCAACAAGGTCAACGGGATGAATGTCAACTCCTGCAAGATGGCGGAAGGTATCCCCGCGCTATTTGGTTCTGATCTATCCAAAAGTTCATCGGATATGTTTGGTCATGTGGCGGGAGCTGTTTCAAATATGCTGCCGGATTCATACGATGCATGGAAGACCTCACGAGATAGCGCAGCAGCAAAGCGACTTGCGGAGGATGCGGCCATTGCACTAGACCCTTCCAAGAAAGATCAATACAGACCCGGTAATGTGGTGTGGATGGCCTTGAGTAAAAGCACCGGATTGGATAATCAAGACAAACTTTTTATTATGAGCATGACGGGAACGATCATTATTGACCCGCCAAATCCAGCAGTAAACGCCGCGAATGGTGGTACAAGCGCAAGCTGGCATTACGTCGATCCGACGGGGGTGGAGTTAAACGACTTTATCGGTTACAACGATGGCGTAACCTCGCCAATAAACCTGTTCACTTGTGACACAGCGGTGGATTGCCTTCATCCGAGCGTTGGCAGTCTCGCGGTCACGCCGTTTATCAATCGAATTGCGACCAAGCTGGACAACTTGAGAAACAACGTGATTGGTCGCAGCGTGCAAACCATCAGTGATTTTAAGCTGGTCGATGCCTCCGCGATCCCAGTCTGGAAAATGATCTCCACCAGCGCGTCCGTCAATCCCGGATTTATTGATGCGTACAAAAGACTGATTGCTGTGGACGTTGCCTATGCCTATATCAATAACATCCTCAAAACGGCAGCGCAAATCATGGCTAATTCACAGAACGGCTCTGCACCCAAAGACGCGCAAGACGCACTGCAAAAACTGAATGAGAGGCTCACACTACTGAACGGCAATCTTCAAACATCACGTCTCGCGGAATACGCAAAGGTGCAACAGGAAGCGCAACTGGAAAGACAAATACAGCTCATGCACCAGGCAATGGTTGCCGGTATCCCTGCACAAGCCTTTACTTCGATGACCGTGTTTGGGAATGAACGTTAATGCTTACGTTTGAGATATTTTCCTACTGGAACGTCAGGGAACTACAGCTGGTGTTCAACGCAGTGGCTGCAATTGTGGGTAGCAGCGATTATCTTGGCCTCATGCGCACCATTGCTTTGGTAGGTCTGCTTTCAATGGCAATGGCCGTGCTTGCAGGATTCAGTCAGCTACCCGACTTTGGGCGGTGGGTCATTATGCTGGCCGTATTCAATGGAATGCTGCTCGTCCCTAAAGTCAGCGTGGTGATAACCGACCGAACCGGGAACCAGCCCTCCGTTACTGTGGCCAACGTGCCCATTGGTCTTGCCTCTTTTGCACACTCGGTTAGTCATGTCGGGGACTGGTTAACCCGAACGTTTGAGACAACCTTTTCACTGCCAGCCGACATCCAGTTCCGCAGAAACGGCACACTGTGGGGGCATCGCGTTCAGCAAGAAATACTGCACACCAAGTTTAATAATTCGATTTTGACCAGCAACCTCATGGAGTTTTATCGGGAATGCGTGGTGCCAGAATATGCTACCGGCTACATCGTCGCCTCAGACATGGCAAAAACGAACGACATCTGGACTTACCTCAACGGCAGAACCAATCCGGGTAGGCTCGTCACAATTCGCGCTGTTCCAGGTTCAACACCCGTTGCAGGAACGTATGGCTGCGATGGAGCATACGGATTGTTGACCACGCAAATCCTCGCGGTCAACACGCAGCAAATGAATGCGCTGGGCAATCGTCTTTATCCGGGATTGCCAACCGCTGCCGCCAATGCTGCCGTGCAAAGCGCGATTCAGACCAGTACCAACTACATGCTTGGTATCTCTAAAACCGCACTGGATACGGTTAAACAAACCGCCATGAGCAATTTTATGATTGATGCCCAGTACCTGCTGCCAGCACAGATCGGCGATGCGGCAGGTGCGGCGGCAAACCTGGCTCAGGCGCAAGCCATACGCTCAACCTCCGACAGCTACAAAATGATGTCCAAGCTATCGGAGAGCACCATGCCCAAGGTCAAGAATATCGTGGAGATTGTGCAGTATTCGGTTTTCCCGATTATCATGTTGCTGGTATTGCTGGCGGGGCATAAAGGTGGGTTGGTATTGAAGGGCTATGTAATGAGCCTCGTGTGGGTGCAATTATGGCCACCGCTTTATGCTGTCATGCACCTTGTGATGACAATGCACGCGCAAGACCTGGCGGCAATGACAAGCGGACTTGGTTTGTCCATGTCGCAATACAGCATGGTGAACAACGCTTACATTAGCGACGAGGCCATCGCCGGCATGATCGCCGCCACGGCGATACCCGCCATCGCAGCAGCAATCGTAAAGGGCGGGGATGTCGGCGCACAGGCCATTGCTGGGATGACTACGCCAGCGCGTGAAGCCGAGAGAATTGCCTCTGGCATGTCGGCGGGAAATACGCAGATGGGCAATGCCTCTCTGGGTAATCAGTCCGCCGATAATTTAAGCATGATGCAATACAGTGCAAATCCAACGATCCGTCAAGGTGGGTTTAGCTCTACAGGTGCGGACAATGTAGGTAACTTCTACGGTATGGAAAATGGCAAAGCAACCCATCTGGTTAACAATACCGCAGCATTCCAAAATATCGGGGCTAAGGTTGGTCTGAGCGGGAGAACATCTGGTTCGCTTCAAACGGCTTCAGAAAATTCGGAAAGAGCCGCACTTGCCGACACAACAACCGCCTCCAACAGCATGACCGCAGCCCGCAGTGCCTCTTCTTCTTTTGAAAGAGGTCACGGAAAAAGTATCAATGCCTCAAACGGTGACACATTAACAAGTGCGGCGCAGTTTATGACCTCGTTTGGACAGGAACAGGCATTGACAGATAAATTTGCCAAGGAACATGGCTTAAACCAAACGCAGATGGCACAAGTATCGGCCTTCGCCAGAGCTGAAGCATCGGGTGGGCTGAATACTCCGTTTGGTGGTGCCACCGTATCGGGCGGTGTTGAAACCAAAGGAACAAGCAGTTCGGCAACATCACAAACACAAAAATTAGCTCACGAGTTGGCAAATAAGAAGGACTACAAAGAGGCTGTCACCAAGACCAACACCGCAGCGCATAGCTCCAGTTTTACGCAGGGGGACGAGTCAACCGTGAGGGCAGCGACAGGGGTTAGAAGCAGTCTTGATAACAGTTTGTCGAATGTGCAATCTGCTCAAGCCAGCCATGAAAAAGCAGTTGCTTTCAAAGAGGCCGCGACCCGCACCAAGGAAATGGGGGCGAGCTACGATACAAATCACATGAACGAGTTCATGGATTGGATGAGAGGACAAAACAATCCGACATCCGGGAAAACTTTCACAGCCAACGATGTTGAAGCGATGTCTCGTTATGCCCCAGAAAGCTTGAGTCAGTACGCTCAAAAATTCTCGGATGAAAAGCTAGTCCCAGAGATCGAAAAAACCATGCCAGCGCCAACCAGCGGGGTAGCAGCCCAGCACGAACAAAACAAAGTCAGCGTGCCTGGCACGGAAGCAGCTGCGGCTTTTGACGCGAAAAATAAAAAGGAAGTAGGGGGACTGCAAGCTGCTGCTGGCGTTAACCCTGGCACTGCGCCAGCCAACAATGTGACAGGTCAAGTGCAGGCAATGACAGGACAAGCCACTGCCTCAATCGGCGCAGGCAAAGGGGAGGTTCATAAAGATGGTGAGCCGATCAGGATCAATGCAGAAAATTCCACCGACCCAACCAAGGGAAGCAATCTTGGGCGGGCTGCCGCGAATGCATTGCCGGTCGTGCTTGGGTCAGACGCAACTAAACTTGCGGATAGGGTAGGGCTGATTCCAGACGATGCCGGTGTAGCGAAGCCAGTTGCGGATCAGAATACAGGAACGCTCACTGAGAACATCGTGGGTACTGCGGTTGCGGTTGGTTTGACGGTTGGGGGTGGGGCTTTGGGCAAGGTGGGCGGGAAGCTTGTGGGTGTAGCTGCTGGCGATGCCGCTGGAAATGTTGCACAGGCAACCGCGCTGAAAGTTGCCGCCAAAACGGAAGAGCGCGTAGTATCTCAGGCAACCAAAGTAGAAGGTGGTGTGCTCAAAGCCGAAACAGCAGCACCTGAAGCAACAGCCGCATCCAAAGTAGCAGCCGATAAAGCCAAAGAAAATATCGAAAGGAGCGCTGCGCGCAAAGGAGCTGAGGCCGATGTTGGAACTGCCAGTACCGTACAAGGGACTGGCCTGATCGGTGGCGCAATAGTGGGTGGCGTAGCCGCTAAATTGTTATCAGGCGACGAAGGTGTGGCGCACAACCCAGCAGTTCAGTCTGTGGTTCAAGCGGTAGAGAATATCAACAACGCTACGCTTGAAGCTGCATCTGATGTCGCAAACAAAGCCAACAACCTTGGTAACCAGATTGCGGACACGATAATCAAGAAATAAAAAACGGCGGCATCATTTGCCGCCCCAACCCATTCATCTTGCGCATTACCAGCGATGGCCGATGCCGCTTCGCCTAAACGCTCTTGTCATTTCATCTTCGCGTTCTCTTGACTTATCCAGTTCACGGTACACTTGCCGCCAATCATCAGCGGTGAGGTTTTTTGACATTTCTGCCGACCCTCTGGTCGCCCTCATTGCAGCGGGAGTCATCCAAAAAACAAACCATAAAGTAAAAATTCCGACCAATAAACCCCAAAACGGATGAATTAGTGACAAACATCCACCAAAGAACACGGGAGCAACCAACAAAACCCACCGCTCACCACTATCTCCAATCCTCTTCCACCCAGCCATCAAGTCATAGAAATACTGTTTAACCGGGCTGTCCATGTAAACAACTGTTGCGTAGTGATGTTTGTCTGGCACGATCACATCACGGTATTTCGGAAGGCCAAACCAGCCTGTTTCGCCCGATCCAGCTTGCGCAGCAAAGCTATTAGTCTGCATAGGTTCAACACCCTTCTGTAATCCAAAAGCCTTGCGATATAATCCAACAGCGCTCTTGCCGAAGTAGTAAATAATGGTGCCGGCACCAATAGTGAACACCAATAAAATCAAGATTCCCATTTTTTATCTCCTTCGCACCAATAGCATTTTCGCAATTTACTCGATTAACCTCATCCCGCAATTCTTGTCAGCACCTTGGTCAAATGTTGCTGTATAGCCACATCCGGCATCGCTGGCAGAACGCTCGATCAAACAGTCCGAAAAATCAGCGTTACTTGCTTTGAAAAGTCGAACAGCTTTCCAAACAATGTCGGCATTCGCCACGATAATTTCTTTGGTGCGCAACAACGTTTCCAGCGACACACAAATTTCAGCCTTGGATGATGAGTAGCACCCTGTCAATACCCATACCAATTCCACCACCGAAACAAGGCTAACGTAGCCCAGCTCATCCGCAGCTAACGACTCGATCAGCCGCGTTGCTTTGGGCGACTGCACCGGATCGTTCTGAGCAATATAGCGAACGAGAGCATTGCTATCCAAAACGATCATTTTGATGATGCACCGCGTTCCGCGATTGTCTCGTTCATTACTTCAACCGTTACTGGCGTGGTTGGTTTGCGCACCAAGCCTTTCAAGGCACTCACCGGTTGAGTAGATGCAAATAACTTAAATCGCCCAGGCTCAGCTTGAACGAACTCGATATAATAATCAACCCCTTGTAGTTGCCAAACTGTGGTACTGAAACTCTGTATAGGACTTCGCAACCTGTTAACCATGCAGATTCATGGATAAATTTCAATCGTTCACGACATGGAATTAAATTGTTGTTCAATTGTTCCATCGCTTATTTACGGGATGTCTGGCTGACCCGTACCGCACCAGTGTCACCAGACTTGAGGTGAATATCTGCGAAATATTGCATGACGCCCGCGCTGATTCTTTTGTTGTCGCTCTGTTTTATGGTTATCACAACACGACGTATACGCAAATCGAATAATGTTATGGACAAATTCTAGGGATGGTCATATGCTTCTCATAATGATACGCATAAACATTCGATAACCCGAATAAGTTAGCTAGGATGAGAACCGAACAGCTTGCAGATCTAACCCAGCCACAACGCGACCGGCTCGCGTTTTTGGAGTTGCATGTGCGCTTCATAGGAGGGATACGCCGTCAGGACTTGGTTACTCGGTTTGGCATCCAGTCCGCCGCCGCGTCTAGAGATATGGCACTGTACAAGGGCTTAGCCCCCGGCAATATTGACTACGACTCCAAGGGCAAGTCCTACGTCCTAGGGTCGGACTTTCAGCCCATATTCGACTTTCCCCCGGAGCGGGTGCTGTCGTGGCTAATCCAAGGCTTCGGCGACGGCGAACCGATGCGGCTTAAATCGTGGGTGGTCAGCGAGAGTCCGTCAGGGCTCACGCATCCGGATCTGGATGTGCTGGCGAGCGTGACCCGGGCAATCCATCAGGAATGCCCGCTGGGCATCGAGTACCACTCCATCTCCAGTGGCCGCACTGAGCGGGAGATCGCCCCCTTTGCACTGATCGACAACGGCCTGCGCTGGCACGTCCGCGCGTTCGACCGAAAGTCGCAGGAGTTCCGGGACTTTGTTATCACACGCATCAAGCATCCCAAAGTTCTGAAGAGCCAGAAGGCCGAGCCGCATGAGCTTAGCGACCAGGACATTCAGTGGACCCGAATCGTCGAGCTAAAGCTGGTGCCACATCCTGATCAGCCTCGACCGGAGATCACGGAGATGGACTACGGCATGCAGGATGGCGTGCTGCGAATGAAGCTCCGTGCTGCCACGGCCGGATACATCCTGCGCAAATGGAGTGTTGACTGCTCCCCCGACCACAGCCTGCGTGGCCATGAATACCGGCTCTGGTTGAAAGACCACCTTGCCATCTATGGTGTGCGCAATGCTGTGCTAGCGCCTGGATATCGCTCCCCTGATCAACAACGACTCGAAACCGAGTCGGACTGATGGAATGGGTATGCTCGCAAAACTCGAACGGCTCAAGCCTTCAAATCCACCACACAATAATCATCCCGTTTATTACTGAGGAGTCCCCGTCATGAGCAACATCCCATTCGATCCATCCAAATTCACAGCAGCCAAAGCCAAGCGATTGCCGGTTATTCTCTTGCTTGACGTCAGCGGCAGCATGAGCGGCGAAAAAATCCGCAACCTGAATGCTGCTGTTAGCGATATGTTGGACGATTTCCGCGACACGGAAAATAGCGAGACCGAGATCCATGTCTCGATCATTACTTTCGGTGCGGAGGTGAAGCTGCACCAAGCACTAGCCAGCGCTGGCGACATCCAGTGGCATGACCTTGCTGCCGGTGGCACGACCCCGCTCGGTGTCGCGCTCCAGATGGCGAAGGCGATGATTGAGGATAAGGATGTCGTGCCTTCACAACGCATTTATCGTCCAGTGGTAGTGTTGGTTTCTGATGGGGCGCCAAACAATGGTTGGGAACGTCCTTTGAATGAGTTTATCAGCAATGGCCGCTCCGCGAAATGCGACCGCATAGCAATGGCAATAGGAGCTGATGCAGATGAAGCAGTACTCGGAAAGTTTTTTGAAGGCACTGAGCACCCGCTACTTTATGCTGAAAATGCTAAACAGCTCAAAGAGGCTTTTAAATACGTAACTATGTCAGTAACCATGCGGGCCAAATCGCAAACACAGAATGTTGCACCAGCACCAAGCACTATTGATGCCGCACCAGCCACAATCGAAGCACGCCAGGAAAAAATGAAATCTCTGACACAGAAGGCTTCAACTGAAGATGGAGGATATTGGTAATGGCACAGGCAATCGGAGACCCGGAAGAACTGGAGCGATTCGCGTATTCATTGCAACAGTTCATTGATTCACTCAACGACGCCGTGGGTAACCTTAACATTGCGTTCGCCACGCTCGGCGACACTTGGCAGGACGAGAAACGGGCGCGGTTTGAGGAGGATTACAACGCGCTCGTCCAGCAGTTGCATCAGTTCAATGTGAATGCAGAGGAGCAGGTTCCGTATCTGGCTGCACTCGCATCGCGCCTGCGCGATTATTTGCAAAGCTAGGGAGGCTGGAATCGCAATGGCACAAGTTTCAATTGGACAAGTGGAGAATCTGGAAGACCTCGTGTGCGGACTTCAGGCCGTGCGTGAGTCACTGGAATCCTCGTGCCGTGAACAGATTGCTGTTGCGGAACACAAATACGAAGAAGCTCGCGAAGAAACACAGAACAGCGAGAGCATGTTGGAAAGTGCCGTCCAGCAGGAGCAAGCGGCTATGCAAGAGGTTGACAGTGCTCAGCAGGCTCTGAATAGCAGTCAAAGCACGCTCGGTTCTGCCCAGTCTGGGCTGTCGGCTTGTCTTGCTCAACCAAAAGATGAGGATGGAACTTCCCCGGACTGCTCCGGTGAGGAATCTGATGTTGCAGGTGCTGAAGCCGCTGTCGAGCATTCACAAGCAGAGCTTGAGCAGGCACAAGCAAAACTTGACCAAGCCAAAGAAAATCGTCAAGCGATGGAGCAGCGCGTAGATCTAGCGAAGCAGGCGCAATCGATGGCGGAACAAACTCTGGAGCATGCTCAACAAGAATGCAATGCACGGCTAGCAACTGTCGATCAGACTATTGAAATCGGCATTGCGCGCTTGACTGCCGCGCAGCAGGCGCTGAATGCTTATCTCGCGACCAATCCGCCCGCTGCGCAGTTCCATGCTTGGCTGAAATGGAACACCGCACAACATGGCGGCCCTATCACGCCGGACATACTGCGAGACCGGATGAATCTATCGTCAGAGCAGCGACGAATGTTTCAGGAATATCTGTACGAACGCAACTCTGGTTATCGCGGATTGGTTGACAAGTATCGCAGCCAATGGGCGGCTGCGAGGGGCGACGCAGAGCGCAACATCGTCGCGCGTAAGGCGCGCATACACCTGAGTGGCGAATTTGGGGAGCAAATGGCTCGACATGCACTTGCACCGCTAGGCGCACGGATCGAGACACAAGGTCGGACTTTCGTTGGCGACAATGGACGATACACAAAAACGGATCTACTAGTGACCAACTTACGCGCCCCAGTCATTTTGGGGCGCGGCGAGGGCATGGGTGCTCCGGTGGGAGGATCGATGGCATTCGAGGTGAAATGCGGTAAGGCGGAATACCTCTACTCGCAGAAAGATCACATGATTTTCCAGGCCGAAGGACACAAGCAGGCGGATGCGCAATGCACTCTTTGCTCGCGAGACATCCACGATTTATCACCAGAGAAAGAGAAAGAACTGCGCGACACCTTGCGCGAGGCTGGTTCACCAATGGTGGGAATGTTGCCAAGGAAAAATGAAATAGATCAGTCCTGCCTTGATTTCATCCGCCAAAACGAGGAGGAGCGGCCATGAAAATACGTTTCGCAATTGTTAGTTTAGACCTTCTCGCGCAAGTCCGGGCTGAAGTTGACATTCTTCTACGTGCAGTCAATTCCGGGGATATGGATGGCGTGGATGCGGTCACGCAACACCTCTTGGAACTGACAGTTGATTGCAGATCGATTGACTTGTCCGAGGACGAGTGGCGAACGTTTCTGAACGGAATCCGGAGCAAGAATCCAGCGTTCCAATCCAAATATCTGTTGTCGGGCGAGGTTTGCGCCTCTATTTTTCCGACAATCACCGCTAACGATTATGTCCTTGAGCTTCCAATTGATGGAGATTCGGGAGAGGAGGAAGTTGATGTTTGATGAGGTTTTTGGAATGGCGACGCTGTGTGCTGGAAATTTCCACGAAGGAGTGCGTGATACGTTCGGCGCATCCATTGTTGCCGATGTACTTGATCCGATTCTCAAGGAAATCGATTCACTCCGTATTTTCAATGCTGCTTTCCAGCAGCAATCGCTCAGCATTGATCGAACCTTGGCTGATGCGCGCACGCTCCAGTTCAAAGACCGTAGGTGGGCGCAATGAATGGAAGTGCAAAATCTTTTCAGGATGTGATTGCCAAATTTTCCAAGGCAATCGCGGACTATCACGAAGGTCTTGTTCGTATTGACCGCGAATTTAATGCCCCCAAAAATGGGTTAAACGAAGATCAGGAGCGTAACCGGGAAATCAGGAAGTCGAATTGGCAGTTAGGCTTTGCCAAAGAATGGGGAAAAATCGCAACTAAAATAGCGCACGCAAGTTTGCAGCTTAGACAACATCAGCCCGCTCTTGTAGATTTTGGCGTAAACAAACCATTGATTGCATCGGAAATTCCAGCTGGTCTTGTCCTTGGCTCGCAGCAGGTTTCTTTCGAGAAACTCTCTTGTCATGTTCCAGAGGTCATCCCATTCCCCTTTGACAGCGCCCTTGTTTTGCCGCAAGGCAATGCAGAGCAAAAGCGGCTCGCACATCACCTCTTGTTGCGGCTGCTGTCTGTTTTGCCGCCAGGACAAGTAGAACTGACGCTGATTGACCCACTGCAACTGGGGCAATCGGTCGAGCCGTTCTTGCCACTGCTGAAGGTAGAGCAATTGGTGCCGCAAGGCCATGTGCTCACTCGGTCAGACAAAATCGAAGCTGCGCTCGGCAAACTGACGGACGAGGTTGAGGAGATGATCCAGCACCGGTTCACTGACAAGGCATCCAACTGGTCAGAATACAACGCGATCAACGCCGACACCCCTCTGCCTTACAAGATGGTATTGCTTTTTGATGTGCCGGAGCAGATTTCGGACAAAAGCCTCTGGTTCCTAGGGCGGCTTTGCGAGAACGGCCCACGCTGCGGTGTGTTGCCCATCATCGCAGTTGATGGGCAACGCATGGAAGACAGGCGATACGAAAAGTTTCGTGCCACGCTGGAAGCCTCGGCCGTGCGGCTTGATACGCTGCTGCAGCGCGCGGGGACTGGGGAGATGTCATTCACATATCAGCCGGAGCAATGGCTCCGACAGGATGTGCTGGACAGTTTTATGGCAACGCTTGCCGAACATTGCGCTGCAAAGACGCGCTTCAAAAAAAAGATACCTGACCTCTGGACGAACTTTGTCAAGGGAGAGACGACACTGGGCGGTTTTGATATTCCCATTGGCTGGACTCCTGCTGGAGACTTCGCGACCCTGCGATTGGGCGCGACGGACTCTGAGCATCACGTGCTGCTTGCTGGCAAGACTGGTTCCGGAAAATCCAATCTGCTCCATGTCTTGATTCACACGCTATGCGAGAAATACCCGCCTGAAGAGGTTGATCTTTATCTGCTGGACTACAAGGAATCGACGGAGTTCAATATCTACGCAGCCCCGCCACTTCCGCATGCCCGTCTGGTCGCTACGGAAAGTGATCCTGAATACGGCGTCACGGTGCTACGGCATCTTGTGGGTGAATTGGAGAAGCGCGCACGCATCTTCAAGTCCGCAAGCGCCCGAGATTTTGTCGAATACCGCAAAGCAAGCGGGGTGCAGTTGCCCCGCGTTCTGTTGGTCATAGATGAGTTTCAGGTTCTGTTTTCAGAGGGCCGCCAAGTGGCCGAAGCCGCTGAGCAACTGCTCTCGCAACTCTTGAAACAGGGGCGTTCGTTCGGTATTCACATCCTTCTGGCTACGCAGACTCTGAAAGGGATCAATGCGCAATCCATCGGAAGCATCATCACCCAGTTGGGATGCCGCATCGCGCTGGCCTGCGGGCAGGAAGATTCCGCGCTGATCCTCGGCGGCAACAACTGGGCAGCAGCTGAACTTCGCAGCCCACCCGAAGGGATAATCAACAACGCTAATGGCGCGAAATCCGGCAATGTGAAGTTCATGATTCCATTTGCAGGAGAAAGTGAATACCGGAGCGAGTTGCTTACGAAGCTGTCAGTGCGTAAATCAGGTTCTGGGGCGCTCTCCAAGACGAGAATTTTCAGTGGAGCCTATCTCCCTGAGATGCCATCATCTACTGAATATCAGATAGCGTGCGCACACAAAGAAATTCTTTTGTTGGGCGAACGGCTGACATTCGATGCCGACGCACTGACTGTCCCGCTTACACGTCGCTCCGCGCTCAATGTTCTATTCAGCGGTTACAACGATCAAATTCACGACGGACTCCTGGCCGCAATGCTTTCCAGCATTGCTTTTGCCGACTGCTTTGATGAAGTCGTGTATTTCAACGCGCGTGGAGTCGCTCCCGGTGGCGGATTCTCAGCCGCAGCTCGGGCGCTCGGTGCGCGCTTCAAGATGTTCGACGAAATTGCCACGCTACCGTTGCAATCGATATCAGACAATATTGGCACTCGTCGCGTCGCGTTGATCATCGACGGTCTTGATTCTGAGAAAATACTGCATCCGGCACCTGCATTCAGAGCCCCCAAACCAGGTGAGCCACCATCCCCGGCTGATCTGCTGAAGCGCCTCGCAGAAGAAGGCCCTCGGAAAGGGATATTCGTATTTGCCTTTGTCGACCGATGGCAGCGCTGTGCTGGTGCGTGCAAGGATCTTTTCTCGTTTTTTGAATTACGCGTGGCGTATTGCATGAACGAGGACGATGCCGGATCACTTGTGAGTGGTGGTATTGGCAAGTTCAAAGGCATTGAAAAACCGAACCGAGCCGTATTCGTGAACAAGATGACGAATGACATCGCATGGTTCCGCCCATATGTTCAGGAAAGCACTCGATGAAAAAATTTCTGCTCACATGGTATGGAATCACGGATTTTCGCGCATCTTTGGGATTCGAGAATACTGATGGCCCCATTGCAAGTGCCCTTGCGGGGGAGTCCTATTCGGATGTCGTTATCTTGGGCTACACCCGGGCGGATAATGATTCCAGCGAATGTGTCGAAGCGCAGAAAACATTTGCGTTTGAATTGGCATCAATTCGAAGCACGGGGCAGGAGAAGGATTGGAAGGCGACAAGTCAGTTCGTCTCTAGGTTCGCGAATACCGCCGTCGCCCACGAACATTTCGAGACTTGGCTGAAAAAGAAAGCCGCCGGCATTGGCTGCGACGCTAGTATCAGTTTCAAAAGTGAAAGACTTCGTGAACTCAACGACACCGAAGGTATTTATGCTGGCGCAATGCGTGCGCTGGATTCGGTGGAGCGGGAGCCTGGTGAAAAGCTTGTCACGCTTTATCTCAGTCCAGGCACTCCAGTGATGGCCTTTGTATGGGCGCTTGCAGCGCTGAGCTACCCTGAACTCAAAAAACGGCTCATGGCATCGTCAGTCATTGGCAAGGGACCTGAAACTATTTCTTTGCCTGCCGAGTGGCTTGAACGACACAGTGCGAAACAGGAGGTGATACGAGACATTCCCAACGGATTTGATGTGACCTTCCATCTTTTTGGTGAGCAACGGATGCCAGCCTTGCTCAGTGTCCGGCAATTTGAGTCAGCGCACCACATTTTCATAAACTCAAAAGACTACCCGGCCACATGTATGCAAGCGTTCCTTGGTGCCCGAGAACTACACGAACTTTCCGTTGATCCTTGGGATGATCGGGCCGTTCATGAGCGAATCACCGAGCTTGCCAAGCAGTTTCCAGAAAAAACGCGCATCGGAATTAATTTGACCGGAGGGACAAAATTAATGTTTGCAGGCGCGCTTTCTGCTGCGCGAGAGCTTGGCGCAGTCCCATTTTATTTCGACAGTAGGAATCGTCGCGTAACCTTTATTGATAGTCTTCGCCGCGAAAAAATCAGGCCGATTGATTCGGTTGAAACCTTTCTACAACTCAATAGCATCCCAACCCCGCAAGCGGGGAAGGCGTTCCTAAAGAAACAAGGGGCTATTTCAACGCTATTGGTAAATTCACCAAGCGCATTGA
>PFJY01000073.1 GCA_002784065.1 Hydrogenophilales bacterium CG_4_10_14_3_um_filter_58_23 | reverse complement strand
GCGCGGGTAATCAACGCCCGGAATCGGGCTTGCTTTTTCCATAGCACGAAAATATCATGATCTCGTACGTGCGTCAAAGGGATACCCATTATGCGCTATTATTCAAAATCTAAGCTTTTTACCGCCGCCAGAGTTTTCCTTCTGGCCGTGCTCCTGGCGTCATCCTCGATCGCCAAGGCGGATGGCATCGAGGTTAAATCTGCCGAGCTGGAGGTGGTGGACGAAATCCTGGTGCTGAAAGCGGACCTGGAAATCGGCCTCAGCCCAGCACTTGAAGAGGCTTTGAACAAAGGTGTTCCGCTCAATTTTGTCGCCGAATTTGAGCTCAAGAAGCCGCGCTGGTACTGGTTGGACGAGTCCATCACCGTAGCGCAACGACACTATCGCCTCAGCTACTATGCCCTGACCCGTCAATACCAGCTCAGCCTCAACGATCAATATCAGAATTTTTCCTCTTTGAACGATGCCCTGCACGAACTTGGACACCTTCAAGAATGGCATGTAGCCGAGAAAGCGCTGGTTGCGGAGAAGCTGCGGACAGCCAGCAAGCCTCTGGTGGTGGACAAGGCGCTGGTGGTCGGCAAGCCTGATGGCAAAACGACGCGGCCTGATAAATCACCGCTAGTGAAAAAACGGGATGAATATCTGGCTGGCTTGCGCATGAAGTTGGACTTGGCGCAGTTGCCTAAACCGTTGCAGGTGAATGCGCTGACGTCAAAAGACTGGAGTCTGGATTCGGGATGGCACCGCTGGAACGTGACTCCTTGATATCGGCTGCGGCTGGAGGAGAACAATGAAGGTCGTTCTCGCCCTGTGTATCAGCCTTGGCGCTGTCGCGCTGTACTTGTTGTCCAACGCCAGTGGCAACGCCGCCGCATTTTCCCAATATTACACGTTGCTACTGGGCCTCAACGGAGCGCTGGCGGCTTGTTTGCTGGCCCTGGTTCTCTACCAGCTGTGGAATCTGCGGCGCAAGCTCAAGGCGCGTGTTTTTGGCTCGAAGCTGACGTTAAGGTTGCTCCTGATGTTTGCTTTGATGGCGGTGTTGCCCGGCGTATTGGTGTATGGGGTTTCGGTGCAGTTTTTGAGCAAGAGCATCGAGACCTGGTTCGACGTGCGCGTGGACAACGCTCTGGAAGGAGGGTTGAGCCTGGGCCGCAGCGCGCTCGACAACCTGCTGCGCGACCTCGATAAAAAAGGGGAATACATGGCGTTGGTCTTGGTGGATCAGCCGATCGACGAGCCCTTGAAGATGCTTAACAATCTGCGTGAACAGGCCGGAGTGCAAGAGGTGGCGCTATTCAGTTCACGCGGCGCACTCATTGCCTATTCCGGCAGCGAGCGCGCTGGCCTGCAACCTGATCGCCCCGCGCCTTCGTTGTTGCGCCAGGTGCGTCAGCAGCAACCCTATGCGGCAATCGAGTCGATTCCTGGAAAAGGCCTGTACTTGCGAGTGGTTGTTCCGGTCAACGTGCTCGGCCTGAATGAAAATATTCAGGTATTACAGCTGTTCCAGCCTGTTCCAGAACGGCTGGCCAAGGATGCGGAGACGGTACAGGCGGTGTACCGCGATTACCAGGAGCTGTCCGTATCGCGGCTGGGAATGAAACGGATTTACGGTCTGACCTTGACGCTGGCCCTGCTGTTGGCATTGCTTTCCTCGATCGCGCTGGCTTTCCTTTTTAGCGCACGCCTTTCCGCCCCGCTTGGTCTGCTGGCGAAGGGAACGCAGGCCGTCGCCTCGGGGGATTTCAGCATCATGCCGGCGGCGTATAGCCGGGACGAGCTGGGTTCATTGATGCAGTCATTCAACGACATGACCCGGCAGTTGGCGGAGGCGCGCGCGGTGGTCGAGCTCAACCAGCGCACGCTTGCGACGGCGAAAGCTTACCTGGAAAGCATCCTGGCCCACTTGTCGAGTGGGGTGCTGGCGTTTGACGAAAATCTCAGCCTTAAGACCATGAACCCTGCCGCCGCAGAAATTCTGGGTGTGGATGTGTCCGTTCTGAGCAAGCTCCGGTTCTATAAGTGGGCGCTTAATGACGAAGCCTTGAAGACGCTCGCTGTGGCAGTTGAAGAACTCTTCCGCCACAATGAAGGAAAAGAATGGCAAAGTCAGATGGACTATGCCGGCAAGAATGGAAATCAGGTACTGCTGGTGCGCGGCACACGATTGCCGGCGGCGGTGGGTAACGACTTTATCGTGGTCTTCGACGATATCACTCATTTGCTCCAGGCTCAGCGTGATGCGGCTTGGGGCGAGGTGGCGCGTCGCCTGGCGCACGAAATCAAAAATCCGCTCACCCCGATCCAGCTCTCGGCCGAGCGGCTCGAGCACAAACTTGCGGACAAACTCAGCGCGCCGGATGCGGAGGTGCTGAGGCGGGCGACTCAAACCATCGTCAACCAAGTGACGGCGTTGAAGAGCATGGTGAACGCTTTTGGCGAATATGCCCGCACCCCCAGCCTGAATATGGAGAGGGTGGATCTCAATCAGCTGGTGGTTGAAATCCTGGCGTTGTACGAGCACTCCGGCGCTCAAATCTCGACCCGGCTTGCGCCAGCGTTGCCACGGGTGACCGGTGACCCGACCCTGCTGCGCCAAGTGGTGCATAATTTGCTGAAAAATGCCCAGGATGCCCTGGCCGGAACGGAAGATCCGCAAATCACGGTGGAAACCGCCGCAGAAGAAAATGGGGTCAGGTTGACCGTGCGGGATAACGGTTGCGGTTTTCCCGAAGCGCTCATGGCGCGATTATTTGAGCCTTATGTCACGACCAAGCCGAAAGGCACCGGGCTGGGCTTGGCGGTCGTCAAAAAAATCATCGAGGAGCATCATGGCAGAATGAAAATCGAGAATAGTCAGCCCCACGGGGCAAGCGTCAGCATTTATTTACCCTGCGAGGACGCGGCTTAAATGGCAGCCCATGAAATCCTGGTGGTGGACGATGAGGTCGGCATCCGCGAGCTGTTGAGGGAAATTCTGCATGACGAGGGCTATATTGTCGCGCTGGCGGAGAATGCCGGTGCGGCACGCGCTTATCGCAGCCAGAAACGTCCTGACCTGGTGCTGCTCGACATCTGGATGCCGGACACCGACGGCATCACCTTGCTTAAGGAGTGGGAAAGCAATGGCTTGTTGACCATGCCGGTGGTCATGATGTCTGGCCACGGCACCATAGACACGGCGGTGGAGGCGACGCGCATCGGCGCCGCAGACTTTCTGGAAAAGCCCATCGCCCTGCAAAAGCTGCTGAGCACTATAGAGCGCGCACTCAAGAAGGGCGAGCCGATTCCGCACAATGGAGAGGCGCTGGCCGGCTTGGGCACGGGCGCCGCCGTCAGCGAATTGAAGATGCGCCTGGCGCAGGTGGCCAATCAGATCGCTCCCCTGCTGTTGACCGGCGAAGCAGGCTCCGGTATGGAATTGTGCGCGCGCGCCCTGCATCGGTCGAACACCCCTTGGGTTGAGCCGGAAAACATGGCCATTTTGGCGGACGACCCGATGAGCCTGCTGGAGCAGGCGCGCGATGGCCTGCTCTACCTGGATGAGATCGGAAATTTAAGCAAGCTGGAACAGAAAGGCTTGGCGCTGATCCTGAACAAGCTGGAAAAGCAGGGTGTGCGCCTGGTGTGCGCCACGTCCCTGCCACTGCCCCAGCTGGTCGAGGAAGGTGTGTTCGACGCCCGGCTGTTTCAGGCCATCAATGGCTTGGCGCTGGCGGTGCCCAGCCTGCGTGAACATAGCGAGGATATTCCCGATCTCGCCAGGCAGGTGCTGGCGCGGCTGATTGAAACCGGGCAGTCGCCCCAGCGCCATTTCAGCAACGCTGCGCTGAATCTTTTGCGCGATGAAAGTTGGCCCGGCAATTTGCCGCAGCTCGACAACGCAGTGAAAACACTGGCGCTGACCGCCCTGTCCAAAGAGATTACCGATGAGGATGTCAGCCGGGTGCTGGGACAATTCGCCCCCCCGGTTCCGCCATCGACGGCCCAGTATGCGCTGCCCCTCGATCAGCCGTTACGCGAGGCGCGCGACGAGTTCGAGCGGATTTATTTCGAGCATCAGCTCAAGAAGGTCGGTGGCAACATGAGCCGCCTGGCGGAAAGCGTCGGGCTGGAGCGTACCCATCTTTACCGCAAACTGAAACAATTGGGTATATCCATAGGCAAGGAATAGCAAGCTGCGTAGGTCGGGCGCCCCGTGCCCGACAAACCCAAAATCATTTGTTGGGCACAGCGTGCCCAACCTACGCTGCAGGGCCTATCCACAGGCAAGGAATAAACAGGTAGGATGGACACGCTTTGTGACCACGCGGAACCAAAAACAAGGAATAGCAGCAATGAGCACAACCCATTCCGTCCATGCTTCAACGGGCGCAAGCGGCAAGAGCAAATCCCCCGGCCTGATGCTCGCCGCAATCGGCGTGGTGTTCGGGGACATTGGCACCAGCCCGCTTTACACCTTGAAAGAAGTGTTTCACGGCGTTCACGGTATTGCACCCAGCCTCAACAATGTGCTCGGGGCGCTGTCGCTGGTGCTGTGGGCGTTGCTGATCGTAGTTTCGCTCAAGTACGTGATTTTCATCATGCGCGCCAACAACAATGGCGAGGGCGGCATTATGGCGCTGCTGGCGCTGACGCTTAAAAGCTCGCCCGGCGACACGCGCAGCCGTTGGTTGCTGATGTCTATGGGGATTTTCGGCGCCGCGCTGTTTTACGGTGACGGCGTGATCACCCCGGCGATTTCGGTGCTGTCCGCCGTGGAGGGATTGAAGATCGCCACTCCTGCGTTTGAATCTTACGTCATCCCGATCACCCTGATGGTGCTGGCGGGTTTGTTTTTTTTTCAGCGCAAGGGAACTGCCAGCGTGGGGGCGCTGTTCGGGCCGGTGATGATCGTCTGGTTCGCTACCCTGGCCCTGCTCGGCATCATCAATATTTTCGATGAACCGACCGTATTGCAGGCGGTGAACCCGCTCTACGGCTTCCAGTTCTTTGTGAAACATCAATGGTATGGTTTTCTGGCCTTGGGCGCGGTGGTGCTGGCAGTGACCGGGGGCGAGGCGCTTTACGCCGACATGGGCCATTTTGGCCGAACGCCGATCAAGACGGCATGGTTTTTCTTCGTGCTGCCCGCGCTGCTGCTCAATTATTTTGGTCAGGGCGCGCTGATGATCCATGATCCCGCTGCCGTGGAAAATCCATTTTATCTGCTTGCACCGCCATGGGCGCTCTACCCGATGGTCGCCCTGGCTACCCTGGCCACCGTGATCGCTTCTCAGGCCGTGATTTCAGGCGCCTTTTCCGTCACCCGTCAGGCGATGCAGCTGGGCTACTGTCCACGGCTGGAGGTGAGGCACACTTCGGAGCTGGAGATCGGCCAGGTTTATCTGCCAGCGATCAATTGGACTCTGTTCGTTGCAATCATTGCGCTGGTGCTGGGTTTTCGCTCCTCCAGCAACCTCGCCGCCGCTTATGGCATCGCGGTCACCGGCACCATGGCGATCGACACTATTCTGGCGGTGGTGGTGGCGCGCGCGCTATGGGGCTGGGGCTGGTTGACCTGTGGGGCGGTAGCCGCCTTTTTCCTGTTCATCGACCTGTCGTTTTTCAGCGCCAACGCCATGAAGATTCCGCAGGGGGGCTGGTTCCCCCTGGTTGTCGGAGTTGCGGTATTCACCCTGCTTTCTACCTGGAAGAGGGGGCGGGCATTGCTGTTTGACCGGCTGCGGGATGGCGCGATTGCGCTGGAGCCTTTTCTTGCCGGAATTGCTGCTCACCCGCCGGTGCGTGTGCCGGGCACTTCGGTTTTCCTTACCGCCAATCTCGACGGCGTGCCTCATGCCATGCTCCATAATCTGATCCACAATAAAGTGTTGCACGAACGGGTGGCGCTGTTGACGGTCATTACCGAAGACGTGCCTCATGTGCCGGAAATTGATCATGCCGAGGTGCGGTCGCTAGGTAATAATTTTTATCGGGTTATCGTGCGTTACGGCTTCAAGGACGAGCCGGACATCCCTAAAACACTGATGCAATGCAAGGAATGCGGATTGGAATTCCAGATGATGGAAACCTCCTTTTTCCTCAGCCGGGAAACCCTGATCGCGACGATAGCGCCGGGCATGGCGCTGTGGCGCGAAAAGTTGTTCATCAGCATGGCGCGCAACGCCGGCAGCGTTTCCACCTACTTCAAGATTCCGTCCAACCGGGTGGTGGAGCTGGGAACGCAGATCGAGCTGTGATCGGAGATCAGAAGCTTACCGCCTCTCCCGCCTGCTCACTCGCCTGCTTGCCCAGCGCCGCAAACAGTTCCATTCCATCCCGCGTGTCATGCCACGCCGCCCCCTTCCGCGAAAAATGATAGCCGCCCGATTTCGCTGCCACCCAAATTTCACGTGTCGCAGTTTGCCGGTTGACGATAATTTTGCTGCCATTCTCGAAGCTCAGCTCCAGAACTCCGCCATTCATTTCGTAGTCGATATCCGTGTCGCAGTCGTCCAGCGACTGCTCGATTCTGGCCAGGGTTTCGTCGGCCAGTTTGTTGAATTCGCTCTCGGTCATTTCAAGTTTTCCTTGTGATAAGATGATGCGCAAATTTACAGGCTTCCGAGAATAATATGCGCTTCGTTTTTTTGCCAGTTCTGCTTATCCTATTGCTCCAGGGCTGTGGCCACAAAGGCTCGCTCTACCTGCCTGCGCCGGAACAAAAACCCGCCGCTTCTGCCTCCGCTACGCCGCAACCTGCCACCGAGGAGAAAAAACCATGAAATTCTTCTCCCGCCATGACGCCGAATTGTGCGCCGAATCTGTTCCCCTTTCCCGCATTGCCGAAGAATTCGGCACACCCTGTTATGTCTATTCCCATGCCGCATTAACCGCAGCCTATCAAAGCTTCGACTCGGCCTTTGCCGGGCGCGATCATCTGATCTGCTACGCGGTAAAGGCCAATTCCAGCCTCGCCATTCTGAACCTTTTTGCGCGCCTCGGCGCGGGATTCGACATCGTTTCCGGCGGTGAACTGGCGCGTGTTTTGGCGGCTGGCGGCGATGCGGGCAAAGTGGTGTTTTCCGGTGTCGGAAAAACTGCGGATGAAATGCGCCAGGCGCTTGAAGCGGGCATCCTGTGCTTCAACGTCGAATCGGAAAGCGAGATGGAACGCCTGAATAAAATTGCCGGCCAAATGGGCAAGCGCGCACCGGTCAGTTTGCGCGTTAATCCCGACGTCGACCCGAAAACCCATCCTTATATTTCCACCGGTCTCAAGGGCAACAAATTCGGCATCGCTTATACCGATGCCGTCAGACTTTATTGCAAGGCGCGCGATCTGCCGCACCTGATCGTTACCGGCATCGACTGCCATATCGGTTCGCAAATTACCGAGGTTACGCCCTTTGCCGATGCCCTCGACAAAATTCTGCTGCTGATCGATGCCTTGGAAAAAGAAGGCATCGCGATTCATCACCTCGATCTCGGCGGCGGACTGGGAATTTGCTACAGCGACGAAACGCCGCCGCCAGTGGCCGACTACGCAGAAACGCTGCTGGAAAAACTCGCCGACCGCAAGTTCAGGATTCTGCTCGAACCCGGCCGCGCACTGGTTGGCAACGCCGGTTTGCTGCTCACCAAAGTGGAATATCTCAAGCATGGCGAAACAAAAAATTTCGCCCTCGTCGATGCCGCGATGAACGACCTGATGCGCCCCGCACTTTACGATGCCTATCACGCGATTCTTCCCGTCAAGGAAAATGCGGGCGTGGCTCAGCGCTATGAAATTGTCGGCCCGGTGTGCGAGAGCGGCGATTTTCTTGGCCATGATCGCCACCTGCGCCTCGCCGAAGGCGACCTGCTGGCGGTGATGTCGGCAGGGGCCTATGGTATGAGCATGAGTTCCAACTACAACACTCGACCGCGCGCCGCCGAAGTCATGGTGCAGAAAAACAACACGTATTTGATTCGCGAACGAGAAAAAATTCCGCAATTATTCGCGCTGGAACGGCTGCTTCCCTGATTATGTCTCATGCGCCACGCAGCCATTAGACAGAAAAATATAGCTAGACAGCGTTACCCATGGCCAGTGTAGACCATCGGCATCATGATGCCAGTCACCTTTCGCCAAAAAATTTCCCCGTTGAAACCCTTGTAAGCCCGTCTATTCCCAACAATTTTCTTTTCGTAATGCCATTTTATTTGTTGTGCATTTTTAAATAATTGGAATAGAATTTGAGCGCAAGGCGGAAACATGCTCTCGGCCACGCAGTTCTAACGGGAGGAACAACAAGGTGATGTAATCAGTTGTTCGGTGCTACCGCTTTATTTTGGATATGCTAACAGCGTCAGAATAAAAATGTACTCGCGATAACTTTCTACAATCAAGGAGTCAGCAAATGGCAACAAAGAAAGCGACCAAGTCTCCCGCCAAGGCACCCGCCAAGGCACCCGCCAAAGCGACCGCAACCAAATCTGTGGCCAAGGCTACACCGGTAACCGCAGCAAAAACTACCGCCAAACCCGCAATGGCAACCAAGGCCACCGCAGCGAAAAAAGCGCCAGTTAAAAAAGCCGCCGCTGCAAAACCCGCCGTCAAGAAAGCCGCGACTAAGGCCGTTGCCGCGAAAACCGTAGCCACAACAGCAGCGAAGAAATCTGCTGCCGTCGCCAAGAAACCCATAGCGGCAGTCAAAAAAACCGCCCCAGCCAAAGCCGCTGCAGCTAAAAAAGCGCCGGTTAAAAAAGCTGTCGCCGCAAAGCCGGTCGTCAAGAAAATGGCAACCAAGACCGCCGCCACCAAAACCGTAGCCAAAACGGTAGCAAAAAAACCCGCTGTTAGAAAGGCAACCGCAACCAAGGCGACCGCAGCCAAAAAAGCGCCGGTTAAAAAAGCTGCTGTAACCAAACCTGCAGTGGCGCACGCCGCAGCCATGAGGAAGTAGTTAACGCTCCTTCAGTATAACGGCGGGTTTTAACTCCACTGGGTTAAATTCCCCGCCGCTTGCCACGTTTGTTGTCATCCCAAACGAAGTGAAGGTATCTCGATATTTCTCGCCATACCTGGAATGACAGGGAATTCCCCGCCCTTTGGGGCGGGGATGTTTATCCCCGCTTTGTGCTTTAATTTTCCCCCACTAAGACCCCCCCCGCCTGTACGGAATTTCGCCCTAATGGCCATAGCGAACCGACATCCCTATTCACCTTACAAACCCATCCTGGTTCATGGGGCTCAATTCGGAAGAGAAATTGGATACTGCGGCCTCACTCGGAAGAAAGTCCTCACTTCAATCCTCTCCCGCAAGCGGGAGAGGTGGCAAATGTGAAGGGCGCTTGTTCCGACCTGAGGGATGAGGTGTCGTTTCGTGATTTTTACTTTACCCCTGATACTTTGGATTAAGCCCCATGCGAATAACCCCACCGTTCCTGCTTCCCTGCCTGCTTGGCATAGCCCTGTTGCTGCCGGGTTGCTCCAAAAAGCCCGAAGAGCAGAAGAAAGGCCCACCTGCTGCGATCATCACCGTTACCCAGGCACAGTCGCGCACCATGCAGGTGCTGGAGCAGTCAGTTGGCGAGGTGGACAGCTCTACTGCGCCCAAGGTGGGCGCCGAGGTGGCGGGACGCATTATCAAGGTCTATGTGGAAATCGGTGCGCCGGTCAAGAAGGGGCAATTGCTGGCCGAGATTGATCCCGCCGATTTCTCCTCCGACGCAAAGCGGCTGGAAGCCCAGGCAACCAGCCAGCGCAAGTTGACCGAACGGTATCGGGAATTGGCCAGGAAAGGCTTTATTTCTCCCTCCGCGCTGGAAGGCTACGATGCCCAGAATGTCACGGCGCGCGAGCAGTACACCCGTGCCGCCAAGAATCTGTCCCGCACCCGCATCGTCTCGCCGGTAGACGGACGGGTCGATAACCGACTGGTATCGGTAGGCGACTGGATCGATCTCGGCAAGCCGGTGTTCCAGCTTTCCACCAGCGAAAACCTGCGTATCCGCCTGCCCTTCCCGGAAACCGCCGCGCAGCGCATCAAGATTGGCCAGGCGGTTGCTTTATCTACCCCGACCGCACCAGGAGCTGCCGTGGTGGGCAGGATCGAACAGGTGCGGCCGATGGTGGGTAGTTCCAACCGCGCTTTCGATGCCGTGGTCGAAGTAAAAAATCCAGGCGGCTGGAAACCCGGCGCATCGGTCAACGGTGCGATCGTCGTCGAGGAGCATGCCGGGGCGATCACCGTGCCGGAGGTCAGCCTGGTGCTGCGGCCTGCCGGCAAGGTGGTATACGTGATCGAGAATGGCAAGGCCGTTCAGCACATCGTCACCACCGGCGTCACCCTGAGCGGTCAGGTGGAAATTTTACAAGGAATCAAATCGGGCACAACGGTGGCCGTGGACGGCGCGGGTTTCCTCACTGACCAGGCTGCGGTCAGCGTGAAAGAAACGAACGGCAATAAAGGCACACAAAAATGACCTTGCCCGAGCTCTCGATTAAACGCCACGTATTGGCGTTCATGATGTCCGCCGTGCTGGTGCTGTTCGGCATCATCAGCTATCAGCGCATCGGCATGGATCGCTTTCCTTATATCGAGTTTCCCATTATCTCAATTTCCACCACACTCAAGGGCGCCAACCCGGACATCGTCGATTCGAGCATCACCAACGTGTTGGAAACGTCGGTCAACAGCGTGCCGGGCATCGAGCATATCCAGTCTTCCTCTTCTCCGGGCGTGTCGGTGATCAACATCACCTTCAGCCTGGACAAGAAAGTGGATGTCGCTTTCAACGAGGTGCAGTCCAAGGTCAACCAGGTGTTGCGGCGCTTACCCAAGGACGCCGACCCGCCGGTGGTGTCCAAGGTGGAAACCAACGCCATGCCGATCATGTGGCTGGCGCTACGCGGCGACCGCACCCAGCAACAGCTCAACCAGTATGCCCTCAACACTATCAAGAAGCGTCTGGAAACCATCGCCGGCGTGGGCGAAGTGCGCCTGGGCGGACGCCGCGACCGCACCATCCGGGTCAACCTGCTGCCGAAGAAAATGGCTGCTTTTCAGGTTACTGCCCAGGATTTGACCAACGCGTTCGCCAATGAGCATGTCCAGGTGGCCGGCGGTTTCCTGGTCGGTCAAGCCACGGAAAACCTGATCAAGCTCGACCTGGAATTCCATCGTCTCGACGAGCTGGAAAAAATGATCGTTGCTTACCGCGACGGCGCCCCGGTGCGCCTCAAGGACGTGGCGGAAATCGAGGACGGGCTGGCCGATTACCGCCAGCTCGCCCGTTTTTTGGGCAAGACCACCATCGGTCTGGGCATCGTCAAGGTGGCCAACACCAACACTGTGGCCATCGTCGACACGATCAAGCAACGCCTGGAAACCGAGATTATCCCGCAGCTACCGCCGGGCATGACGCTCGATGTCGTTTCCAACGATGCGATCTTTATCCTGGAAATCGTCAACTCGCTGAAAGAGCATTTGATCGAGGGCACGCTGCTGGCTTCGTTGATCGTCTGGCTGTTCCTGCGCAGCATGCGCTCGACCCTGATTATCGCCACGGCCATTCCGGTGTCGCTGCTCGGCGCGGTGGCGGTGATCTACTTCGCCGGCTTCACGCTCAATTCGCTGACCATGCTGGCTTTGCTGCTGCTGATCGGTGTGGTGGTGGATGACGCCATCGTGGTTTTAGAGAATATTTTTCGTCATCGTGAGGAAATCGATCCCGATCCGGTGGCGGCAGCCGTCAACGGCAGCCGCGAAGTGATGTTTGCGGTGATTGCCGCAACGCTGTCTCTGGTATCAATCTTCGCCCCGGTGATCTTCCTCGGCGGTATCATCGGCCAATTCTTCAAAGCCTTCGCGGTGGTGGTCACCTTCGGCGTGCTGGTGTCGTTATTCGTTTCCCTCACCCTGACGCCCATGCTGTGCTCGCGCTATTTGCAAGTTTCCAAGCGACACGGGCGGGTGTATTACGCCCTGGACCGGTTTTTTCACGGCATGGACAGCATTTACCGCTACCTGCTCGACAAGGCGCTCCGGCATCGCTGGAAAGTGTTGTTTTTGACCTTGGCGACGGTGGTGGCGAGCAGCTATTTTTTCGCTAATGTCGGCAAGACGTTCGTGCCGGAAGAGGATGAAGGGCGCTTTCTGGTCTACATCCGCACCCCGCTCGGGTCGAGCATAGACTACACTGACAGCCGTTTGCGCATGGTCGAGAGTATCCTTTTTCAGCATAAGGAGATCGTCACCGAATTCGCGCTGATCGGGCTGGGCAGCGCCGGCCAGGTCAATCAGGGGACGGTGGTGGCGCGCATGCTCCCGCGCGGCGAGCGCACCGTCAAACAACAGGATCTGATTCCCATCCTGCGCAAAGAGCTGTCGCAGGTGCCCGGCGCGCGCGTCTTCGCCGCGCCCTATCCGATCATCGGCGGGCAACGCGGCGAGCCGCTGCAATTCGTCGTGAGCGGCCCAAGCCTGACGGAAATCGGACGCCTGTCGCAACAGATGCAACAAAAGCTCTCGGTGGAGCCGGGCTTCGGACGCATGGATATGGACCTGCAACTCGATTTGCCGCAACTGACGCTGACCCCGGACCGCACCCGCATAGCCGCAGCCGGGTTGTCCACCCAGGATGTGGCGCTGGCGCTCAACGTGCTCTCCGGCGGCGTCGACATCGCCAAGTACAATGACGAACCGGGTGACGGCCAACGCTATGACATCCGCCTCAAGGCCAAGGACGGCGAATTCAAACAGATTTCCGACCTGAACAATATTTACCTGCGCAGCAAGGACGGAAAACTGGTGCGTCTCGACACCGTGACCGGCATCAAGCAGATCCTTGGCGCGGCGACAATCGGGCGCTTCGACCTGCAATACGCCGCCACCTTCTATGCCTCGCCCACCATCCCGCTGGGCGAGGCGGTGACCAAGGTCAAGGAAACGGCTTTGAGCCTCCTGCCGCTCGGCTACAGCGTCAAATTGATCGGACAGGCGGAGGAATTCGGCAAAACCGTGAGCTACATGATCTTCGCCTTTTCGCTAGCGATGGTGCTGCTGTACATGGTGCTGGCGAGCCAATTCAACTCCTTCATCCAGCCCTTCATCATCATGCTGGCGCAGCCGCTGGCGATTATCGGCGGGGTGATGGCGCTGTGGCTCACCGGCCACACCCTCAACATCTATTCGATGATCGGCATGGTGCTGCTGATCGGTCTGGTGGCGAAGAACTCCATCCTGCTGGTGGATCTCACCAACCAGCGGCGAGGACAAGGCAAAGGCATCGATGAAGCTTTGCGCGACGCTTGCCCGACCCGCATGAGGCCCGTGCTGATGACCTCGCTGACGGTGATCCTGGCCCTGCTGCCCGCCGCGCTGGGCCTGGGAGCAGGAGCGGAAACCAACGGCCCGCTGGCGGTCGCGGTGATCGGCGGCATGATTACTTCCACCCTGCTCACCCTGGTCGTGGTGCCGGCGGTGTATTCGCTGGTGGAGAACGGCCTGGCACGCTACAAGCTGAGGCATCCGGCCCACAACCAGAAGTAATCCGATCCGCCGAGGGCCTCATCCTGTGCGGCCCAAAGGGGCATGCAGGGGAAGCTCTTGCTAAGGACCTGTTAAGCATTAAGTGTTACACGCGGCGGCACCCGCGCTTAGCCATGGGCCCGAATCCTCGCCGCCCCGGAGGGTTATCCCCCAGAAAGTCCGCATGCGGCGTTGCGGCTCGTCAGCGTGGAATAACCACGCTTTCCTTCCCGCGCCTTGCCTGTGGGCTTTC
Source organism: Hydrogenophilales bacterium CG_4_10_14_3_um_filter_58_23 (assembly GCA_002784065.1). Classification (GTDB taxonomy): domain Bacteria; phylum Pseudomonadota; class Gammaproteobacteria; order Burkholderiales; family Sulfuricellaceae; genus Sulfuricella. Next base: position 2,006 of record PFJY01000073.1, on the reverse strand, counting down.
TGGGGGTAACGCGTGTAACACTTAATGCTTAACAGGTCCTTAGTCGTATGCAGGAATAACATGGCCACGCTGGATAATGGTAGGCTAACGGCGTCTACCCTTCTTTCCTGCTCAACATGGATGCCATCCTGATTCTAGTGATCGTGGCGGTGCTGATCGTACTGCTGTTCGATTACACCAACGGCTTTCACGACGCAGCCAACATCGTTGCCACGGTAATCGCCTCGCGTGCCATGACCCCGGTGCAGGCAGTGCTGATCGTCGGCTTTTTCGAATTCCTCGGCCCGCTGCTGGGCGGCACGGCGGTCGCCAACACCATCGGCAAGTTCATCACCCTGGGCGACCTGGAGGCGACGGTATCGCTCACCATCATCCTGTGCGGGCTGGCAGGCGCCATCGTCTGGAATCTGCTGACCTGGTGGCGCGGCGTACCTTCCTCCTCCTCGCATGCACTGGTGGGCGGCTTGGCCGGTGCAGTGGTGGTTGCTGTCGGCGCCGACCATGTGGCATGGGGATTCGGCGAACTGTTCCAGAACGGCCACTTCACCGGGATCACCAAAGTGCTGCTGGCTCTGGTGCTGTCGCCGCTGGTGGGTTTCTGGGCGGGATTCTTTTTACACCGACTGATGCTGTTCCTGTTACGCGGCGCGAAGCCGACAATCAACCGGAATTTACGCCGCGCCCAGTTCTTCACCGCCGCCGGCCTGGCCTTTTCCCACGGCGCCAACGACGCACAGAAAAGCATGGGCATCCTCACCCTGGTGCTGCTCCTGGGCGGCTTCATCCACGAATTCGTCGTGCCGTTCTGGGTGATGCTGGCCTGCTCCACGTCGATCACGCTGGGCATCATGTCCGGCGGCTGGCGTATCGTGCGCACCCTCGGCTTTGCTATCTACAAAGTGCGGCCGTTGCATGCGCTGGATTCCCAACTGACGTCTGCCGGGGTAATTTTCGCTGCTTCCCTGATTGGCGCGCCGGTTTCCACCACTCATGTGGTCGCCACCTCGATCATGGGCATTGGCGCCTCTGAACGCCCCAAGGCGGTACGCTGGGCAAAAGCGGAAGAAATCTCGGTAACGTGGTTGATCACCATTCCCGGCGCGGCGATGGTGGCGGTCGCGTGTTATTTCTTGGTACAGCTAACAATAATAACCATAGGATAAAAAATCATGCGGGAACAATCAAAATTCATCCTCTCTGCCCTCTTCGACCAGGTTTTCCCCAAGACACCCAATTTCTTCAAACTGCTGACCGAACAATGCCTTCAGGTCAGCCATTCGGTAAATGACCTGGTCGAATTTCTGAAAACCGGTGACGAAGTTCTGGGAAAAAAAATCAAGCAGGATGAGCACGAAGCTGACCTCATAAAAATGCGCAACATCCATATCCTGAACGAGGCCTTTTCCACCCCAATCGACCGCGAGGACATCTACCGGGCAATCGCCGACCTTGACCGGATCGTGACCTACTGCAAAACCACCGTCAGCGAAATGGACGTGCTTGGCGTGACGCCAGACACCTTCATCGTGGAAATATCCAAGCTGCTGCAGGAAGGTGTAGACGCTCTGGTAGCGGGCTTCGGCAAGCTGGGGAGCAACCCCCTGACCGTCGCGGACGATGCCGATATAGCGCGCAAGGCGCAAAGAAGGGTTGAAAGGCTATATCGTATCGCCCTCGCCGAATTATTCAAAGGCGACGACTACATCAATATGTTCAAGCGCCGCGAAATTTATCGCCACCTCTCCAATGCCGCCCACAACATGGCCCACTGCGCCAATACCCTGCACGACATCGTGGTGAAGATATGCTGATTCGCCAGGTCAGCAACACTGCGACGATGCCGCTGAGAAAAATCCCATCGAAAGTCCCTGTCCCGCCGATCGAGGCGAAGGGCTTTCCTATTTTGCGAAGGCTATGTCACTGTTAAGTAGTGGTCTATACTATCGCCATACCAATCAATAAGATAGGTGCTACGATGAAAACCGAAGAATTTCATGTTTTGGCGG
>PFJY01000006.1 GCA_002784065.1 Hydrogenophilales bacterium CG_4_10_14_3_um_filter_58_23 | reverse complement strand
AAATGGCTCTTCGCGGTTCTGGAAGCGCGCCCGGTATTTCGGATCACAGGTGCAACGTGCGTCAAGGGGATACCCATTTCAAGGAATTTGCAGTCAAGGGCAACGTCGTTGACCTGGCTATCGGCATCATCATCGGCGCGGCATTTGGCAAGATCGTCACGTCCTTCGTCAACGACATCCTGATGCCGCCAATCGGCAAGCTGCTGGGCGGTTTCGACTTCAGCAACCTGTTCATCAATCTTTCCGACAAGTCGGTGAACACTTTGGCGGAGGCCAAGGCAGCCGGGATCGCGACGATCAATTACGGCCTGTTCCTCAACACCCTGATTGACTTTACCATCGTCGCAGCGGCCGTTTTCATCCTGGTGCGCCAGATCAACCGCCTCAAAGCAGAGGAACCCGCCTCCGCCCCAACGACCAAGGAGTGTCCTTATTGCCTCAACGCCGTTCCGGTCAAGGCCACCCGTTGCGGTCACTGCACCTCGGAACTGAGGTAGCTGTTGCCATGAATGCGTTCGCCCGTGTGGCGCCACTTTGGCGACAATGCTACACTAGACGCCCAACCAAACGTAGGAGGTGATGATGGGAACCGCTATTGTTGCCAAGCAAGACCGCATCGGCGCTCGCGTCCCCCATGAGGTCTATGAAACGCTGTGCCGCGCCGCCGAACTGACAGGCGCCACGGTCAATCAGTTTCTGGTGCAGTCGGCGCTGAAGGAGGCCCAGGCCGTCATTGAGCGGGAGGAAGTTATTCGGCTGTCTCCCCGAGACTGGGGCTGGCTGCTCGATCTGATGGAGGCCCCACCCAAGCCGACGCCCGCGCTGAAGGCGGCCATGAAACGCTACCAGGAGGCCAGGCGAGATGATGCGGGTACTTCCTTTAACTGGGAGCCATGACCGGCAGGATTTCGACTGCGGTCGCCAGGAACTGAACGGCTGGCTGCGGCAGGTTGCCCGTCAACACCAAGACAAAGGGCTGTCAAAAACCTTCGTCGCCGTCCGCGAGGAACTGCCTTCCCGCATCTGCGGCTATTACGCGCTGACCTTGGTCGAACTCGATAGCCATCATCTGCCGGAGTGCTGGCGCAAGAAGCTACCGCGCCGCATTCCGGGAGTGCGGCTGGGTCGTCTGGCTGTCTGCAAGCAGTATCAGGGCAAAGGCCTTGGCGAACTGCTGCTGGTCGATGCCCTGACGCGGGCGCAACGAATCTACACAGAAGCGGGCGGCATCGGCCTGTTCGTCGATGCCATCGACGAACAGGCCGCCGGTTACTACCGACGCTTTGGTTTCACGGCCTCCCCGGATAATCCATTGCTGCTGTTTCTGCCGGCGAAGGTGACGGGATGAAACCACTATCATGACCGGATTTTGGGCGTTGCCCACCCTGAGCCTGCGCTTCATCCCGGTATGGCGGCGCAACTTCCTGGTATGGCGCAAGCTCGCCATCCCCTCCATCCTTGGCAATCTGGCCGACCCAGCGTTTTACATGCTGGGTCTGGGCTACGGGCTGGGCGGCTTGCTGCCCGAAGTGGGCGGCGTACCCTACCTGACCTTTCTCGCCGCTGGCACGGTGTGCTACAGCACCATGAACAGCGCCACTTTCGAGGTGCTCTACTCGGGCTTCTCGCGCATGCACGTGCAGAAAACCTGGGAGGCCATCCTCAACACGCCGCTGACCCTGGACGACGTGCTGCTCGCCGAGCTGCTCTGGGCCACCAGCAAGAGCCTGCTCTCCGGCCTGGCGATCCTGGTCATCGTCCTGGTGCTGGGCCTGGCCGGACTGGGTCAAATCCTGTGGCTGATTCCGCTGATCATCCTGATCGGCTTCTGCTTTTCCGGCATGGGGCTGGTGATGAACGCGCTTTCGCCCAACTATGATTTTTTCATGTATTACTTCACCCTGGTGATCACGCCGATGGTGTTGCTGTGCGGCGTGTTCTACCCGGTCGACCAGTTGCCCGCGTGGCTACAGGCGATCTCGGCCTGGCTCCCGCTGACCCATGCCATCGCACTGGCCCGCCCGCTGGTGCAAGGCGGCGCACCGCAGCAAGTGCTCGCACACGTTGTGGCGCTGCTCGCTTATGGCGGCGTCGGTTTTTACATCGCGCTGGGGCTGACCCGGCGGCGGCTGCTGAAATAACCCTAAAAATTGCAAATTCAAGCCACAGAGATCACAGAGGACACAGAGACGCCTGCTTTTGATTTTTCTCTGTGAACTCTGTGGCTAACCGATTTTTTCAGGATATCTTATGACCACGACCCAACAATTTTTCGCCCCCTGCCCGCGCGGCCTGGAAACCCCATTGGCAGCCGAGCTGGAAAAGCTCGGCGCAACCGCCATCGCACCCACCGACGGCGGCGTCGGCTTTGCCGGCGACCTGGCGCTGTGCTATCGCGTCAACCTGTGGAGCCGGGTCGCCAGCCGCGTCCTGTGGCGGCTGGCGGAACAACCCTACCGCAGCGAGGAGGATATTTACCGCGCCGCGCTGGCCCTGCCTTGGCCGAGCTGGTTCGATGTCGAACAGACCTTCCGCGTCAAGGTCAGCGCGATCAGGTGCCCCCTGCGTAGCCTGGATTTCGTCACTCTGAAAATCAAGGACGCCATCTGCGACAAGTTCCGCAAAGCTGGCGGCGAGCGTCCCAACATCGACACCGCCGCGCCGGACATGCGGGTGTACGCTTTTCTCACCGCCGAGCGGGTATCGCTTTACCTCGACACCTCGGGCGAGGCGCTGTTCAAGCGCGGCTACCGCAAGGAGCAGGGCGAAGCGCCGCTGCGCGAAAACCTGGCGGCGGGAATCTTGTACCTCGCCGGCTGGCAGCCGGGGATGCCGCTGCTCGACCCGATGTGCGGCAGCGGCACCTTCCTCATCGAGGCCGCTCAGATGGCGCTCAACATCGCTCCCGGCGCGGAACGCTGGTTCGCCTTCGAGCAGATAAAAAATTTCGACCCTGCGGCCTGGGATGCGATTTACCAGGAAGCCGTTGCGGCGGAACTGCCGAAAAATCCATTGCCGATCTACGGCAGCGACGTTTCCAGCACCGTGCTGATGGCAGCGCGCGCCAACCTGGCCGCCGCCGGGCTGGAAGAAGTGGTGACCTTGAAGCAGATCAACCTGCTCGATGTGGCGCCGCCCGCGCCGACCGGCGTGCTGGTCGCCAACCCGCCCTACGCCGTGCGCATCGGCGAACAGGAAGAAATGGCGCAGCTCTACCCCAGGATTGGCGACCTTCTCAAGCAGAAATTCGGCGGCTGGCGTGCTTGCTTCTTCAGCGCCGACATGCGTTTGCCCAAGCTGATCCGGCTTTCCGTGTCGCGCCGTATTCCGCTCTTCAACGGCGCACTGGATTGCCGCCTGTTCGTTTACGACATGGTGGCCGGGTCGAACCGCAAGGTGAAAAAAGAAAGCAACGCGGATGGAGCGGACACCGTTTCCGTGCCACAATAGCCGAAGACTATTTCAGAAAGGCACACCATGTTGATCCCACCTCCAAAACTGACCCCCGACCTCGTGGAGGAACTGAACTTCCTCGCCCACTTCGACCTCGACACCATGCAGGAAGGCATGAAAGTGCGCAAAGACGCCGAGCCCGCAGTGATTGCCGCAGTGCGGCGGCTGCACGCCAAGAAACTGGTCACCCTGGCCGACGGCGGCTACCTCACCGATCTCGGCCGCGAAGTGGCAGAGGCGCTCCAGTCGATGCTGACCATACTCAACGCAGAATAGCCCAAATCGGAACAAGCGCCCTTCACCATTGCCCCCGCTTGCGGGAGAAAATGCAGTCGCCAGTTTTCGCCCGAATTGAACCCCATGAACCGGTGCGCTGCGCAAGGGTGGGCAGACAGGTTTTTCGTCTGCCCACGCGGTTTGGTTCCGCGTGGGCACAAAGCGTGCTCACCCTACGGAATCTATGAAGCCCGATCCGACCGATTAAGCCCACCCTGAGGAACGCAAATGAACACCCGCAACACCGGCAGAAAAATCGCCTTCGGCTTCGCCGTCGCCTCATTCGCCAGCATGGCCATCAGCCTGCTAATTTTTGGTTACTTCATGGTCACGCGCGGCGGCAGCGACGTCGTCACGGCCAGCCTGTTCGCCACCACCCTGTTCTTCCTCAGCTGCGGCATCGTGCTCTACCTGATGAGCAAGCCGCCGAAGTACAAGCTGGAACCATGGGACAGCGTTGACCAGCCTGAATAAACCCACGCCCACCATGGCCGCACTCTGGGTCCTGGTTTATTTCGCCACTCTGATCTGGTCGGGCGCCCACCCCAAGGACGCCCTCACCTGGCTGCTCGAAGTCCTGCCGGCAATGATCGTCTTTGTGCTGCTGGCGGTCACGCGCCGCCGCTTCCCCTTCACGCCACTGGCTTATTTCCTGATCCTGGTTCACTGCCTGATCCTGATGGTCGGCGGGCATTACACCTATGCCGAAGTGCCCCTGCTCGACCCGCTCAGGGATTATTTTGGCTGGCAGCGCAACAACTACGATAAGCTCGGTCACTTCGCTCAGGGCTTCGTCCCGGCCATCGTGGCGCGGGAAATCCTGATCCGCAATGCCGTAGTCGCATCGAAACGCTGGCTGTTCTTCATCGTCGTCTGCATTTGCCTGGCGATCAGCGCGCTGTACGAACTGATCGAGTGGTGGGTAGCGCTTGCGTCGGAAGAAGCGGCCGAGGCATTTCTCGGGACGCAGGGTTATGTCTGGGATACCCAGTCGGATATGGTTTATGCGCTGATTGGCGCGATCTTCGCCCTGATGCTGCTGGGCCGGACACATGACCGACAGATCGGAAAGCTTACCGAAGCTGGCTGAGGCTAAACTTTCTCGGCCACGATTGTGGCAAACACCTTCTCGGTGTTTTCCGGTGCGGGGAAGGTCTGATAGGTGTGTTCCAGCATCCGCCAACCAGCAAAGCGCTGCGCCAGTTCGTCATGGTCGAATAGAGTGTAATGACCGGGCTGGAACATGCCAATGAAGGTCGTGCCCTCGATCAGGACATTGACCACGGCGCGGCCACCAGGTTTGACGTGCTGCTGGATTTCGTCGAGCAAGGCCAGTGCCTGCTCCCGTTCGAAAAACATCAGCAGTCCGATCGCCGCGATGGTGTCGAACTGGCCATCGATGCGGTAGTTCGACAGGTCGGCCCGAACCCCTTGCAGTGCCAGCTTCTCCTGTTCTGCCACCCGCTGGATATGCGCAACCGCAGTCGGGCTGGCATCTACCGCCACCACTGAAGCGCCACGCCGCGCTGCCTCGATGCTTAAATTGCCCAGCCCGCAACCCAGATCCAGCACGCTGCCCGTCAAATGCGGCAATGCCGCCTCCTCGAACGGGTTGAGGGCGAAGCTCTGCTCGCTGATCTGCTTCTGGAACTGCTTGTCGAAGAATGAAACGGAATGGTTGGCGTCCATGCAGGACTCCTTCTTAAAGCCGGACTAGCCAAAACCAAACAAGAACCTGTTATTTAGCATCCATTCGGCTTCGCTCAGGGCAGGCTTCGGGAGAAATCTTTACGCCGATGGGGGAGCAAGATTTATCCCCTTGGTCGAAATGACAGCATCCATGATCGCGGGCAAGCCCGCTCCTAATATTCCGGGTTGAAGTTCTTGATGATGACGCCCCCCGACTTTTCGTCGTGCTCCACGTCCAGCAGTTTGCGCGCGGCAGCTTCCTCAAGCAGCTTGCTGAACGAGCGAAAGCCGTAGTAGCTTTCATTGAAGCCCGGTTTGCGCCGCTTCAGCGCCTGCTTGACCATCGAACCCCAGATTTTTTCCTCTTCGCCGCGCTCCGCAAACAGGGCCTCTACCGTCTCCATCATCAAGTCCAGGGCTTCCTGTGACTTGCTGCCGTTTTCCGGGGGTGCAGTTTTAGGCACCGCCTCCGTGGACTCTTTGGCGGCAGGTTTTTTCTTGCTGGTGCGCTTCTTGGCTTTTTCCGCCTTCACGGCGTTTTCGCGTGCCAGATCGTCGTAGTAGATGAACTCGTCGCAGTTGGCGATCAGCAGATCGGAGGTGGAGTTCTTGACCCCGACCCCGATCACGGTCTTGTTGTTCTCGCGCAGTTTGCTCACCAGGGGCGAAAAATCCGAATCGCCGCTGATGATGACGAAGGTGTCCACATGGGACTTGGTGTAGCACAGGTCGAGCGCGTCGACTACCATGCGGATGTCTGCCGAGTTTTTTCCCGACTGGCGCACGTGAGGAATCTCGATCAGTTCGAACGAAGCCTCGTGCATGGGGGCCTTGAATTCCTTGTACCGGTCCCAGTCGCAATAAGCTTTTTTTACCACGATGTTGCCCTTGAGCAGCAGGCGTTCGAGAACCTTGCTGATATCGAACTTTTCGTACTTGGCGTCGCGCACGCCCAAAGCGACATTCTCGAAATCGCAGAACAGCGCCATGCTGCAAATTTTCTGGGTAGCGGTCATGATTGGCTCCATGGGGGGTGGCAGTGAGCGTTAATGAAATTTCCCGGATCAAGTCCGACAGGCTGCTAGAATACTGCTAAATGCGCAAGGCAACCGAATGACTCGAATGATAGCCCGGATATGAACCTCTCGAAAGAAACATTGCAAGAAAGCGTAGCCCACCAGCGTGAATCGCTGGTGGGCCTGTTGCAGGAGCCATTACGACGGCTGGCGGCAGAATGCGTTCCAGTCTGGGGAGACCGGGAAAAATTGGATGCGATGCTGGGCGAGGCGCTGAAAGAATTGCCTTACTGCAAGCATCTCTATGCGCTCGACGCCAACGCCATCCAGATCAGCGATAACGTGAGTCACGAAGGGTTGCTGGAGGGTTTTGGCCGGGATCGGGCCAAGCGGCCCTACCTGCGCGAAATCACGGCCAGTACCGACTTTTTCCTTTCGGATGCCTACATCAGCCTGCGCGAGCGGCGCCCCTCTCTGACGGCCACCCAGATTGTGCGCGATGCTGCCGGCGATGCCCTGGGATTTATCGGCGCCTATTTCGGCCTGCGCGATCTGCCGCTGACGCGCGAGCTCTACGAAGAGCCGAGATACTGGCGCCAGATCAAGGGAGACCCCTCCATCCGCGGCACGGTATTCCACCAGACCCGCACGGAAAGCGAGATGGACCAGCATGTCGACACGGTGCTGGGCGTGGTAACCGAACTCATGCTCTATCACGGGGTGTTTCATGTGATGTTGCACTTCTCCAGTAGCCGCGCCGTGGTCTGGGTCATGGAGGATCCCTACCGTTATCGTCTGCTGGATATTGAAGCGCTGATCGACCCGGACATTTGTCTTGCCTACCCCCGCACCCCCTACCCGACGGGGGCGCTGGTGCCGCCCGAGCAAGTCCGCGACGTGCTGGATGCCTTTCGCACGCTACGCCTCATGGACGAGATGTTCTACCTGCGCTCCGGCACCCTGAACATTTTTAACGGCCTCGTCGGCCTGACCTTTTCATGCGATGGCTCCCATTACCTCCCTTACGATGAGTTTCTCCGCAAGGATCACGATTTCTGGACGGGCATTACCTCAAACAAAGGGAGCTGAGCCAGGTAATTCCTTTATCCTGGATTCCTCAGTTGATCGCTCCGTAACCACCGGAACGCCGCATGGATACAAGCGTGGGAGTGTCCGTTGGCGTGTACCCGCTTCGGGTGACCCTACGACGCGGTCAACTGCGAAATCTAAGTTGATTTACGTTGCAATTCAGTGGATGTGCAAGGCACATAGAAGTTGACCAAATCGAACGATTGGATTAAATTGTGCGCATCCAAGTCATCCAAACGGAGCGCCATTCCATGCAAACATTTACCGCCAATGAAGCCAAAACCCGTTTCGGGGAATTTCTTGACCGGGCGCAGCGCGAGCCGGTCGGTGTCATGCGTCACGAGCGCCTGGTGGGCGTGATGGTCAGCGTGCAGGACTTTGAAGCGATGCGCGCTTTTTACGCCAACCGGTTGCAGCACACCCTCGATCAGGCCAGCGATGCAGCGACTGCCGCCGGGCTCACTTCTGGGACGCTGGATGCCCTGCTGGCCGATGAAAGCTAAAACCGGCCCTGACTTCGACCGCGCCATGGCAAACCGGGTCGTGATTGACACCAATGTGTGGATCAGCGCGGCGCTTTCCAAAGAAGGAGCGCCAGCGCAGGTGGTGCGGCGCGTGCTGGCGCAGGGCGTACCGGTGTTTTCAAAAACGACTTTTGCGGAACTTGAATCAAGGCTGTGGAAGCCCAAATTTGATCGGTATCTGAGCATGGAAATCCGGCGTGCGATTTTACACGACGCAAACGCTGCCGCACATTGGGTGGACATCCCCGAGCCGATCGCCGCGCAACGCTATTGCAAGGACGTGGATGACGACAAATTTATTCACACCGCTTTGGCCGCGTCTGCTCAGTGGCTGATTACAGGGGATCAAGATCTGCTGGTGATCCGTGCCGAGTTGGGGCTGCGTATTCTGGCACCCGCTGATGCGTTGCTACGGGCTGAATTTTTTGATTCGGGTTAGTGAATCACCGCAAGCGCCGATAACGCAGACGCCACCCGGCCGAAGCCGATCCTTTCCTGCTCAAGGCGCAGATTCCCCCGTATCCGGTTGTCCCGCAAATCATCGTAGAGCGCCTTTTCCTCGGGGTTCAGCCGGGGCAGGTCACGCAGGGTCTGTTTCTCTTCCTCGCCCCATTGCGATTCGAGCGCCAGCAAGGTGGCGCGGTCCATCAGGAACGACTCCACATGGTCGAACTGGCTGCGGAGTTGATCGAGGATCGCGAAGCCGTGGGTGTCGATATCCCCCCAATAATGAACGCGGCAGCGCGCAAGCCATTCGGCCTTCTGCAACATCTCGAAACCGTATCCCGCACCGAAGATGACCAGGCTGTCTCTGACTGGTGGAAAGGCCAGGAAGTTGATTTCGTTTTCGGTAATAAAAACCCGTGAGATTTTGGTATCAAGCCGGGCAAAGCTCCCGGCATCGAGAGTGATGTCCTGGATTAGACTTCCCGGCAGCAGCGCGTGATCGGGATCAAGAACGCGGAAGCGAATCCGCGCCGGTTTGTCGCGAAACCGGTAGCGCTTTGCGAATTGGCTTGTTCCTGAAGCGGTCGGATCGATGGCCTCGGGCGGCAAGACCCTATCCAGCAACTCTGCGAGCACGCCGCGATGGGCTTCGATGAACTTGCTGTGTACGCCCGGGATGTCTACCTGCCTGAGGTATACGTCCGGGCGCGGGTGATGCTCGAGCCAGGCAACGATTTCCAGTAGCCGGCCCCATTCATCGGCCAGCGCCAGCGCCCGTAGTGTCCGTTTGGCCAGCCAGCCCAGCAATTTCGGCTGTGCGCCAGCCGTCAGGCCGGCCAACGCAGTGAAGCGGGCGGCATCGCGTTGCTTGCCGATAAGCGCCAAGGCCTCTTCGACGGTGTCGATCCATACTTCCTGGGGCACCGCATTTGCGCCGAACACGCGGTGCCTGAATTCCCGCATTTCCACCCGGCAATGCGGCATCGCCCGAATCTCGCCGATCCAGGCACGCACCTCGTCGAAGCGGTCGGCCATTTCTGCCGATGTCGGCCCTTTGAGCGCCAAACGCTTCGGGAATGGCGACTGGCCAGTAACAAGACTGGCCAGCATCTCCCCCCGGCCCCACAGCTTTTGCACCTGGGCGCGCAGGTCTGCCGGTCTGGTCCAGCTCATCCGGCGATCCTCGCCTTCTCCGAGCGGTACTCCTCAATTGACAGGTTGCGCAGCTTGGAGGCGCGGCCTTCCTCGTTCTGGACAAACCCCACGCTGGCAACGAAAGGTTCGATGATGTGGATTTTTTGCAGGGGGGTGACGATCAGGAGCTGCAGGTTGAGTTGGGCAAACAGCCGCAGACCATATTGCGCGGACTCGTCCGAGCCGCGCCCGAACGCTTCGTCAATCACCACAAAACGGAAGGTTCTGGAACGGACGGCGCCCCATTCAAGACCGAACTGGTAGGCCAGGCTTGCCGCCAGGATGGTATAGGCCAGTTTCTCTTTTTGACCGCCCGACTTGCCGCCGGAGTCGGAATAGTGCTCGTGTTCGCTGTCGTCCTCGCGCCAGCGCTCGCTGGCGGCAAATACGAACCAGTTGCGCACATCGGTGACCTTGGCGGCCCAGCGACGATCCTGCTCGGATTGTCCCTCTCGTCCGCGAAAGCGCTCGATGATGTGTTTGACCTGTAGGAACTTGGCTTCGGAGTATTGGGTGTCGTCGGAGCCGGTCAGCGCCCCTTCGGTACAGGCCCGCAGTTCGGTCTGGAAGTCGCGGGTGTCGGCATCCGGCGCAGGCTGGGCTTCCAGGACGATATAGCGACCGGGGTTATAGTCAATCCCGTTCAGCGACTCGTTGATGCGCGCAATACGCTCCTTGATCGTTTCCCGCTCGCGGGCCAACTGCGACTGAAAGTTCGCCACCTCGCGGATGGTGTTTTCGTTCAGCAGTTCCTTGAAGCGCGCCTCGAAGCGCGGCAAATCGTCGGCTTGAAGCGCGCCGAGCATGTTGCGGTATTCGAAAGCCGCGTCCAGGCTGGCATCGACCTCTGAAGTCTCAAGTTTGAATTCCTCTTTGTAGGAGGTCATCGCCTTGACGATACGCTCCCCCAAATTGCCGAGTTTCCTGCTTTCGTTGTCAATCTGCTTTTGCAGCCAGTCGCGCATTTCATGCTCGCGGTTGTCGCAGGATTCGACCGAGAGCTGATGCTCGCCCAAGGCCTCGCCGCGAACGGAGTCAAGTCGCCCGAAGTACGCTTCGTTGCCGGCAAAGGCCGGCTCATCCAACAGCGTTTGCGCCTGAATGCGCAAGGCTTCGGCATCCGTCTTTTTCTGCTCGGCTTTGGAACGCTTGTCCTGGTGTTCCTCCAACAGGGTTTCCGTGATTTTCAATGCGGCGACGACCTCGGCCAGCCGTCCGGTCAGTTGCTTCAGCACATCGGAGGCAGATTCCAGCCGCCGTTTTTCGTCTATGAGCCGAGCCACCTCCACGGCAAGAGACTGCCAGTCGAGTTCACGGAAATCGGCGTACTCGTCGAGTTTCGACAGCGCCGTGAGGCGTTCCTTGAGCGCGTTCTGGTCAGCCTGTATCTTGCCGATCAGGCTGCCCAGTTCGCCCAGCCGGGCCTCTAGCGCCCGCTTTTTGGTTTCGAGCGCGGCGACCTTCTCGGCATTGGTCCAGCCCAGCACGTAGCGGCTGCGGTCATCCAGCCGGTGGCGGTCGTCTTTCTCGTGTTTCTCGCCTGCGGCCTTGATCTGACCCGCACGGGTGATGGCGCGCGTCTCGCGGCGGAACTGCTCTTGGGTGGCGCAGCAGGCCACGTCAAAACGGTGTGCCAACTCGCGTTCCAGCCAATCGTAGAAAGGCGAATCGGGCTTGATGGCCAGTTTGCGCGCCAGGGAATCCCGGTGCAAATCAGGCAGTTCGCTCCGGGGGCTCGGGCGTATCCTGAAATACACCAGGCGTCCCCTGAGGTTCGTCCTGTCCACCCAATCCGCCACCTTGGCGTAATGTTCATCCGGCACCAGCAGCGACAGGCCGAAATTGCGCAACAACCGTTCGGCGGCGCCCTCCCAGTCGCGCTCATCGTTTCTTACCTGCAGCAGTTCGCCGACAAAGGGCATGTCCTCTTCGGGCAAATCAAGCGCCTTGCATAGCGCGGTGCGCATGACCACCTGCTCGGCGGGAATGTTGCTGCGCCGGGCTTTCAGACTGTTGATTTCGCTGGTCAGATCGTCGTGTTCCAGCTTGCCCTGCCTGAATTCGAAATCGTGTTCGTTTTTCTGGTTCTGAAGTTTTGTTTCCGCTTCCTTCGTCGTCTCCGTTAATCCCGAAAGGCGTTGACGCTGTTCCAGGAAACCCGGCTCATCGCCGGACGGACTTTCGCCAACCGCCTGGACCAGTTCGGCATAACGCAGCGCCTTGCTGTTGCGTTGCAGGCGCTCCTGCTCCTGCTTGCGGATTTCGGCAGACAGTCTCTCCAGGCGGTCGCCGCCGTTGTCGGCGATGTGGTGTTTGAGTTCGGCTTCCTCGATGCGCTGCGCGTCGCGACGCTCGCCCACGCGCTTGACCTGGATAACTTGCCGTTCCCATTCCTCGGCGAGGCCGACGATACGCTTTTCCAAAAGCGCCAGCTTCAGGCCCGCGAAGTAGGGTCTCAGCGCCTCGCGGCAGGCGCGGAGCTCCTCGGCCTGCGAGGCAAGCGACGCGTGGCGCTCGCAGTCGGCGACCAGTGGCAGAAGCCGTTCCACTTGACGCTTGGCCTTGCACACCGCCTCGTGCGCCCGGTTCAGGTCGTCGAAGTGGCCGATCAAGGCCGTGATGCGTGGCGCAACCTCAAAGGGTTCCAGCATGTGGCTGCGGACGAAGTCGGTCAGGTTGCCCACCGACTTCATCGACACCGTTTGGTGAAACAGCTCCAGCGCCTGTTCGTTGTCGATGCCAAAGCGGCGACGGAACCAGGCGCCGTAGGGCGGAAAGCTGTCGAACACCTCCGCGCCCGGTCCGCGCAATTTTTTCTTGAGCCCGGCGATATCCGGGCCGAAGTGGGCGAAGTCTGTCGCAATCGACAAATCGCGCTCCGCGCCGACAAAGAAGCGGGCGGGTTGCCCCTGTGCATCCTTCATCCAGAAAACCTGCGCCAGCGTCACCGTCTGGTCGTAACCCGCGTTATGGAAGACGCCGAGGATCACCGAATAGTTGTTGTGATCGCGTAGCGCCACCGGCTTGGCGGCGCCAGACACCTCATTCCTCTCCGACTTGTAATGCCCGAGCACATAGGAGCGCAGCGTGCGTTCCTTGCTGTCGGCGCCGGCGGCCTTGTTGTAGGCAATGCGGTGCGCCGGGACCAGCAGCGTGGTGACCGCATCCACCAGCGTCGATTTGCCCGACCCGATGTCGCCGGTGAGCAAGGCGTTCTTGCCGTTTGGGTTCAGCACCCAGACGCGGCCATCGAAGGTGCCCCAGTTGAAGACTTCCAGGCGGTGCAAGCGAAAGCCCGAGAGCGTATCGTCGGCCACGAAATCCAGGCCCAGGGTTTGCGCGTCATTCATCGGCAACCCCTCCCGATCCCGCGCCGAGCTGAACCTGATACGCGGCCAGCCGCGCATCGAAATCCGCCAGCCACTGCGCGTCTACAAAGGCCTTGAGAATGCGCCGCACCTCGAACACGGCAGTTTGTCCCGCGCCCTGTTTCAGCCGGCGCAGGAATCCCAGCTCCACGATCTTGTTGAGATAGGTCTCGATCTGGTCGATCAGCTTGGCCTCATTGCTGCTTTCGGGCAGGAACACCCGAATCAACTCGACGATCTCGTCACGGCTGAGAACCAGCCGCGTGTCGCCGCCGCTGGCGTCGAATTCGGCCAGCTTCTTGCGCAGCAGCGCCAGCAGCAAGCTCACCGGAAACGACAGCGGGCGTCTCGCCACCAGGCGCGGAAGCTTGGGCGTCGCGGTCTCTTCGTTTTCCGGGCGCGAGCGCAAGAAGGCGTAGCCCTCTGCCTCGTCAAGCACCAGCTCCAGGCCCAGCACCGCCATATAGTCGCGCACCCTGGCTTGCAGGTTGAGCAAGGCATTCCAGGCGCCGCCGTCCGCTTCCTGGTAGATTATGCCTTTGAGCAAAAGGATCACCAGTACCGATAAGCCGTTCGTTGCCGGGACGTTTTCCGGTTCCGGTTCCAGTTCTTGCATTCTTACCTCACAAAGATCACGCGCGGCAAACGCGCCTGTTTCGCCTGTTCCCGGCCCTCCGGCCCGACCCGTCGCCAGACGATTTTATCGGTCACCGCTTCATCCACCACGGCCTTGAAGGGGCCGCTCGCGAGTTGCAGGTACGCCACCAGTTCGGCCAGGCCGTGCTGCAGCGGTTGCGTCTCGCACAGCCGCTGCAGAGTGACTTGCGAACGATCCTGCAAGGCGTGGCGGATATGCCGCGCCAATGCGCTCTTGTCGATCACGATCTGCGAATACAGCGCGGCGGCATCCATTTCGGCGTCACCCGACTCCAGCTCGATATCGGCGATCAACGGCTTGCAGGCCGGGGTGTGGAGCGGTCGTTCCATCGGCAACTCGATGCCGGCAGCGGTGTCCGCAATATTCGTCACCTCGCCCGGTGGCGGCGCCCCCCTCACGTTGAGCGCCTTGGCTTCGATGCCGTGCAGGATGTCCATGATGCGGCGATTCTCCAGCCAGGCCTGGTCGTCGAGAAAGCGCCGCAACTGCTGCGAAAGCTGGGCCACCGTGCGCTGGGTATGTTCGCCGGCCTCCAGCCAGTCGTAATGCACGCGGCGGGTGCGGGCGTCGGGTTTGAGCTCGACCACCGGGGGCAGGCTCAGGACGCGCTCAAGCAGCGCCGACAGCTCTTCCTGGCGGCGGCTGGACATCAGGAAATCCCAGAAGGCGCGAAAGCTCCGGCCCTGGTCGGAGTCGGCAATCGCGTCGCGCTCGCCCATGATTTCTTCCAGCAGCGCGCCTTTCGAGCCTTCCCACAGCGCGATGCGTTCCCGCACGCGCCGGTCCAGCCCACGAAAATTGTGCTCCACCTCGCGAAAATCGGTGAGCAGTTCACGCGCCATCTGCATGAACTGCTGGAAGCGGTCTTTCAGCGCCGTGTCGTCCAGCAGCGGCATATCGCCGGCGACAACGCGGGCGATTTCAGAGTCGATCTCGTCGCGCCGCTTGCGCAATTCCGCAAGGCGCGCTTGCGGGTCGGTTTCGGAGCCCTCGCTCATCTGCTTGAGCAGCTCGAACAGCGTGAGCAAGCGCGATTCGGTGCCGACGAAACTGCGCTCGGCGAGCGTCGAAAGCCAAGCAATCGCCTTCTCGGTCGCCGGGGTCAGGTCGAACTGCGGTTCATCCGACCCGTGGGCGTAGAACTTGCGCAGCCAACCCTTCCCGGTGGCGGCCCAGTCGTTGAGGTAGTCGAGCGCGGGCTTGGGGAAGGCCTCCGCGCCCAACCGTTCGCGCAGGACAAACAGCTCGTCTTCCAGCTCCTCGGCCAAATCCGCCGCGCTTTTCACCCTCACATTGGGCGCGATGAACGCGCGCTGCAGAAAACTCGCCACCAGCGGCGCGTGATCCGAGCGCAACAGCCGCCATGCCGGGTGGCTCTGGCGCAACAGATCGAGGGTGGCGTAGTCGAGGCTCACTAAACCTCCCCATGCCTAAAGGCAGGGGGTTCTAAGGGCGAATCCATCGGGGTCTCCTGGCTCTCGCGTTACCGCTGATTAAGTCCGTAACCTGCTGTAAATATTGGTGGGCAGCCACCGCTCCGGTTTGGTAAATTGACGCTGTCAAAAACGTTTCAAAAACCAAAGGAGAAGAAGCGATAGCTGGATATGATATTAACGTGGAAAAGGAATTGTTGTCAGGATTATTGAGTGGCCGAGATGGGTTAGCTAATCTGGTGGAATCTGTACTCAATCAGATATTGGAGGCGCAGGTAACGGAGACATTGGGGGCCAACCGTCATGAGCGTGCTGAGGGGCGGCAAGGCTACCGTAACGTAAGCGCTCCACGAACCTCACTCTACTCAGCGTAACATTTCAATGGTTAAATCCGCCGCATGCAAATTCCATGGCAACAGCACTTCAATTTCCTCGACCGTTCGTGCGGCGGACAAGTCGCGCATGACGCGGCGCAGCCAGGCGTACGGGTCCAGACCATAAGGCGCAGAAGGCGCGAGGCGCAGGGTCAGGCCTTACGTTTGACATATCTTTCCCGACCTTCCGCCCGTTTCACCGCAAGGCCTCGCCATCCATGCCTCCTGTTTGAAGTCAAACAGACAGCGGCCTAAAACGACAGGACATGGATGTCAAATGCAAGACCCCGTGCTTTTGCTTGCAGCTGGACAGCTCTGCCCCGTTTTTGATTTTGCTTCTGCTGCGATGCTGATTGACACAGTGCCATTACGCTGCCCAGTTTTCCACTTGCAATCCCTCAACACGGACGAATTCACGCTCATTGTTGGTTACCAGTACCCAACCTTCCGCGCGGGCATGCGCCGCCAGCCACAAGTCATTGTTGCCGATCATTTCGCCCCGCTGTTGCAGCGCAGCTCGTATTTGGCCGTAATGCTCTCCCACTGTCTCAGTCAGCGACGCGATTTGCATCGTGGTTTCGAGTTGGGTTATGACCGCCAATGCGCGTTCGCGCGATTGGCTTTTTTCCGCACCGAAGCGCAACTCACCCAGCGTCACCACAGACATGGCCAGTTCATCCGCCGTATGTCGGGCAAACCGCTCGCGCACAGCAGGTGGATTGTGCTTGGCGATATAAATGCAGATGTTCGTATCCAGCAAGTAGCGTACTGCCATCAGAACGACTCTCTTTCCTGAGGTTGAGCGTCACCTCGTCCCTGTGCCATAAAATCTTCCGGCAACTGGCTCAACGCATTAAAAATGGTCAACGCACTACTCGGGTGCTCACGCAGAATCACTTCATCTCCCCGTCGAAAAATCTCCACCTGTTGGGCATCAAAACGAAACTCTTTAGGCAAGCGAACCGCTTGGCTGTTGCCTGATTGAAATACGCGCGCATAGGTCATAGTCGCCCCCACAATTTAAGGATATACGCGCAGTATATACCACGTGTCAGACCGCGTGCAAAACTTTCCAGATTAGGGGGGAGAAACAGCGTCCAATAGTTTCCACCTAGCAGCCTGTCTGACTTCGCTCGTAACGCATTGATTTTATTACTGCGCTCATTATTTAAGCAGATGTATATGTTGTTAATAATCAATGTGTTATGTTGTGCAAAAAGCAGAAGTCAGACAGTCTGCTAGGGGCCAGTTACTTGCCGGGGACACCAGGCCACCCAATGCGGGCCAAGGTTTTAATCAAGGTGGTGCGTTTAACGCCAAAGTTGCGGCACACCGCCGCCTTTGACATGCCGCCACGCAACGCCACAAGAATGGCATCCAGTTTTTCACCGACGATGGCTAGCGGACGCTCGCTAATGCGGCCCTGCCGTTTGGCGGCGGCTAGGCCAGCCACAACACGTTCCGTGGTTAACGCCCGCTCATACTGGGCCAGTGCGCCGAAGACGTGAAACAACAACTCGCCTGAAGGGGTGGTGGTGTCCATTCCCTCTGTCAGCGACCGGAACGCGACCTGCTTGTCTTTGAGGGAGTTTACGATGGTCAACAGATGCGGCAGAGAGCGCCCCAGTCGATCCAGTTTCCAGACAACCAGGACATCACCTGCTTTCACAAACGCGAGGGCTTGAGGGCGCGCAGGGCGCGGGGTCACAGGGCGCGGGGTCAGGCCTTACGTTTGACATATCCTCCCTGACCTTCCGCCCGTTTCACCGCAAGGCCTTGCCATCCATGCCTTCTGTTTGAAGCCAAACAGAAGGCAGCCCAAACGACAGGACATGG
>PFJY01000077.1 GCA_002784065.1 Hydrogenophilales bacterium CG_4_10_14_3_um_filter_58_23 | reverse complement strand
CCTGCGCTTCGCGATTCGCGAAGGCGGTCGTACCGTCGGCGCCGGCGTCGTGGCTAAGGTTATCGAGTAACAAGTAGTGAGTGAAGGGTAATGGAACCCACTGCTCTTTACTCATTGCTAAAATTAGGCCAGTAGCTCAATTGGCAGAGTATCGGTCTCCAAAACCGAGGGTTGGGGGTTCGAGGCCCTCCTGGCCTGCCAGATAAATGGTGCGGAAAAGCGAGCGGGCGACAGAAACAATAGTGATCAGGCGACCGGCATGTGTGCCGGTCGCTGTTTGCATTTCCGAAAAAGAAACCTTATGACAGATAAAATTAAGTTGGGCTTGGCCGTTCTGCTGCTTGCGGCAGGAATTGCGGGTTTCTACCTGTTGTCCGAACATGCCTTGGTGTTGCGTGTGCTGGCGGTGCTGGTGGGCGTAGCCATGGCGATTTCAGTGGCGCGGTTTACCGGGCCTGGCCAGCAGTTTTTCGCGTTCGGCAAGGATGCGTGGGTAGAAACCAAGAAAGTCGTATGGCCAACTCGCAAGGAAACTCTTCAGACTACCGGCGTCGTGTTTTTGCTGGTGGTGGTGATTGCGATTTTCCTGTGGATTGTGGATGCCAGCCTGATGTGGGCGGTCAAATTATTGATGGGCCAGGGGGACTGATGGCAATGCGATGGTACGTGGTGCACGCCTATTCGGGCTATGAGAAGAGCGTGCAGCGAGCCCTGCAGGAGCGCATTGAGCGCGCAGGCATGCAGGACAAGTTCGGCCAAATTCTCGTGCCAGTCGAAGAAGTGGTCGAGATGAAAAGCGGCCAGAAGAGTGTCAGCGAACGGAAATTCTTTCCGGGCTATGTGCTGGTTCAGATGGAAATGGATGATGAGAGCTGGCACCTGGTGAAGAACACTGCCAAGGTGACCGGTTTTGTCGGTGGTTCCGCGCAGAAGCCGACTCCGATCAGTGAAAAGGAAGTTGCTGCGTTGATGCAGCAGATTCAGGATGGTGTTGAGAAACCCAGGCCCAAGGTGCTGTTCGAGGTGGGCGAGGCGGTGCGGGTCAAGGAAGGCCCGTTTACCGATTTCAACGGTATGGTGGAAGAGGTCAATTACGACAAGAGCAGGTTGCGCGTGTCGGTGCTGATTTTCGGTCGTTCCACACCGGTGGAGCTGGAATTCAGCCAGGTCGAGAAGGCTTAAAGGTTTTTTTTAACTGGGGAGCTCGGTACGGCGGTTTGTATAGAGCGTTTGCACCCATTTTAGAGGAGTTGCAAAAGTGGCAAAGAAGATCATTGGTTACATCAAGCTGCAGGTTCCTGCAGGCAAAGCCAACCCCAGCCCACCTATCGGTCCGGCATTGGGTCAGCGCGGCCTGAATATCATGGAGTTCTGCAAGGCGTTCAATGCCCAGACCCAAGGTCTGGAAGTGGGCCTGCCGATTCCGGTGGTGATTACCGCCTTCGCGGACAAGAGTTTTACCTTCATCATGAAGACGCCGCCCGCCACCGTGCTGATTAAAAAAGCAGCCGGCGTGCAAAAAGGCAGCCCGCGTCCGCATACCGACAAGGTGGGCAAGCTGACGCGCGCCCAGGCAGAAGACATCGCCAAAGCGAAGATGCCGGATTTGACCGCTTCCGATATGGATGCGGCGGTACGCACGATCGCTGGCAGCGCCCGCAGCATGGGCATTGAAGTGGAGGGCGTATAACATGGCACATATTTCCAAACGTACCAAGGCGATCACGGCCAAAGTCGACCGCAGCAAAGCGTATGCGCTGGCTGAAGCGCTGACCCTGGTCAAGCAGACCGCCACCGCCAAATTTGACGAGTCCATCGACGTGGCCGTGAATCTCGGTATCGATGCGCGTAAATCCGACCAACTGGTACGCGGCTCCGTCGTGTTGCCGCGTGGTACCGGCAAAACCGTCCGCGTTGCAGTGTTTGCCCAGGGTGACAATGTCGCCAAAGCCAAGGAAGCAGGCGCCGACATCGTCGGTTTTGAAGATCTGGCTGCTGAAATCAAGGCCGGCAAGATGGACTTCGACATCGTTATCGCCACCCCCGATGCCATGCGTATCGTGGGCCAGCTTGGCCAGATACTTGGTCCGCGTGGACTGATGCCTAACCCCAAGGTTGGCACGGTAAGCCCCAACGTGGCTGAAGCAGTGAGAAACGCCAAAGCCGGCCAGGTGCAATACCGCACCGACAAGGGTGGCATCGTGCAATGCACGATCGGTCGCGCCTCGTTCGGCGAGGACGCACTCAAGGAAAACCTACTGGCTCTGGTGGACGCCTTGAACAAGGCCAAGCCGGCTGCATCCAAA
Organism: Hydrogenophilales bacterium CG_4_10_14_3_um_filter_58_23; assembly: GCA_002784065.1. Taxonomy (GTDB): domain Bacteria; phylum Pseudomonadota; class Gammaproteobacteria; order Burkholderiales; family Sulfuricellaceae; genus Sulfuricella. The sequence continues at coordinate 13,572 of PFJY01000077.1, read as the reverse complement.
GGCGTTTATTTGAAGAAAATGGCCCTCTCCAGCACCATGGGAGTGGGCGTCAGGGTGGATCAAAGCACTCTGGCTGCATAAAGAACTTTGGGTCTGCCGGGGGAAGCTCCGGTAGGCCGTCAAAGACCGTAGAGGCGGGTGAGGGGTGAGGGGTTAGGAGTGTGGAGTAATCCTTGCTTCGCGCTTCATTCCTGACGAAGCTTAATTGATGACGATTTGGTGGGTGTTGAATGGCGTTGCTCCGCACTCCTGACTCTTCACTCTCTACGCAGATGGCGTGCCCATACGGGTTTTGAAATTTATTGCCGGTATTTTGATTCGCTGGCGTCAGTTTCTCCTGAATGAAGGTCGCCGTGGGTAGGTTCATGAAACGGATTAGAGAAATCGCATTCGTTTCCGGGACTAATTTTAACGGAAGGAGGGAAGACTTTGAGTCTGAATCTTGAAGAGAAAAAAGCAGTTGTAGCGGAAGTAAGCGCGCAACTGGCAAGTGCTCAGACCATCGTGGTGGCTGAGTATCGCGGCCTGGAAGTGAAAGATATGACCAAGCTGCGTGCCAAGGCTCGCGAAGCCGGCGTTTTCCTGCGCGTGTTGAAAAACACCCTGGTGCGTCGTGCCGTTGCTGAAACGCCATTTGCAGGTTTGTCCGACCAGTTGGTCGGGCCGCTGGCTTATGGTATTTCCAGCGACCCCGTTGCGGCAGCTAAAGTACTGCACGAGTTTGCTAAAGGCAATGATAAGTTCGTGATCAAGGCCGGTGCTATGGCGAATTTTGTGATGTCCTCCAAGGATGTCGCAAACCTCGCCTCCATGCCAAGCCGCGATGAATTGCTGTCCAGGCTCATGGGTACGATGCAGGCGCCGATCGCGACGTTCGTGCGTACGCTCAACGAAGTGCCGACCAAGTTCGTACGCGGACTTGCTGCCGTGCGCGACCAAAAGCAGGCTGCATAAACCGCTCACCAAATCTTAAATCCAGTTTCAAATTATTTATTCAGGAGTTGTAAATCATGGCTATTTCCAAAGCTGAAATTCTCGACGCAATCGCTGGCATGACCGTTCTCGAACTGTCCGAAATGATCAAGGACATGGAAGAGAAGTTCGGCGTTTCCGCTGCTGCTGCCGCTGTTGCTGCTGCTCCGGCCGCTGCTGCTGCCGCCGCTGTCGAAGAAAAAACCGAGTTCGACGTCATTCTGACCGGCGCTGGCGAGAACAAAGTGAACACCATCAAAGTCGTCCGCACCATCACCGGCCTGGGCTTGAAAGAAGCCAAGGACCTGGTGGACGGTGCTCCCAAGGCTGTCAAGGAAGGCGTTTCCAAGGCTGATGCCGACGCTGTTGCCAAAACGCTGATCGAAGCTGGCGCGACCTGCGAAGTCAAGTAAACACTGTTGTACCGAGATCAGGCTGGCGGGAAACCGCCAGCCTTTTCCCGCTTAGTCCGACTGTTTCTTAAGTTCGAGTGATGATCGCGCAGGATTTTGATTGATAGGGAAGTTTTGTGAGGGAGCGGCGTAGTTATTCATACGCCCGACTGAGCAAAATCTTTCATATCAAGCATAAAGACAAAGCGAGGGTGCGTGAACTTAAGAAACAGTCGGACTTAAGAAGCCGGCAGATAGCAGACCGTTCCGAAAACGTGAAACTCGCGTAGCGAGACTTCTTCACTCTCCCTCCCTTGGGGGAGAGCCAGGAGAGAGGGAATGGACTCGGCGAAAAGCGTTGTTACTTTTCGCCATGACCGTTATTGCAGTCTTCTATCTTCCGTCCTCTGATGCGGAAACATTCATGGAGATACTATGAGCTACTCTTTTACTGAGAAAAGACGTATCCGCAAAAGCTTTGCCAAGCGCGCCAGCGTGCTGGAAGTGCCTTTTCTGCTGGCCACCCAGCTGGATTCCTACGCGGCTTTTCTGCAAGCGGAAGTCAAGCCCGAAAGTCGCAAGAGCGAAGGCCTGCAGGCCGCGTTCAGCTCGATTTTCCCGATCGAGAGCCATTCCAAAAATGCGCGTCTCGAATTCGTTTCCTATCGGCTCGGCGAGCCCCCCTTTGACGTGGTGGAATGCCAGCAGCGTGGCCTGACCTTCGCGGCCCCGTTGCGCGTCAAGGTGCGCCTGACTATCATGGATCGGGAAGCCTCCAAGCCGACGGTGAAGGAAGTCAAGGAGCAGGAAGTGTACATGGGCGAGATTCCTCTCATGACCCGATCTGGCTCGTTCGTGATCAACGGCACCGAGCGCGTGATCGTGTCCCAGTTGCACCGTTCTCCTGGCGTGTTCTTCGAGCACGACCGTGGCAAGACCCACTCTTCCGGCAAGCTGCTGTTCTCTGCGCGCGTGATCCCTTATCGCGGCTCCTGGCTGGATTTCGAATTCGATCCGAAGGATTATCTCTACTTCCGTATTGACCGTCGCCGCAAGATGCCGGTGACGATACTGCTGAAGGCGTTGGGTTACCAGCCTGAACAGATTCTCGCTCTATTTTTTGTCAATGACACTTTCCATCTGGCCAAAAAGGGCGTGCAGTTCGAGTTGGTGCCGGAGCGGCTGCGCGGTGAAGTCGCCAAGTTCGATGTCGCTGGCAAAGACGGCGCTATTATCGTGTCCAAGGACAAGCGCATTACCGTCAAGCACATTCGCGACATGGAGAAAGCCGGCGTCAAGAAAGTGACTGTTCCGGACGACTTCCTGCTGGGTCGGGTGCTGGCCCACGCGATTGTTGACAAGGAAAGCGGCGAGATCATCGCCAACGCCAATGACGAGATCACTGAAGATATCTTGGCGAAATTGCAGGCCGCAGGCGTTGCCAAGATATATACCCTTTATACCAATGACCTGGATCAGGGCGCCTATATTTCACAGACCCTGCGCATTGATGAAACGCTGGATCAAGCTGCTGCGCGCGTCGCCATCTATCGTATGATGCGCCCTGGCGAGCCTCCCACCGAGGATTCGGTGGAGGCGTTGTTCGGTGGCTTGTTCTTTAGCGAGGAGCGTTACGACCTGTCTGCCGTCGGTCGCATGAAGTTCAATCGCCGAGTTGGTCGCGAAGACTTGACCGGTAATATGACCCTGGATAATGACGACATTGTCTCGGTAATCAAGATTCTGGTCGAACTCAAGAACGGTCGCGGCGAGATCGACGACATCGACCACCTCGGAAACCGCCGGGTGCGTTCGGTTGGCGAACTGGCGGAAAATCAGTTCCGTGCCGGACTGGTACGTGTCGAGCGCGCCGTCAAAGAGCGCCTGTCCCAGGCCGAGTCAGAGAACCTGATGCCGCATGATCTGATCAATGCCAAGCCGGTGTCGGGTGCGGTCAAGGAGTTTTTCGGTTCGTCCCAGTTGTCGCAATTTATGGACCAGACCAACCCGCTCTCCGAGATCACCCACAAACGCCGCGTCTCTGCATTGGGCCCGGGCGGTTTGACCCGCGAGCGCGCCGGCTTCGAGGTGCGTGACGTGCATCCTACCCATTATGGCCGGGTGTGCCCGATTGAAACGCCGGAAGGCCCGAACATCGGCCTGATCAACTCCCTGGCGCTGTTCGCCCGTACCAATGAGTACGGCTTCCTGGAAACCCCCTACAGCAAGGTGATTGATGGCAAGGTCAGCGACCAGATTGACTATCTGTCGGCGATCGAAGAAGGCAAGTATGTGATCGCCCAGGCTAATGCCGACCTCGACAAGAAAGGCAAGTTCAAGCAGGACTTGGTGTCCTGCCGCCATCTTAACGAATTCGCCCTGTCCACTCCGGACAAGGTGCAATATATGGACGTGGCGCCATCGCAGATCGTCTCCGTGGCGGCCTCGCTGATCCCGTTCCTTGAGCACGACGATGCAAACCGCGCGCTGATGGGTTCCAACATGCAGCGCCAGGCGGTTCCCTGTCTGCGTGCCGAAAAGTCGCTGGTGGGCACCGGCATCGAGCGTACCGTGGCGGTGGATTCCTGCACCACGGTGCAGGCACGCCGTGGCGGGGTAGTTGACCATATCGACGCCGGCCGCATCGTGGTGCGGGTGCATGACGCCGAGGCTCTCGCTGGCGAAGTGGGAGTGGATATCTACAACCTGATCAAGTACACCCGTTCCAATCAGAACACCAATATCAACCAGCGCCCGCTGGTGAAGGTGGGCGACATTATCGCCAGGGACGACGTGATTGCCGACGGCGCATCTACCGACATGGGCGAACTGGCGTTGGGTCAGAACATGCTGGTGGCGTTCATGCCATGGAACGGCTACAACTTCGAGGATTCGATCATGATCTCCGAGCGAGTGGTGGCGGATGACCGCTACACCTCGATCCATATCGAAGAGCTTTCCGTCGTTGCGCGCGACACCAAGCTTGGGGCGGAAGAGATTACCCGTGACATTTCCAACCTGTCCGAGCGTATGCTCGGTCGTCTTGATGAATCCGGCATTTGCTATATCGGTGCCGAGGTAGAGGCGGGCGACGTGCTGGTGGGTAAGGTTACGCCCAAAGGCGAAACCCAGCTCACGCCAGAAGAGAAGTTGCTGCGCGCCATTTTCGGCGAGAAGGCGTCCGATGTGAAGGACACCTCCCTGCGCGTACCGTCTGGCATGTCCGGCACAGTGATCAACGTGCAAGTATTCACTCGCGAGGGCATTGAGCGTGACGTGCGAGCACAGCAGATCGTCGACGATGAGCTCAAGCGCTTCAAGAAGGATCTGGCTGACCAGATGCGCATCGTCGAAGATGATGCCTTTGGCCGGATTGAACGGCTCCTTGTCGGTAAGACTGTCAACGGTGGGCCGAAGAAGCTGGCTAAAGGCAGCAAGGTCACCAAAACCTATTTGACTGAGGTCGAGCGTCACTCCTGGTTCGATATCCGCCTTTCCGATGAGGATGCCGCACGCCAGCTGGAGCAGTTGAAGGAAAGCCTGGCGCAGAAACGGGTCGAGTTCGATGCGATGTATGAAGAGAAAAAGAAAAAATTGACCAGTGGCGATGAGTTGCCGCCTGGCGTGCAGAAGATGGTCAAGGTTTACGTCGCGGTGAGGCGCCGCCTGCAGCCCGGCGACAAGATGGCCGGTCGCCACGGTAATAAGGGCGTTATTTCCAAGATCGTTCCGATCGAGGATATGCCCTATACCGCCGACGGCATCCCGATGGACATCGTGCTCAACCCGCTGGGCGTGCCTTCGCGTATGAACGTGGGACAGATTCTGGAAGTTCACTTGGGCTGGGCAGCCAAAGGGCTGGGGATCAAGATTGGCGATATGCTCAAGGCGCATGCCAAGATTCAGGAAATGCGCAAGTTTCTCGATAAAATCTACAACAGCAGCGGCAAGCCTGAGGACATCGACTCCCTGACCGACGAGGAAGTGCTGACCTTGGCGCATAACCTGCAAGGTGGCGTGCCATTTGCAACGCCGGTGTTCGACGGTGCAACCGAAGATGAAATCAAGGACATGCTGGAGCTGGCGGGCTTGCCCCGTTCAGGCCAGATATTCCTGAGCGACGGACGCACCGGTGAAACCTTTGAGCGTCCGGTTACAGTGGGTTACATGCACGTGCTCAAACTGCATCATCTGGTGGACGACAAGATGCATGCACGTTCCACTGGACCTTACAGTCTGGTCACGCAGCAACCCCTGGGCGGTAAGGCGCAGTTCGGTGGTCAACGTTTCGGCGAGATGGAAGTATGGGCGCTCGAAGCTTATGGCGCCGCGTATATCCTGCAAGAGATGCTGACGGTGAAGTCGGACGACGTCAGCGGGCGCACCAAGATTTACGAGAACATCGTCAAGGGCGAACACAAGATCGAAGCCGGTATGCCGGAATCCTTCAACGTTCTGGTCAAGGAAATCCGCTCGCTGGCCATTGACATCGATCTGGAACGCTATTGAGAGACGTAGGGTGGGCACGGTTTCGTGCCCACGCGGAATGCTGGCCGCAGTGGGCACAAAAACGGTGCCCACCCTACCTATCTAACCCCTCACTGGAGGAACGACATGAAAGCATTGCTCGATTTATTTAAACAGGTTACCCAGGAAGAAGAGTTCGAAGCGATCAAGATCGCTCTGGCTTCCCCGGAGAAAATCCGCTCCTGGTCCTACGGTGAAGTAAAAAAGCCGGAGACCATCAACTATCGCACCTTCAAGCCGGAGCGCGATGGCCTGTTCTGCGCCAAGATTTTTGGGCCGATCAAGGACTATGAGTGCCTTTGTGGCAAGTACAAACGCCTCAAGCACCGCGGTGTGATCTGCGAGAAATGCGGCGTTGAAGTGACCCAGTCCAAAGTTCGCCGCGAGCGCATGGCTCACATCGAGCTGGCCTCCCCGGTTGCCCATATCTGGTTCCTTAAGTCGCTGCCATCGCGGCTCGGCATGGTGCTGGACGTGGCGCTGCGCGACATCGAGCGGGTGCTGTACTTCGAAGCTTATGTGGTGACCAATCCGGGCATGACGCCGCTCAATCGAGCCCAGTTGCTGACCGAGGATGACTACCTGGCCAAGGTGGAAGAATACGGCGACGAATTCCACGCCTGTATGGGTGCGGAAGGCGTACGTGAGCTGTTGCGCACCCTTAACATCGAGGCTGAGGTCGAGAAGCTGCGCAAGGATTTGTCGGAAACCGGTTCCGACACCAAGATCAAGAAGCTCGCCAAGCGCCTCAAGGTGCTGGAGGCATTTCAGAAATCCGGCATCAAGCCGGAGTGGATGATCCTGGAAGTGCTGCCGGTGCTGCCGCCGGAACTGCGCCCACTGGTGCCGCTGGATGGTGGCCGCTTCGCGACCTCCGACCTGAATGATCTGTACCGTCGCGTGATTAACCGCAACAACCGCCTGAAGCGTCTGCTGGAGCTGAAAGCGCCCGAAATTATTGTGCGCAACGAGAAGCGGATGCTGCAGGAATCCGTGGATTCCCTGCTCGACAATGGTCGTCGCGGCAAGGCCATGACCGGCGCCAACAAGCGTCCATTGAAGTCGCTCGCCGACATGATCAAAGGCAAGGGCGGTCGCTTCCGCCAAAACCTGCTCGGCAAGCGTGTCGACTACTCCGGACGTTCCGTGATCGTGGTCGGCCCGCAGCTGAGATTGCATCAGTGCGGTTTGCCCAAGAAAATGGCTCTGGAGTTGTTCAAGCCCTTCATTTTTCATAAGCTGGAAGTGCTCGGCTTGGCCACGACCATCAAGGCGGCCAAGCGCATGGTGGAAGATGAAATTCCGGAAGTCTGGGACATCCTGGAAGACGTGATCCGCGAGCATCCGGTCATGCTGAACCGCGCGCCGACCCTGCACCGTCTCGGCATCCAGGCCTTCGAGCCAGTGCTGATCGAGGGCAAGGCCATGCAGTTGCATCCGCTGGTTTGCGCGGCGTTTAACGCCGACTTCGACGGTGACCAGATGGCCGTGCATGTGCCGCTGTCGCTGGAAGCCCAGATCGAGGCGCGAACCTTGATGCTGGCCTCCAATAATGTGCTGTCGCCCGCCAACGGCGAGCCGATCATCGTGCCGTCGCAGGATATCGTGCTGGGCCTGTATTACATGACCCGCGAAAAGATCAATGCCAAGGGCGAAGGTATGCTGTTCTCGAACATCAGCGAGATCTCGCGCGCCTACGAGTCGCGCCAGGTCGAGCTGCATGCCAAGGTGACCGCGCGCATCAAGGAATACACGCTGGATGAGGAAGGCAACAAGCGCGAAAAAATTACGCGCTACGAGACCACGGTCGGCCGGGCTTTGCTATCTGAGATTCTGCCCGTCGGATTGCCGTTCCCGCTGATCAACAAGGCGCTGAAGAAGAAGGAAATTTCCAAGCTGATCAATGCCAGCTTCCGCCGCTGCGGCCTGCGCGAAACCGTGATTTTCGCCGACAAGCTGATGTATACGGGTTTCGCCTACGCGGCTCGCGCCGGTATTTCGATCTGTGTTGACGACATGCTGGTGCCGACGGAGAAGGAACAGCTGATCGGTGCTTCCGAAAAAGAGGTCAAGGAAATCGAGGCGCAGTACACTTCCGGCCTGGTTACCCAGGGCGAGCGCTACAACAAGGTGGTGGATATCTGGGGCCGTTGCGGCGACCAGGTGGCCAAGGCCATGATGAACCAGCTTGGCACCGAGCCAGTGGTGAACCGGGAAGGCAAGACGGTCACCCAGGAATCGTTCAACTCGATCTACATGATGGCCGATTCCGGCGCTCGCGGTTCCGCAGCGCAGATTCGCCAGTTAGCCGGTATGCGCGGACTGATGGCCAAGCCTGACGGCTCGATCATCGAGACTCCGATTACAGCTAACTTCCGCGAGGGTCTGAATGTTCTGCAGTACTTCATCTCTACTCACGGCGCACGTAAAGGTTTGGCTGACACCGCGCTGAAGACCGCGAACTCCGGTTACCTTACCCGCCGTTTGGTGGACGTGACTCAGGATCTGGTGGTGACCGAGAACGATTGCGGCACGACTGAAGGCATGGCGCTGAAGGCGCTGGTCGAGGGCGGCGAAGTGGTCGAGCCGTTGCGTGAGCGTATCCTCGGCCGCACCGCTGCGGTGGATGTGGTTAACCCGGAGACCAGTGAGACCGTCTACGAGGCCGGCACGTTGCTGGACGAAGATGCGGTGGAAGCGATTGAACTGCTAGGCATCGATGAAGTCAAAGTGCGTACCCCGCTGACTTGCGAAACCCGCTTTGGTTTGTGTGCCAAGTGTTATGGTCGCGACCTCGGGCGTGGCTATCTGGTGAACGTGGGCGAGGCGGTCGGCGTGATTGCGGCGCAGTCCATCGGCGAACCGGGCACGCAGCTAACCATGCGTACCTTCCACATCGGCGGTGCAGCATCCCGTGCGGCGGCAATCAGCCAGGTCGAGATCAAATCCAACGGCGTAGCGCGTTTTGCCTCCGGCATGCGCTACGTGACCAACGCCAAGAACGAACAGATCGTGATTTCGCGTAGCGGCGAGGTGATCATCACCGACGATAACGGTCGTGAGCGCGAGCGTCAGAAGATTCCTTATGGCTCTACCCTGCTGGCCTCGGATGGCTCCATCGCCAAGGCTGGCCAGGTGCTGGCGACTTGGGATCCGCATACCCGTCCGATCATTACCGAATACGCTGGCACAGCACGCTTCGACAACGTAGAAGAAGGTGTCACCGTGGCCAAGCAGCTCGACGATGTGACTGGCTTGTCCTCTCTGGTCGTGATCGATCCCAAGCGCCGCGGCACGACCCAATTCAAGGGTTTGCGTCCACAGGTCAAGCTGCTTGATGATAGCGGCCAGGAAATCAAGATCGCCGGCACCGACTTGCCGGTTAACATTACCTTTCAGCTGGGCTCGATCATTTCGGTGAAGGACGGCCAGAAGGTCAACGTCGGCGACGTGCTGGCGCGGCTACCGCAGGAAACCTCCAAGACCCGCGATATTACCGGGGGTCTGCCGCGAGTGGCGGAACTGTTCGAGGCCCGTTCGCCAAAGGACGCCGGCTTGCTGGCCGAAGTCACTGGTACCGTGTCGTTCGGCAAGGACACCAAGGGCAAGCAGCGCCTGGTGATCACCGATCCGGACGGTGTCGCCCACGAATATCTGATCCCGAAAGACAAGCACGTCACTGCTCACGATGGTCAGGTGGTCAACAAGGGCGAAAGCATCGTTGACGGTCCGGCTGATCCGCATGACATCCTGCGCTTGCTGGGGGTAGAGGCTCTGGCACGCTACATTACCGATGAAGTGCAGGACGTGTATCGCCTCCAAGGGGTGAAGATCAACGACAAGCACATCGAAGTGATCGTGCGCCAGATGTTGCGCCGCGTGACCGTGGTGGACCCAGGCGATACCCGCTTCATCCAGGGCGAGCAGGTGGAGCGTGCCGACGTGCTGGTGGAGAACGAGAAAATGGCGGTCGAGGAGAAAGAGCCGGCTGTTTACGAGTACATGTTGCTGGGCATCACCAAGGCGTCGCTGTCCACTGATTCGTTCATCTCCGCCGCTTCCTTCCAGGAAACGACGCGTGTGCTGACTGAGGCGGCGATTATGGGCAAACGGGACGAGCTGCGTGGTCTGAAGGAGAATGTCATCGTTGGTCGCCTGATTCCGGCGGGTACTGGCTTGGCATTTCACACCGCTCGCCGCAAGCAGAAGTTGGGCCAAGGTTTGGTGATGGGCGTAGAGGTGATCGAAGATTCGCCGGCTGAACCGGAAGGTAGCGAACTTTCAGCCTGAGGCATCTCCATGCGGTGAAATAACTGCATGGAGAGCTTGACATTTGGTCAGGGAGAAAATAGAATCCACAGTCTTTTTTAGCAGTGGTTAAATTCCTGCACCGGGCTCGTTTTGGTTTCGGTTTCGGCGCTGTGCATATATTTGGGACGGTAATGGTTGCCGTCCCCGTTATTTTTTTAGGAATGGATTATTAATGCCAACGATTAACCAGTTAGTGCGTAAACCGCGCGAGCCCAAGCCTGTCAAGAGCAAAGTGCCTGCGCTGGAAGGTGGCCCGCAGAAGCGCGGCGTCTGTACCCGCGTCTACACCACGACGCCTAAAAAGCCGAACTCGGCGTTGCGTAAAGTGGCTCGTGTGCGCCTCACCAACGGCTTCGAGGTGTCCAGCTACATTGGCGGTGAAGGCCATAACCTGCAGGAGCACTCGGTGGTGCTGATTCGTGGCGGTCGTGTCAAGGACTTGCCGGGTGTACGCTACCATACCGTGCGCGGCAGCCTGGATACCGCCGGCGTGAAAGATCGTAAACAGAGTCGTTCCAAGTACGGCACCAAGCGCCCGAAGGCAGCTTAAACTAATTTAAAAGCTAATTTATAAAGATAGTCCCGAGGTAATTATGCCAAGACGTAGAGAAGTTCCCAAGCGTGAAGTCCTGCCTGATCCGAAATTCGGTAGTGCAGAAATTTCCAAGTTCGTTAATGTGCTGATGACGGCAGGTAAAAAGGCTGTTGCCGAGCGGATTATTTACGGCGCTTTGGAGCAGATTGAGAAGAAAAGCGGCAAGAACCCGCTTGAAGTGTTTACTCAAGCGCTGGGAAATGTGCGTCCTTCCGTCGAAGTGAAGAGCCGTCGGGTTGGTGGCGCCAACTACCAGGTTCCGGTTGAAGTTCGTCCGATTCGCCGCACCGCTCTGGCGATGCGTTGGATCAAGGATGCGGCGCGCAAGCGTGGCGAGAAGTCGATGGGTTTCCGCCTGGCCGGTGAATTGCTGGACGCCGCTGAAGGTCGCGGTTCCGCGATGAAAAAGCGTGATGAAATTCACCGTATGGCCGAAGCCAACAAGGCATTCGCGCATTACAGGTTTTAATTTAGCTACAGGGAACACGGAGCACAAAGCTTAGGCTTGCTGTTTCTCCTGTTCTCTGTGGACTCTGTGGCAATAAGGCGTTAGTAAAGGTTTTAACTGTGGCACGCAAAACACCCATTGAACGATATCGCAACATCGGCATTAGTGCTCATATTGATGCCGGCAAGACCACCGCGACCGAGCGGGTGCTGTTTTATACCGGTGTATCGCACAAGATCGGCGAAGTGCATGATGGCGCAGCCACCATGGACTGGATGGAGCAGGAGCAGGAGCGCGGGATTACCATTACCTCAGCGGCGACGACCTGTTTCTGGAAGGGGATGGACAATAATTACCCCGAACATCGCATCAATATCATTGACACTCCAGGCCACGTTGATTTCACTATTGAAGTGGAGCGCTCGATGCGCGTGCTGGACGGCGCCTGTATGGTGTACTGTGCGGTAGGCGGTGTGCAGCCCCAGTCCGAAACCGTGTGGCGCCAAGCCAATAAATATCACGTTCCGCGTCTGGCCTTCGTTAATAAGATGGATCGCTCCGGCGCCAACTTCTTCAAGGTTTATGACCAGATGAAGAGCCGCCTGAAAGCCAACCCTGTACCGATCCAGGTGCCGATTGGGGCGGAAGACAAGTTCGAAGGCGTGGTCGACCTGATTCGCATGAAGGCGATTTACTGGGATGAAGCCTCCCAGGGCATGAAATTCGACCTGCGCGATATTCCTGCCGACCTCTTGGCTCTTGCCAAAGAGTGGCGCGAAAAGATGGTGGAAAGCGCGGCCGAGGCGTCCGAAGAATTGATGAACAAGTACCTGGAAGAGGGAACCTTGTCGGAAGAGGAAATCAAGCGCGGTCTGCGGAGCCGTACCATAGCGAACGAGATCGTGCCGATGCTGTGCGGCTCAGCATTCAAGAACAAGGGCGTGCAGGCGATGCTGGACGCCGTGATCGACTACATGCCGGCACCCACGGATATCAAGCCGGTGGAAGGCGAACTGGAAAATGGTGAGCGTGGCAGCCGCAAGGCGAGCGACGACGAGCCGTTCTCCGGCCTGGCGTTCAAGATCATGACCGATCCATTTGTGGGTCAGCTGATTTTCTTTCGCGTCTATTCCGGCGTGGTGAAAACGGGCGACACCATTTATAACCCAGTCAAATGCAAGAAAGAGCGCATCGGTCGGATTCTGCAGATGCATGCCAACCAGCGCGAAGAGCTCAAGGAAGTGTATGCGGGCGATATCGCTGCGGCAGTGGGCCTGAAGGAGGCGACCACGGGCGATACGCTGTGCGACCTGAATAAAACGATCATTCTGGAGCGCATGATATTCCCAGAGCCAGTGATTCACGTCGCTGTGGAACCCAAGACCAAGGCTGACCAGGAGAAAATGGGCTTGGCCCTTAATCGTCTGGCGCAGGAGGATCCCTCGTTCCGCGTGCGTACTGACGAGGAAACCAATCAAACCATCATTTCCGGCATGGGCGAGCTGCATCTGGAAATTCTGGTTGACCGTATGCGCCGCGAATTCGGCGTCGAGGCCAACGTGGGTGCGCCGCAAGTGGCTTACCGCGAGGCGATCAGGAAAGAAGTCGAAGTCGAAGGCAAGTTCGTCAAGCAGTCCGGTGGTCGTGGCCAATATGGTCACGTCTGGATCAAGATGGGCCCGAACGAAGCCGGCAAGGGCTTTGAATTCATCGATGCCGTCAAGGGCGGCACCGTGCCGCGCGAATACATTCCTGCAGTGGAAAAGGGTTTGCGCGAAACCTTGCCGAACGGCGTACTCGCCGGGTTCCCGGTGGTGGACGTGAAAGTGACGTTGTTCGACGGTTCTTACCATGACGTCGATTCCAACGAAAACGCCTTCAAAATGGCGGCTTCGATGGCATTTAAGGATGGCATGCGTAAGGCCAACCCGGTGCTGCTTGAGCCGATGATGGCGGTGGAAGTCGAAATGCCGGAAGAGAAAATGGGCGACGTGATGGGCGATCTTTCCTCCCGTCGTGGCATGATCCAGGGCATGGATGACATGGCGGGCGGCGGCAAGTCCATCAAGGCCGAAGTGCCATTGGCTGAAATGTTCGGCTATTCCACCACGCTGCGCTCGCTGACTCAGGGTCGCGCGACGTACACCATGGAATTCAAGCATTATGCAGAGGCGCCGAAGAATGTCGCCGAAGCCATTATTAACAAGAAATAATCGTTCTTTGAGATAAAGGGAAGTCATCATGGCAAAAAGCAAATTTGAGCGGACCAAACCGCACGTAAACGTGGGTACGATTGGACACGTGGATCATGGCAAGACGACGCTGAC
>PFJY01000170.1 GCA_002784065.1 Hydrogenophilales bacterium CG_4_10_14_3_um_filter_58_23 | reverse complement strand
TTATCGCGGCCAAGGCCGCTCCTACAGGGACACAGCCATTTTTATGAAACATTCGGGTTAACTATTTGTGTTCATTCGTGGTTAATTACGGTTATCAAGGATAAAGCGGGTGCGACAAGTAGGAATCTTACTCCAAAATTAAGGAAGCACTGATTAAACCCGTTCGGCCTGAGGTTTCCCTTTCTACGTTCCGGCGCTATATCCATGACGGCAGGCTGAAGCCCGGCAGCGAGCTTGGCCGGAATCAACTATTCGCTACCGGCGATCTCAAGGCATTCAAACGCGCGTACAGAAATGTAAAAGGTTGAGATTTATCCCGGCTAATCCATTAGCAAGTAGCCCGGATGAAGCGCAGCGCAATCCGGGAGCGCCAGACAGGGCGCATGGACGGATAAATCCCGGATTCCATTTCATTCCATCCGGGCTACGCTTGCTTCCTTTCACGATCATTCAATTTCGGTTAATCTAATACCCCAAGGAGATTGACAACATGGAACTTGAAATTTACGAAGCATTCATTTCGGCAGGCGTGAAGGAAGATAAAGCCAAAGCCGCTGTTGAATCCATCGACAAGGAAATCGACAAGCGGTACCAGCTACATGCAGATCAGCTTGCCACCCATGGCGATATCGCCGAAGTTGAAAAGCAGATCGCAGAGGCAAAGACTGAAATTATCAAATGGTCAATCGGCACGATGTTTGCAGCAGTCGGAATATTTGCCGCAATCGTTAAGCTATTTCCGCTCGCGCATTGATCCTTCCTAAAGCCCGGTAACATCTGGCTCGCGGGTCAGTTCTTCGCTGGCTTCTTTGTGTACAATGAAGCAAATACGCACTAACCCGGACATTTCATAAATTTGATCAATCCCATTGTAGGAGCGGCCTTGGCCGCGATTCCAGCGTTGGAAGTATCTCCGCAGTTTATCGCGGCCAAGGCCGCTCCTACAGGGACACAGCCATTTTTATGAAACATTCGGGCTAAAACGCGAAAGGATAAAATCATGAGCAGCGCAATTTTAGACACGCATGCCTACGTTAAAAAGCTTAAGGCCGATAGCTTTACGGAAGAGCAAGCCGAGGTGCAGGCCGAAACAATGGCCGATCTGGTTAATGATCGCCTAGTCACGAAAGCCGACTTGGATTTAAGAATTGCAGAGCTTAAAACCGACCTTATTAAATGGATGCTTGGAATCGCTGCCGGACAAATAACCTTGCTGCTGGCCCTCATCAAGCTGATGCCAGCCGTCGCGTGACCCCGGTAGACGGCTTCCGTTGCAAAAAAACAACACATTTCCCCTTCACACCCAAAAACAAGCCATTTTTATCGGCTAGTGCTTGGAATCCGAATGGGGTGTGGTGATAATGGAACTGTCTGTAAAAGACAGGGCTCAATAAAGAGCCTCGTTGCAAAAACCTACTCTCAAGGAGATTTATATGAACAAGAAATTGATTGCTTTGGCAGTTGCTGCTGCGCTGGCTCCTGCTGCCGCCCTGGCCGATAACGGCAATGTGACCATCTACGGTCAGGCGAATGCTTCCATCGATCGCGTCGATCCGGGCACTGCTCCATCCGCCGCGGCCGTCCCATTCAACGCAATCACGGGTGCAGCAGCCCAACCTGCCAATAGGAACTTTAACGACACCGCCATGCGCATTTCCAGCAACGCTTCCCGCCTCGGCTTCAAGGGCACGGAAGACCTGGGCAACGGCCTTTCCGCCGTGTGGCAGATGGAAAGCGACGTCAACCTGGATAAGGGCGCCACTGCCTCCACCTTCATGATGCGCAACACCTACGTCGGCCTGAGCAGCAAGGCTGCCGGCACCTTCATTCTCGGCAAGCACGACACCCCGTACAAACTGGGCACAGGTAGCCTGGATCTGTTCGCCGACACCATGGGCGACTACAACGCCATCGTGGGCAACTTCAACGGCACGCTCGCCTTCGACAGCCGCCTGGGCAACGTCGCGGCCTACATTTCCCCTGCCTTGAGCGGATTCACCTTTATTGGCGCCGTGGTTGCGGCAAATGAAACCAACAATACCGCCAACAAGGATGGTTCCGCCTACTCGCTGACCGGCATGTACGGCAACGGCCCACTGTTCGCCTCGCTGTCCTATGAGCATGCAAAAGACATTACTGGTTCCTCCACCGAGGTAACGTCTGCTGATGCGGGTGGCGTTCTGGGCGCTCTTGATAAAGCGTCCGCCATCAAGCTGGGTCTGGGCTACAAGTTCGGCGCTGCGACCGTGGGCTTCATCGCAGAGCGGATCACGCTTGATCCTATATTGGGCGGAATTTATGACGCAAATGGTGACGGCAGCTCTTTCCGTCGCAACGCCTACGTCCTGAACGGTTCCTACACGATGGGCAGCAACGTGCTCAAAGCCGCCTATGGCAAAGCGGGCGCACTGAGCTGTACGGGCTGCGGCAACATTGACGGCAAGCAGTTTACCGTTGGCGTTGACCACAACCTGTCCAAGCGTTCTACCGTCTACGCGCTGTACAGCAAGATGAGCAACGGTGACGGTGCGTCCTACGGTTTGGGCGGCAACGGTGCTGGCGGTGCGTTCCGCCCGGCCGCTGCTGGCCAGGACCCGAGCGTTTGGTCTCTGGGCATGAAGCACTCCTTCTAATTTCTCGCCGGCTTGGTCCGGTTGGAAGTCTGAAGCTTAAAACGGGTCTCTTCGGAGGCCCGTTTTTTATCGTGTCAAGCACAAAACCATAAGGCAGGCACTTGGCTGAACATGATTTGTCTCAATATGCAATAATGTACGCTATGAATATCGCCGATTATGTATTGACGGAGCACGCAGAGCTTGAAATGCGCCGCCGCCAGATCGAGCCGGAATGGGTGGCAACGATCATGGCTGCGCCTGAACAAATAGTGGAAGGCTTTAATGGGCGCATGGTATTTCAGTCCAGAATTGAATCAGGCGGCAAGACTCATCTGGTACGCTTGGTGGTGGAACAGTGGCATTCGCCCCCCGTCGTGGTGACTATTTATCGGACAAGCAAGATTGAGAAGTATTGGAGGATGGAATGAAAGTGGACTACGATAAGCAAGTAGATGTCCTATCCGTTGTGTTTTCTGATTCGCTCGTCGATGAAAGCGACGAGGTTAGGCCTGGGGTGATCCTGGATTTCGACGCAAACGGACGTGTGGTCGGAATGGAAATTATTGATGCAAGCCATCGAATGGACAACCCTGCATCGGTGGAGTTTGCGGTCAAAGCCGCATGAGCCAATAACCGCAATAATCAAAGCCCGCGTAAGCACGCTAGAGCGCTAGAATCAAAGGGGCCAGGCTCGAATTTCCATCGAGTGCAACCCGCGTAAGGCGTAGGGCGTCAATAAGCGAAGCGCATTGCGCCGCATGTTTCCGAATACGAATCAAAGGGGCAAAATAAATCAAAGGGGCCAGGCTCGAATTTCCATCGAGTGCAGCCAAGTAGGTCGGTGGAGTTATTCTGCGTGGGCACAAAGGCGTGCCCGCCCAGCCCGCCGGCTTAGTCCGGCTGGAAGTCTGAAGCTTAAAACGGGCCTCTTCGGAGGCTCGTTTTTTATTTGTGCTATGATATGAAATTATTGGATCAAATTATTCCGCTATACAGGGCTTAAAGGAGTTATCGCATGAGCGGTGTTACGTTTGATACGCTGAAATTCAGTAGGAAATTGCGTGAGGGCGGTTTTACCGAGCAGCAGGCGGAAGCATTATCCGAGGCTCAAAAAGAAGCGTTGTCCGAATCGCTCGAGACTTCGCTGGCTTCGAGAACTGATATTTTTCGTATCGAGGCAGAAATAAAGCTGATTAAATGGATGATCGGTGCGACCTTTGCAGCGGTGATGGCTGTGCTTGTCCGCCTTTTTATGGGACATGTGGCTTAATCAGTAGAAAACATCAAAGAGGCTAATCAAAGAATCAAAGGGGCCAGGCTCACATACTAATTCTCCAATGTAGAGAACTCACATGAGCCATATTACATTTGATACGCTGAAATTCGTTGAAACACTGAATAACGCCCCAGCGCCTCATAATTGACTTCGTTTTGCATGGTCTTCCCTTCTGATCGCATAAAATCCGGGGTTAGGTCTTTCCTTTGTGCCCAACAAAAACCGCGCCTTGGTAAACCAAGCGGCGGCTTTTTTGTGTACAATGAAGCAACTACGTAAAGAGCCAAACCATGAGCACGATCACTTTCGATACCCATAAGTTTGTCAAAGACTTGCGCGATACGGGTGTCCCGGAGCCACAAGCCGAAGCGTTTGTTCGTGCCCAGCAAGAAATACTCGCCCAAGCGCTGGACGATACACTTGCCACCAAGCGTGACATTGATCGGCTCGACGTGAAAATCGATAAGCTTGAATCCAAGCTGGGCCACGAAACTACTCTGCTCAAGTGGATGCTTGGCGTGCTCATCGCTATTGCCGTTGCTAACTTTGCAAAGCAGTTTTTTTAACGTCATGAAATTAACATGAAATCAAAGGGGCCAGGCTCGAATTTCCATCGAGTGCAGCCAAGTAGGTCGGCGGAGTTATTCAGCGTGGGCACAAAGGCGTGCCCACCCAGCCCGCCGGCTTAGTCCGGCTGGAAGTCTGAAGCTTAAAACGGGCCTCTTCGAGTATTTTCCAATTCAGGTATGAGCCTGAAGCGGTGTCGATCCGGGTGATTCAATTGTTCAGATTGACCGGGTTAAAAAAAGAAAAATTTAT
>PFJY01000121.1 GCA_002784065.1 Hydrogenophilales bacterium CG_4_10_14_3_um_filter_58_23 | reverse complement strand
CGCGAACACGGAATCGGCCCGAGTCCCGTTCAGTGGCTCGCTATGGCGCTTGGCGGGGCGGCTTAACAACATGATTTGCGAAAAGAGCCTTTGGAAATCTCCTGTTCCAGGAGGTTCGGAAACTTAATTATTAAAAGGGACGTGTCATGAAAATACGTTATGCGTTGATTCTGGTAAGCGCTTGTCTGATGGGCGTTCAGACAGCCAACGCCTCGGTAGACATGGCGAAAGGCGAGGCGCTGGCGAAGGCTAGCAACTGCCTGGCTTGTCATACTGTTGACAAGAAACTGGTCGGGCCAGCCTATCAGGATGTTGCCAAGAAATACAAGGGCGACAAGGATGCCGTGGACAAGTTGAGCAAAAAGGTGAAGGCTGGCGGAACCGGAGTATGGGGCCCGATCCCGATGCCTCCCAATGGTCCCAAAGTCAGCGATGCTGACATCAAGACCTTGGTGGAATGGGTGCTGGCGCATTAAATCTTTACGGGGACAATTCCCTGCCCCTTGGTGCGTATGAAAAGCAATCCGTCACGATACCCCGCAGCTTGCTGCGGGGTTATTTATTGGTTTGTACTGGGCTCGTTACTGTTTTCCGCCGGGGTGGCCTGCGCCGCCTCAGCAACGCCCGATGCGGCACGCCGTACCGAGCTGATCCAGATGGTGCGTAATGACTGTGGCTCCTGCCACGGAATGAGGCTGACCGGTGGGCTGGGGTTGCCGCTGACACCCGAAGCGCTCAAGGACAAATCACCCGAAGCCCTGATACAAACTGTTCTGTATGGTCGCAGCGGCACGCCCATGCCGCCGTGGAACCCTTTTCTGACCGAAGCCGAGGCGGGCTGGATCGTCGATATTCTGTTGAAGGGATTGCCCGATGCGCGTTAACGCTACTTTTCCCACGATTGAACCTGCCGCTGCACGAACCCATTCGAGTCCATTCATGCTTATTCGTGGCTTGCTTTTGTTTGTTGCCGCCCTTGCACTGGCTGGTTGCGCTACGCCTCAATTGCGCGGCACCGGTGACTTGGGGGTGGTCATCGAGCGCGTCGCTGGCAGTCTCCTGGTAGTGGATACCACGCATCGCACCCGGCTGGGCCAAGTTGCCGGTTTGGGCGACTTGTCGCACGCCTCGGTCAATTATTCACGCGACGAGCGCTATGCTTATGTGTTCGGTCGCGACGGCGGTTTGACCAAGGTGGATTTGCTTGAAATGCGCGTCGTCAAGCGCGTGATGCAGTCGGGCAACAGCATCGGCGGTGCGATTTCCCAGGACGGCAAGCTGATCGCGGTGGCCAACTACACGCCCGGCGGTGTGAAGGTGTTCGATGCCGCAACCCTCGATCTGGTGGCCGACATTCCCGCCATCGACGATGCGGGCAAGCCGTCCAAGGTGATCGGGCTGGTGGATGCGCCGGGCAACCGGTTCGTGTGGAGCCTGTTCGAGGCGGGGGAAATCTGGGTGGGCGACCTGCGCGACCCGGCCAAGCCGAAACTCACCAAGTTCAGGAATATCGGCAAGGAGCCCTACGACGCCATGATTACCGCCGACGGGCGCTATTATTTGGCCGGGCTGTTCGGCGAAGATGGGCTGGCCTTGCTGGATTTGTGGAACATGAAGGCGGGGGTGAAGCGCGTGTTGAACGGATACGGCAAGGGCGAACAGAAACTGCCGGTGTACAAGATGCCGCACCTCGAAGGCTGGGCGGCGACCGGCAATGAATTGCTGGTGCCGGCGGTGGGGCGGCATGAGGTGCTGGTGATCGACCAGAATACCTGGAAAGAGGCAGGGAGGATTCCGGTTCACGGCCAGCCTGTGTTCGTCGTGGCGCGCCCGGATAACCGTCAGGTATGGGTGAACTTTGCCTTCCCGAACAATGACACGGTGCAGGTGATCGATGTGCCGAGCCGCGCTATCGTGAAGACGTTGAAACCGGGCAAGGCGGTGTTGCACCTTGAATTCACCCCGAGGGGCGAACAGGTCTGGGTGTCGGTGCGCGACGAAAACCGGGTGGAGATTTACGATGCCGAAACCTTCGAAAAACTCGGCGAGTTGCCCGCCGACAAGCCCAGCGGCATTTTCTTTACCCCGCGCGCTCATCGCATCGGTCTCTGACGGATTGAAATAGCCGGAAACTTGACCTGGAGCAAGGCCCGCCCTGAATGAGTAGCGCACACTGCTTCTATCCTGCCATCGGCGAGGCCCTAAAATGACGGAACTCGAACTTCATCTGCTCAACGATTTCCAGCGCGATTTTCCGCTGGTGCCGGCGCCCTTTGGCGTGATGGCCGGACGTTTGGGCGTGAGTGAAGATGATGTGCTGGAAACGCTTGTCCAGCTTCAAGCGCGCGGCGCGGTGAGCCGGGTGGGAGCGGTGTTCAGGCCGCACAGCATCGGTTCCAGCGCGCTGGCCGCGCTGGCCGTCCCCGCAGCGGAGCTTGACGAAGTGGCGCAGTGGGTCAGCGGTTACGCCGAAGTGAATCACAACTACGAACGCGAGCATCGCTTTAATCTGTGGTTCGTCGTTGCCGCCGCCGACGAGGCGCGGGTGCGCGAGGTGCTGGGCGAGATCGGGCGCCGCAGCGGCTGCCCGCTCCTGCACTTGCCGATGCTCGAAGACTATCACATCGATCTCGGCTTCGACCTGGTCCAGCCCCATCAGGGGCAACGCAGCATTGCATTGAAGGGCGCCATAGCCCCGAACTCGCTGCACCGGGCGGCGCTGCCGCAGCCATCAGAAACTGCGCTGATCGGGGCAATCCAGCAGGGGCTGCCGCTGGTGTCGCGCCCCTACGCGGAAATCGGGGCGAGCATTAAGTTCAGCGAGAGCGAAGTGATCGCCGGACTCGCGCATTTGGCGGAACAGGGCATCATCAAGCGCATGGGGGTGGTGGTGCGCCACCATGAACTCGGCTACCGCGCCAATGCGATGGTGGTGTGGGACATTCCCGATGACCGGGTCAGCGCGCTGGGGGGCTGCATCGGCAAGTTCGATTTCGTCACCCTGTGCTATCGGCGGCCGCGGCGTTTGCCGACCTGGCGCTATAACTTGTTCTCCATGATCCATGGCCAGAACCGCGACGAAGTGCTAGACCTTGTGGCTCAATTGAAGGAGCAGTGCGGCCTGCAGGACGTTGCCCACGAAGTGCTGTTCAGCCGTCGCCGTTTCAAGCAATGCGGCGCCCGCTACGTGGCAGATTCTGCTCCGTGGGCCGCCCTGCGCAACGCGGCCAGCGGGGGCTGATATTCCGATGGATGAGTTGGATCGGGCAATCGTCAATTTCCTGCAGGGCGGCTTCCCGGTCTGCGAATGTCCTTTTGCCGAGGTCGCGGCGCAACTCCAGACCACCGAGCGGGAGCTGATTTCCAGGGTGGATCGGCTTCTGCAGCGGGGAATTTTATCCCGTTTTGGCCCGATGTATCACGCCGAGCGCATGGGCGGGAGCCTGAGCCTGGCGGCGATGAAAATCCCGGAGTCAGATTTCGAGCGGGTGGCGGAGATCGTCAACGCGATGCCCCAGGTCGCGCACAACTACGCGCGCGACCATGTGCTCAGCATGTGGTTCGTACTTGCCACCGAAACGCCGCAGGAACATGCGGTGGCGCTCGGAAAGATCGAACGGGAGACCGGTTATCCGGTCTATGACATGCCCAAGATCAAGGAATATTTTGTCGGGTTGAGGTTGGCGGTATGACACTCGAAGCCTCGCTCGATGAGATCGACCGTCGCATTGTCCTGGCCACCCAGTCCGGCCTGCCTCTCACGCTGCAGCCTTATCACGCGGTTGCACGGCAGGTGGGGGTTTCCCCCGAAGAGGTGATGGCGCGTATGCGCCGCATGATAGAAACCGGCATGATCCGCCGCATCGGCGCGGTGCCCAATCATTATGTCCTGGGTTACAAGGCGAATGGTATGACGGTGTGGGATGTTCCCGATGAGAGGGTGGATGAGTTGGGCGAACGGGTCGGGGCGCTGGATTTCGTCAGCCACTGCTATCATCGCCCGCGTCATCTGCCGGAATGGCCCTATAATTTTTTTGCCATGGTGCATGGTCACGACAAGTCCGAAGTGGAGGCGCAAGCGCGCCAAATCGCCGATCTGCTGGGCGATGCCGATCGCGGCCACGACATCCTTTATAGTACCCGCATCCTGAAGAAAACCGGGTTGCGGTTTGGTTGATCGTTGTCGATAGGAGGAAGAAGGCCATGTTTGAATTTTTATGGAAAAAGAAAGGGCCGGCCGTACAAAAAGAGGCAACAAAACCTGTTCAACAGCCCAGGGCTGTCGAACAAGGGGTCGCCCCCGGTACGCAGTTGCACTACGACCCCGACCTGGTGTCGAATTTGGTGGCGGACCATCGGGCATTGCTGGGGATATTCGGCGAGATCGGCACCGCAATGAACCAGAAGAACATGGTGCGGGTGAAGCAAAAACTGGGTGAGTTCGGGGATGGGCTGCGCGGGCACCTGCTCAAGGAAAACATCCGCTTTTATGTTTACCTGCAGCACAGCCTGGAAGGCGATGACGAAAACGCTGCCATCATGCACGAATTCCGCAACGAAATGCAGCATATCGGCAAGGTTGTGGCGGATTTTCTGCATAAATACACCGCAGAGGATGAGGGGTGGGTATGGGATGAAAAAATGTGGCAGAGCTTTCAGGAAGAAGTGGGCGGTATCGGCAAGGTGCTGACTAAGCGCATCCAGACCGAGGAAAATGTCCTTTACCCGCTGTATCTGCCTCCCAATGAGTATCGCTAGCCATGTTCCGTATATCGCAATTCATGCAGGAAATCACTCATCCTACCCCGCTAGTGCCGAAACGTAGTCGCCCGGGCCCGGTGGTGATCTGGAATCTGATCCGGCGCTGCAACCTGACCTGCAAGCACTGCTACTCGATTTCCGCCGACAAGGATTTCCCTGGCGAGCTGTCCACCTCCGACGTTTACACCGTGATGGACGATCTCAAGCGCTTCCGTGTGCCGGTGCTGATCCTGTCCGGCGGCGAGCCGCTGCTGCGGACGGATATTTTCGACATTGCTCACCGTGCCAAGGAGATGGGCTTCTATGTCGGCCTGTCGAGCAACGGCACATTGATCGATGAAAGTAA
This sequence comes from Hydrogenophilales bacterium CG_4_10_14_3_um_filter_58_23, assembly GCA_002784065.1. Taxonomy (GTDB): domain Bacteria; phylum Pseudomonadota; class Gammaproteobacteria; order Burkholderiales; family Sulfuricellaceae; genus Sulfuricella. The sequence continues at coordinate 10,827 of PFJY01000121.1, read as the reverse complement.
TATCGACCGAATTGTTGCGGTGGGATTCGATTACGTTGGCGTCAGTCTGGACGGTATTCAGGAAACCCACGACCAGTTCCGCCGCATGGCGGGTGCGTTCGACAAATCCATGCACGGCATTCGCTTGTGCAAGGAACGCGGCATCAAGGTCGGCATCCGTTTCACCCTGACCCAGGATAACGCGCACGACCTGCCGGGCTTGCTGCAATTGATGGAAGACGAGGCGCTGGACAAGTTTTACCTGTCGCATCTCAACTACGCCGGTCGCGGCAACAAGAACCGCAAGGACGATGCATTCCATCAGACCACCCGGCAGGCGATGGAACGGCTGTTCGACACCTGCTGGCGCTATCAGCAGGAAGGCCGGCACAAGGAATTCGTCACCGGCAACAACGACGCCGACGGCGCCTATCTGCTGTTCTGGGTGCGGCGCCATTTCCCGCAGATGGAAGACCACCTCCGTGCCAAACTGGTGCAGTGGGGCGGCAATTCCTCCGGCGTCAACGTTGCCAACATCGACAACCTGGGCAATGTGCACCCCGACACCATGTGGTGGAACTACAATCTGGGCAATGTGCTGGAGCGGCCGTTCCCGGAGATCTGGACCGATACCTCCGACCCCATCATGGCCGGGCTGAAGGCGCATCCGCGCAAGGTTGGCGGGCGCTGCGGGCAATGTGCCCATTTCGATATCTGCGGCGGCAACACCCGCGTGCGCGCCTGGCAGGTGAGCGGTGACCCGTGGGCGGAAGACCCGGCCTGCTATCTGGATGACGAGGAAATCGGTCTCAGTGAAGGATGTCTGGTAAATGAATAAGGCCCTTAAAGGTTTTTTATTATTATCGGCATTGCTCCCGGTGGCAGTTCAGGCTGCGCCCGACGTGCAAAAGCTTTACGCCGACCATTGTGTGGTCTGCCACGGCAATGACCGCCTGGGCGGTGTCGGCCCGGCGCTGTTGCCGGAGAATCTGGATCGCCTGCGCCGACCAGAGGCGTTCAAGACCATCGCCGAAGGGCGCATTGCCAGCCAAATGGCGGGTTTTGCCGACAAGCTCGCCAGGGACGAAATTCAGGCGCTGGTGGATTTCATCTACCAGCCCTTGCCTAAAACGCCGGTGTGGGGGGCGGACGAGATCATCACCTCACACCTCCAGCATGAACCGTCCGGGAGCTTGCCCGACAAGCCGGTATTCAGTGCAGACCCGCTCAATCTCTTTGTGGTGGTGGAACTGGGCGATCACCATGCCACCATCCTGGATGGCGACAAGTTCGAACCGATCCACCGTTTCCAGACCCGCTTCGCTCTGCACGGCGGCCCGAAATTCTCCCCGGACGGCCGCTATGTGTATTTCGCCTCGCGCGACGGTTGGGTCAGCAAGTTTGATATCTACAACCTGAAAACCGTGGCGGAGGTACGCGCCGGCATCAACACCCGCAACATCGCCGTGTCCGGCGACGGCAAGACGGTGCTGGTGGGTAACTACCTGCCGCATTCCCTGGTGCTACTGGACGCGGAGGATTTGACTCTGATCAAGGTGATACCGGCGCTGGGTCAGGATGGAAAGAGTTCGCGGGTGTCTGCGGTGTACCAGGCCGAGCCGCGCGGCAGCTTCGTTGCAGCGTTGAAGGATGTGAAGGAGGTATGGGAGATCCCCTATGGCGCCAAGGATTTTCCGGTGCGCCGTGTCGCCGTGGACAACTATCTCGATGACTTTTTCTTCGACCAGTCCTATCGCCACCTGATCGGCGCTGCACGGGACGGGAAGAAGGGGCAGGTGATCGATCTCGATTCCGGCAAGAAGGTGGCGGAAATCGACTTGCCTGGCATGCCGCATTTGGGCTCAGGCATTACCTGGGAATACCAGGGTCGGCCGGTGATGGCCACGCCCAACCTGAAGGAGCCACTGGTGAGCGTGATCGACATGACAACCTGGCAGACCGTGAAACAGATCAAAACTCTCGGGCCAGGTTTCTTCATGCGCAGCCACGAGAACACCCCCTATGCCTGGACCGACGGCTTCAACAGCAACAATCCGGGGAGCCGGGATGTCATGCACATCATCGACAAGCGCACCCTGGAAGTAGTGAAAATCCTGCGACCAGAACCGGGCAAGACTGCGGCGCATGTGGAGTTCACCCGGGATGGCAAGTATGCCCTGGTGAGTATCTGGGAGAACGATGGCGCACTGGTGATCTACGATGCCGCCACGCTCGGGGAGGTGAAGCGCTTGCCGATGAACAAGCCTTCCGGCAAATACAATGTCTACAACAAAATCACCCGGTCAGCCGGAACCAGTCATTGATTCATTGTTGGCCGTAGGCGCGAAGTTTGTCCATGTCCAGGATGACCACGTCCTTCCCTTTGACGTTGATGAGACCGGCGGCGGACAAGTCGTGCAGAACGCGGGAAAAGGTTTCTGGCGAGATGTTGAGGCGCGAGGCGATCACCGTTTTGCTGGCGGTCAGGTTGACGTGAATATCTTTGCAACTGTCAGGATTGTCGCAGTCATGTTGCAGCAGGTAGCCGATCACCCGCTGGGTGCAGGAGCGCAAGCTGTAGGCTTCGACATCGCCAACCAGGCTGTGTAGCCGACCGCTTAGCCCGGCCAGCATCTTGCGGCAGAAGATCGGGTCGTGTTCGATTCCATCGAACACGGCTGCTCTGGAAATATGCAGCAGAAGGGAGTCGGCCAGCGCTTGGGCATAGACCGGATAAGGCATGTCCATGAACATCACCGCTTCCCCAAAAGTTTTACCGGGGCCAACCAGGTGCACCACCTTTTCCACTCCCTGCGGCGACGAGAGCGCCAGCTTCAACTGGCCGTAAACCACGACATAAAAGCCGTGCGATGGATCGCCCCGCTGAAACACTATTTCTCCGCGTGCAGCGTGCAATTCCCTGGTATTTTTCGCGATCCGGTCGATTTCTTCCGGTTCCATTTGTTTGAACAAAGGGAGATTGGCCAGGATCGCATGAACCTTGGTGCTACTCAAATCGTTTCCTCTCGGGAGTCGGTCGGTTTTACTGTAGGGTAAGCAACAGAAAATACTACCGATTTACTTAGGGGAATGCAATTTAATGTTGTCTGCGCACTCGTAAAATTTAGTATGAAAACGTCCCGGGATATTTGAAATATTTGATCTATGTCAAGGCTAGGCGAGCCGTTTCCGCGCAATCTTATTCCCATGATAGGGAAGTGGGGATGCGCTCTGTGACAAACGGAATTAGCCGCGCGCAGTTTATCCGTGGGAGTTTCGGTGGGGCTCGACAAATCATCCGTCCACCCTGGGCGGTGGACGAGCTGGGTTTTGTGGGGGCCTGCAGCCGGTGCGGCGACTGCATTGGCGTTTGCCCCGAGAAAATCCTGGAAACGGGTCGGGGCGGCTTCCCCCATGTAAATTTTTCCAAAGGCGAGTGCACGTTCTGCGGCAACTGCGCAGAGAAGTGCAAAAGCGGAGCTATAAACAAGCGGACTGATGATGCGCCTTGGCCATTGAAGGCCGTCATCGCGCCATCCTGCCTGACTTTGAAGCAGGTCATGTGTCGCACCTGCGGTGATTCCTGCCCGGTTGGCGCTATTCGCTTCAGAATTTCTGTCGGCGCGGTTGCCCGACCGGAAGTTGCTCCTGCTGCCTGTACCGGCTGTGGGGCGTGTTTTGGGCCGTGTCCGGTTTCTGCCGTGACGATCGGCGAGATTGTCGCAGAGGTGGCTGCTTGAACGATTTTGAGAAATGGATTTTTTTGTGAGGAGGCTTGAAATGAAGTTGACGCGACGGGAATTTATCAAGACTAGTGCGGTAGCCGCGACGGCTGTTGCGGCGGGGGTGACGGTGCCAGGTGTGAAAGAGGCGCTGGCGGCCGCTGGCGGCGACGCCGGGGTCAAATGGGACAAGGGCGTATGCCGCTTCTGCGGTACTGGTTGCGGCGTGCTGGTGGGTACTAAAGACGGTCGCGTGGTGGCCACCCAGGGTGATCCCGATGCGCCGGTGAACAGGGGCCTCAACTGCATCAAGGGTTATTTCCTGTCCAAGATCATGTATGGCAAGGACAGGCTGACTTCGCCGATGTTGCGCATGAAAGACGGCAAGTTCGACAAGAATGGCGAGTTCACCCCGATTTCCTGGGATCAAGCGTTCAATGTCATGGCCGAGAAGTGCAAGGCGACGCTCAAGGCCAAGGGACCGACCGCAGTGGGGATGTTCGGTTCCGGCCAATGGACGATCTGGGAGGGTTATGCGGCCGCCAAGTTGTACAAGGCCGGTTTCCGCTCTAACAACCTCGACCCCAACGCACGTCACTGCATGGCTTCCGCCGTGGCCGGCTTCATGCGCACCTTCGGCATCGACGAGCCGATGGGCTGCTATGACGACCTGGAAAATGCAGATGCTTTCGTGTTGTGGGGCTCCAACATGGCGGAGATGCACCCGATCCTGTGGTCGCGTCTCACCGACCGGCGTTTGACCGGCAAGGACGTGAAAGTGCATGTGCTGTCCACTTTCAAGCATCGTTCCTGCGAACTGGCGGACAATGAACTGATTTTCACACCGCAGACCGATCTGGCGATTCTCAATTACATCTGCAACTACATTATCCAGAACAACGCGGTGAACGAGGATTTCGTCAAGAAGCACGTCAACTTTGCCAAGGGTGTAACCGACATTGGCTACGGCCTGCGCCCGAATCATCCGTTGGAACAGGTTGCCAACAACAATGGCTATCCCGGTGCCGACGGCAAGCCCAAGGGCGCGCCCGGCAAGGCTGCGCCGATGACCTTCGACGAATTCAAGCAGTTCGTCTCGGGATACACGCTGGACTACACGGCCAAACTTTCCGGCGTTCCCAAGGAAAACCTGGAAGCACTGGCCAAAACTTATGCCGACCCGAAAACCAAGGTGGTGTCCTACTGGACCATGGGATTCAACCAGCACAGCCGTGGCACTTGGGTCAATAACATGATCTACAACGTGCATCTGCTGGTGGGCAAAATTGCCGAGCCCGGCAACGGGCCTTTCTCACTGACCGGCCAGCCTTCGGCTTGCGGCACCGCGCGCGAGGTCGGCACCTTCTCGCATCGTTTGCCCGCCGACCTGGTGGTGATGAATCCCAAGCACCGCGAGCTTGCCGAGAAAATCTGGAAACTGCCCGCCGGAACCATTCCGGAGAAACCGGGCTTTCACGCCGTGCTGCAAAACCGCATGTTGAAGGACGGCAAGCTCAATTTTTACTGGGTGCAGTGCAACAACAACATGCAGGCTGCGGCCAACATGAATGGGGAAACCTATCCGGGCTACCGCAATCCGGCCAACTTTATCGTCGTTTCCGACCCCTATCCGACCCTGACGGCCATGGCGAGCGACCTGATTCTGCCTACTGCCATGTGGATGGAGAAGGAAGGCGCTTATGGCAACGCCGAACGGCGCACCCAGTTCTGGCGCCAACAGGTGAAGGCGCAAGGCGATGCCAAATCCGACTTGTGGCAAGTGATGGAGTTCTCCAAGCGCTTCAAGGTCGAGGAGGTGTGGCCGGCCGATCTGGTTGCCAAGATGCCGGAATATAAAGGCAAGACCCTGTTTGATGTTCTTTATGCCAACGGCCAGGTGAACAAGTTCCCGTTGTCGGAGATTCAGAAAGGTCATCCCAACACCGAATCCGAGCATTTCGGCTTTTATGCGCAGAAAGGGCTGTTCGAGGAATATGCCTCGTTCGGACGCGGCCACGGCCATGACCTGGCCCAGTTCGAGCAGTATCACAAGACGCGCGGCATGCGCTGGCCGGTGGTGGACAACAAGGAAACCTTGTGGCGTTTCCGCGAAGGCTACGATCCCTACGTCAAAAAAGGCGAAGGAATCCGCTTCTACGGCAAGCCGGACGGCAAGGCGGTGATCTTCGCCCTGCCCTATCAACCGCCTGCCGAGTCCCCGGACAAGGAATACGATATGTGGCTGTCCACCGGTCGCGTGCTGGAGCATTGGCATTCCGGTTCCATGACGCAGCGTGTGCCGGAACTGCACAAGGCATTCCCGGACGCATGGGTGTTCATGCACCCCGACGATGCCAAGAAACGTGGCTTGAAGCGCGGTGACGCGGTTAAAGTGGTCAGCCGTCGCGGGGAGGTGGTGACTCGCGTGGAGACGCGTGGACGCAACAAACCTCCGGTCGGTTTGGTATTTATTCCCTGGTTTGATGAAAGCCGTTTGGTGAACAAGTTGACCCTGGATGCCACCTGCCCGATTTCCAAGGAAACCGACTACAAGAAATGCGCGGTCAAGGTCGTCAAGGTTTAGTCCTTGACGATGGGGAAGGCGCCGGTTGATGACCGGGACCTTCCCTTGGTCGGAACTGTTGATTCTCTCATCAGAGACAGATTTTGAAAGTTAAACGCCAAGGAGGAATTTAATATGGCAACCCGCTACAAGCTAACCGTGACACTTGCCGCCGTGGCATTGTCGACCATTTTTTTCGCGTCCTGCGCGACTAACCCCGTGGAAAAACCGCAGCCATTGCGGCTCAACCAGATAACTGAAGCGGATCGGGCTCCGGCTTTGCCGGAATATCAGGGCAAGACGCCAGGCAAGCAGGAAAAGATCGCTCGCAGCTTCGAACAGCAGCCGCCGCTGATCCCGCACAAGATCGAGGGCTATCGCATCGACCTCAAGAAAAACCGCTGCCTGGAGTGCCATGATCGTCCTTTCTACAAGGAAGAGAATGCACCCAAGATCGGGGGCAGTCATTATAAGGACCGGGACGGCAAGGAGTTGACGCATATCTCGATGGCGCGCTACAACTGCAACGAGTGCCATGCGCCGCAGACCGACGCGCAGCCGCTGGTGACCAACACTTTCCAACCAGCCAAATAGGAAGTCGGCGCCTGCCGAATTTTCCACCTTGATGCCCTTGCAACAGCAGGTATGGAATGCCTGTTGCAAGGGCGCTTTTATGCATACCGCACGGAGAAGGTCTCGAACATCGCGCCGATGCGGCTGCATAGCGCATCGTCCAGAAGTTCCCGGGCTGCGTAAGTGCTGACGGCTGCGTCGGCGCAACCCTGGGGCCTGAATTCCTGCAGTACGTAATGTTTTGCTCCTAGTCCGCGCAATTCATCCGCCAGTCGCAGTAGCGAATCCGGGGTGTGATACAACGGATGCACCGTGGTGCGGAATTCATGCGGAATGCCGCTTTCCAGCAGCAGCCCCGCGCTTTGCCAAGCCTTGTCACCGCTTTCCGGGGTGCCCGTTACCTTGACGTAATCCGCGCGGCTAGTCTTGATGTCCATGCCTACCCAGTCTAGATTGGGTAATAGTTCCTTCAGGCGTGACGGGTAAGCGCCACCGGTATGCAGCCCGATTTTGAAGCCGAGCTCGCGGACTTCGTTGATAGCGGACTGGAGGTCGTCCTGCAGAGTGGGTTCGCCACCGCTGAATACGACCGCATCCAGCAGTCCTTGGCGACGGCGCAGGAATCTCATCACGGCTGACCATTCCAACACCTGTTCGCCATGGCGGGGAATCAGATGGGGATTGTGGCAATAGCCGCAGCGCCAAGGGCAGCCTTGGCAAAAAATCACTGCTGCCAGGCAGCCGGGGTAGTCAGTGCTGGTCAGCGGAGTCAGTCCGCCGATTTGCATACGATCTTTCATGCGCGGGTAGTTTTCAGCGGATAGAAAGTCGGAATGCTGCTTGTGGCGAGGTTAGACAAGATGAATGATTCGTAGCGAAAAAAGCGAGAGCGTTCAACCGCTCTCGCATTTTTCGGACGTGCCGAAATCAGGCCGCCAGCTTGGTGCGGCATTCCTGGAAGAACTTGCGCTCGTAATGCTCGCCTTTTTTGCCGATGTTGAACGAAGACACCGGTCGATGGTAGCCCATCACGCGAGTCCACACTTCGCAGGGCTGGCGCTCCTCGTCGGTCAAAATTATTTCATTGCTACTGAGGTTGGTCTGGTTGGACAAATCGGTCATGGTATTCTCCTTATAATACTGTTACAGGGAGTTGGTCAGGCTGCTGCCAACTTTTGGTTGCGTTTTTCGGCCAGGCGCTCCTGGTCGCATTTCGGGCAGAACTTGTGTTCGCCATCAAGATACCCGTGCGTCGGACAAATCGAGAACGTCGGCGTAATCGTGATATAAGGCTGGCCAAACCGTTCCAGTGCGCGGCGCACCAGCGTCTTGCAGGCTTCCGCGCTGGTGATGCGCTCGGTCATGTAGAGGTGCAACACGGTGCCGCCAGTGTACTTTTTCTGTAACACTTCTTGCCGTTCCAGCGCCTCGAACGGGTCGTCGGTGAAGCCAACCGGCAGTTGCGAGGAGTTGGTGTAGTAGGGCATCTCCTTGGTGCCAGCCTGGATGATGTCAGCGAAGCGCTTGCGGTCCTCCCTGGCGAAGCGATAAGTGGTGCCTTCAGCCGGCGTCGCTTCCAGGTTGTACATGTGGCCGGTTTCTTCCTGGAAGGCGAGCATCCTGGCACGCACGTGGTCGAGCAGGCGCACCGCGAAAGCGTGGCCCCAGTCGGTCGTGATGTCGTGCTCGTCGTGGGTGAAGTTGCGGATCATCTCGTTGATGCCGTTGACGCCCAGCGTGGAGAAGTGGTTGCGCAAGGTGCCGAGGTAGCGCTTGGTGTAGGGGAACAGTCCCGCGTCCATGTGGCGCTGAATCACCTTGCGCTTGATCTCCAGGCTGTTCTTGCCGATTTCCATCAGTTCGTCGAGGCGGCTGAGCAGGGCCTCCTCGTTGTTCTGGTAGAGGTAACCCAGGCGGGCGCAGTTGATGGTGACCACGCCTACCGAACCGGTCTGCTCGGCGCTGCCGAAAAGGCCGTTGCCGCGCTTCAGAAGCTCGCGCAGATCGAGCTGCAGGCGGCAGCACATCGAGCGCACCATGTTGGGCTTGAGCTCGGAATTGATGAAATTCTGGAAATAGGGCAAGCCATATTTTGCCGTCATCTCGAACAGCAGGGTGGCGTTTTCGCTTTCCCACGGGAAGTCCGGCGTCATGTTGTAGGTCGGGATGGGGAAAGTGAACACCCGCCCTTTGGCGTCTCCGGTGGTCATCACCTCGATGTAGGCGCGGTTGATCATGTCCATTTCGACCTGAAGATCGCCATAGCTGAACGGCATTTCCTTGCCGCCGACGATGGGGATCTGCTCGCGCAGGTCTTCCGGGCAGACCCAGTCGAAGGTCAGGTTGGTAAACGGCGTCTGGGTGCCCCAGCGCGACGGCACGTTGAGGTTGTAGATCAGTTCCTGGATGTACTGTTTGACGTAGGCATAGGGCAGATTGTCCTTGCGGATGAAGGGCGCCATGTAGGTGTCGAAGGACGAAAAAGCCTGTGCGCCGGCCCACTCGTTCTGCAGGGTGCCGAGAAAGTTGACGATCTGGCCGACGGCGGAAGACATGTGCTTGGGCGGGCCGGCCTCGACTTTGCCCGGCACGCCGTTGAGGCCCTCGTGCAGCAGGGTGCGCAGCGACCAGCCGGCGCAGTAGCCGGCCAGCATGTCCAGGTCATGCACGTGGATGTCGCCTTCGCGGTGCGCGATGCCGACTTCCGGCGGATAGACGTGATTCAGCCAGTAGTTGGCGACCACTTTCCCGGACACGTTGAGGATCAGGCCGCCCAGGCTGTAACCCTGGTTGGCGTTGGCGTTGACGCGCCAGTCCATCTGGTCGAGGTATTCGTTGATCGAGCTTTCCACGTCCACCACCGTTTTCCGATCCAGGCGCAGCTTGGTGTGCTGCTCGCGGTAGACGATGTAGGCACGGGCGGTTTTGAGGTGGTTGGCGGTAATCAGCACCTGCTCGACGGCATCCTGGATTTTCTCGATGTGCGGCGGCTCGGCGCGGAATTTGTGGATCAGAACCTTGACCGCCTGGGCGGTAAGCAGAAGTGCTTCACTGGCATCGAAATCACCGCTGGCGGCACCGGCCCGCTGGATGGCGGAACGGATTTTTTCCGAGTCGAACGGGGCTAATGACCCGTCGCGCTTGATGACACCCTTGGGAAGTGAAACCAGATTGATGCTGCCGCTTTCCGGCTGATTGGCTGCCATTACTGCCTCCTGACCTGTTTTTATGAGATGGCTCTTGCTCTACGCTTCAGGGAGCATGGGCTTGATTGACGAATAGTGTAAACCACAATATGTTGTGATTCTGTGTTAAATTTACTCACTATCTTGTGGTGTGTCAAGAAGAGATAAAAGGTTAATTCTCCCGCAGGACGACAAAAAATTAACGCCCGGCGGCAAGCAGGCGGGACGCGACTTTTTCCAATACCGGGCCGGGCATGAACTGGGATAGTTCGAGTTTCGGCAGCTCTATCGCATCGAGCGCGTTCTTGGCGATCAGGCCGAGTTCGGTATCGCCCTCCACCACCAGGCGGCGGTTGAAAAACAGGGAGTCCGGGTCTTCCTTGCGTGTGCCGAGCAGGATAAAATCGTAAGCGCTGGCGCTGATGGTCAGATCGGGCGTTTTGCCCGCCTTGCAGGCGACAAAGCCGGTGGCGTTGATGGAGAAGAAAAGACGGATGCCAGCATCGGTTACGCGGATGCTGATCAGCTTGCCATGCAGCGGTTCCAGCAGGTCGGGCTGGATGATGCGGCCCAGCGCCAAGTTCAGCGCCTGGCTGAAGAGTAGCGAATGCGGGTACGTTGGCAGCAGCGACAGAACCGCGCCGAATGGCTTGGGGAATTTGAAAGCGGGCGGGTTCATGGGATTTGTTCCTTCAGTGGACCAGTTCGGGGTCATTTTATCCGGTTTATAGACTGAGGCCAACGTCCCATTCATGATTTGCGTGGATAACTCTGTCGGCGCAGTATTTTCCAATTCAGGTATGAG